>CAYNQM010000112.1:0-10584 GCA_964399275.1 uncultured Haladaptatus sp.
CTGGCGGTGCGGTCTACTCGCCTGCCATCACGGACTTCATTTTCATGGTCGAGGACACCAGCCACATGTTCATCACCGGCCCGGACGTTATCGAGACGGTGACGGGCGAGGAAGTCACGTTTGAAGAACTCGGCGGCGCGAAGGCTCACACCAGCGAAAGCGGGGTCGCTCACTTCGCCGAGGACAGCGAGGAGGAGGCGCTGGACGACATCCGGCGACTGCTATCCTACCTCCCGCAGAACAACGTGGAAGACCCACCCCGCGTCGAACCGTGGGACGACCCCGAGCGACGCGACGAACAGTTGGAATCTGTGGTTCCCGACCAACCGCGGAAACCCTACGACATCACGAAAGTCATCGACGGCGTCGTGGACGAGGATTCGTTCTTCGAGGTGCAGGAAGGCTACGCGAAGAATATCGTCGTCGGGTTCGCTCGACTCGACGGTCGTTCGGTCGGCATCGTCGCCAACCAACCGCGCGTCAACGCGGGCACCCTCGACATCGAATCGTCGGAGAAGGGGTCACGGTTCGTCCGGTTCTGCGACTCGTTCAACATCCCGATTCTGACGTTCGTGGACGTACCTGGCTTCATGCCCGGCACCGACCAAGAGCACGGCGGCATCATCCGTCACGGCGCGAAACTGCTCTACGCCTTCTCGGAGGCCACGGTGCCTCTGATGACGGTCATCACCCGGAAAGCCTACGGCGGGGCCTACGACGTGATGTCCTCGAAGCACATCGGCGCGGACGTAAACTACGCGTGGCCGACCGCCGAAATCGCGGTGATGGGTCCACAGGGCGCGGTCAACGTCCTCTACAGTTCCGAACTCGCGGAGGCCGACGACCCCGAAGCCCGCCGGGACGAACTCATCGACGAGTACCGCGAGCAGTTCGCCAACCCCTACACCGCCGCCGACAGGGGCTTCGTGGACGACGTTATCGAACCGACAGAGACCCGCCCGCGACTCATCGACGACTTAGAAATGCTGATGAGCAAGCGAACCGACCAACCCGAAAAGAAACATGGCAACATCCCGCTCTGAGGACGTGAAGCTCTCGATTCCCCCGGACGCCTCCGCGGAAGAGGCCGCCGCTATCGCGGCGGCAATCAACGCCCATCTCCAAGACCAGCGCGCCGCCGAGGGAGCGGACGAGGAACCGGACTGGGACGGAAAGCGGTGGCAGTTCGCCGGGAAGGTCTCCCAGTTGCAGAACCGAGACGTTCGCGTTCCGACCGACGCACCGACGAATCCGTGGTCGGCGGCCGGGCGGACGACGCGGTTCTGAACCGAAATTCAGTACGTTTATCGTTTCCAACCGAACGTATCAGTTATGAATACACCTCGTCTCGGTTGGCTCGCCCGGCACGGCGCGATTCTTTTCGTCATCATGCTCGTCGGGTTCACCGTCGCCGCGTTTCTCGGGACGGTTTTCGGCGGCGGTTGGCCCGCGCTGATGCGGGCGACGATTTCCTCGGCGGCCCAAGCGACCGCCCTCCTCGTCGGCGTTCTCTACGTGATTCGCGTCGGAATGATTCGCGTCGGAACGGAGTGAGTCGGGGGCGATTCTCACGCCCGACAGACCGCCAGCATGTGCTCCGAGAAGTCAACCACGGTTCTGTCCTCGCGGAGCAGTTTGACGAGTTCGCGCACGCTCTCGACGGCGTCCTCGTCGGCCTCCTCCAGTTCCCGTTTCATCCGGTTTGCGACGCCCTCCAGACCGACCAACTGCTCGACTTCGAAGCCTGCTGACTCCAACTCGGCTTCGAACTCGTCGGCGCGGAAGAAGTGACACTCCGCCCAGCCCTCGCCGTCGCCGTACGCCTCGACGCGCGCTTGGGTGTACTTGCCGTCCTCGGCGATGGGCGCGAGCAGACCGTGGGAGGAATCGAGGTTGAACTTCAGGATGTCCTGAATGGCGGCGAACCTGCTGATGACCGAGACGAAGACGGGGCTGTCGTGGCGGGCGACTCGGCGCAGTTCGGCCATCGCCGTCGCGCGCTCGTCGTCGTCCACGACGTGTGAAAGCGGGCCGCCGAGACAGCAGACCGCGTCGAAACTGCCGTCCGCGAATCGCAGGTCGCGCACGTCGCCCTGCTCCGCCGAGATTTTCGCGTCGAAACCGCGTTCTTCGGCGTTTTTACGCGCGAGTTCGACCTGTCGCTCGCTCAGGTCGATGAGCGTCACGTCGAATCCGCGCTCGGCGAGCCAGCAGGCGTAGCGGCCCGCGGCACCGCCAACGTCGAGGACGTGGCCGGATTCGGGGAGGTGCGTTGCGAGGTAGTCGGTCGTGTTCTCGAACTCCAGTCGGGTGACGGGGTCGCGCTCCAATCGCTCCCACTCGCCCTCGCCGAACTCGTCGTAGTACGTTTGGGGGTTCATGTCGGTCATTTCAGCCGCTCCGTCGTCGTTCGAATCGCTGTTCGTCTGGTTCGTCGTCTGCGTATGTATCGTTGCATCTGTGGCTCGTTGGAATCGGTCAGCTACGGTGCGCGACGCGCCGGGGTTCGCCCCGACCGTCGCCGTCCAACCGGCCTACCTTCGAGGCTCCACCCGACGAAAAGCAGTTGCTGGCCCATTGTTGCCGCCAGCATGGCGTGGAGCAGTGTGCGACACTACTCGACTGTTTTCGTGACAGTACAAGAACGTTTGGGGTCAGATAATTTATGCGACGAGATGGCTTCCGAGGGATCTACTGTCTCGTGAAAGTGTTGTTAGCTATTCCCGACTTCACATACCGCAACCGCGCCTCGCCGAGTTCGTCGCTACAGTTCCACGACCAGTTTTCCAAGGAAACTCGTCTCCATGACGTCCCGCTGTGCCTCGGCAACCTCGTCCAACTCGTACACGCTCGCAATCTCGGGGACGATTTCGCCGTCGGCAACCAACTGCCCGAGTCGTTCCAACACGGCCGAGATGTCCGGCGAGTTGAACATGCTCATCAGCGTGATTGTCAGTTCCTTCGAGCGCGCCCCCGGAACGTTCTCGAATCCCGCCGTCACGTCCTCGTTGCCGATGCCGACGATTCGGGCACCCAACGCCGCCACGTCCGCGTCGAACTGGAGGTAGTCGTCCAGTCGATGGTCGAGAATGACGTCGGGGTCGCCCGCCTCGCCGACTGCCTCCGCGAGGTCGTCCCGGGAGTAGTCGAGGACAGTTCGCGCGTCGAGGGCTTCGAGGCGATCGTGGTAGTCGTCGCTCGCCGTCGTCGTCACTCGCGCGCCGGTCGCTCGCGCTAACTGAACTGCGACGTGGCCGACGCCGCCGCTTCCGCCGTGAACGAGACAGGTTTCGCCGGGTTCCAGTCCGGCGTGGTCGATGAGCGCGCGCCACGCCGTCACGCCTGCAACACCGACCGCCGCGCCTTCGTCGAAGCCGACGCCGTCGGGGAGGCGTGCCACTCTGTCGGTCGGCGTCGTGACGAACTCCGCGCAGGTTCCGGGTCGGTCGTTGCCGAGACCGGTGCCGAAGACGCGGTCGCCCGCTTCGAACGCCTCGACCTCCGAACCGACTGCTTCGACCACGCCAGCGAAGTCGGTACCGGGAATCCACGGCAGGTCGCCGGGGGAGTACGACCCTTCGCGGAAGTAGGTGTCAACGGGATTTATCGCGGCGGCGCGAACCGCCACCAGCAGTTCGTCGTCGTCGGGTTCCGGTCGGTCGATGTCGTCTATCTGTAGTACCTCCGGCCCGCCGTGTTCGTGGTATCGGACTGCGCGCATGGGCGAATCCACGGGAAGCGAGAAAATAAGTCCGCGGGACGTGCAGTCAGCGTATGCCGACCTGCCCCGATTGCGACGTGTCGATGGAAGCAGTCGAACACCAGACCTACGGCGAAGAACGAATTCAAATCAAGCCGTCAGGCGGCGTTCTGAGCACTCTCGGTCTCAAGGTGGAGTACCTGAACGCGTATCTCTGTCCCGAGTGCCGACTGGTTCGGTTGTACGCCGACTGACTCGGTCGTCTCGTCAGCGCAGATAGCCGTCCAACTTTCGCTTGCTCAGTTCGAGGTAGTCGAAGTCGAAGGTGTACACTTCGACTGAGACGGTTCCCGACCAGCCGTCTCGAATCGGCGCGAACGCGGTTTCGAAATCCAGCGTACCCGAACCCGTCGGTACGTGTTCGTCCGCTGGCCGCCGGGCGTCGTTGACGTGGACGTGTGAAATTCGGTCGCCGTGGTCGGCCAGAAACGCGGCGATGTCCTCGGCGTTCATGCCATCGACTCGCGCGTGGCCCGTATCGAACGTCATCGCGGCGTCGGTTTCGGCGAACACTCGGTCGAAGTCGTGCACGGTAAACAGGATTCCGGGGAGGTTTTCGACGCAGACTTCTACGTCGCGCTCACGGGCGAACGAGTCGATTTCGCGTATCGCCGACAGCAGGTGGGGTTCCACTTCTTCGACAGTCCACTCCGGCGGGGTAGCGTGGGAACTCGCGTGCAGAACCGCCTTCTCTGCTCCCATCTTGCTGGCGGTTTCGATGCAGGCTCTCTGCTCCTCGCGCGATGTCTCGCGGATGCCCGCCCGCGGAGATCCGATTTCGATGTCCACGAACGGAAGGTGAACGAGCAGGTCGAGTCCCTCCTCGGCCGCCAGCGATCGCACCGCATCGGGGTCGAGTTTCGTCCGTTCCGTCGCGCCGTCCATGTACAGTTCTGCGAAGTCGAAGCCGATTCGTGCGCCCTCCTCGACTGCGGTCTGCCACGAGACGTCGCCGGTGTGCGTCTGGGTGACGTACCCAGTTCGAACGTCGCTCACGACGTTCCCTCGTCCACGACGTGCGGCGCACTCGCGTCGGACGACGCCGAGACGAACTGGTCGAGCACCGCGACGCTCGGCGCGACGAGCGTCGGACTGACGTCGCTCCGTTCGATAGCGAACCGCGTCGCGTCCCCGGTCAGTACGCAGACCGACTCACAGCCGACGTTTTCAGCCAACTGCACGTCGGTCTCCAGTCGGTCGCCGACGACGACCACGTCTTCGGGCGCGTAGCCGTTTTCGTCCAAGACGTGCTGAATCATCTCTGCGTTCGGCTTGCCGAAGGTTCGGTCTGGCCGTCTGTCGGTCGCACGTTCGACGAGCGCGCTGATAGAACCACAGTCTGGCACCATTCCGTCCGCTGTCGGGCAGACGGCGTCCGGATGTGCGAGCAGGAAGGTCGCCCCGTCCCGAATCGCGAGGGTTGCCTCTCGCGCCTTTTCGTAGGTGAGTTCGGTGTCGAAGCCGACGACGACGTGGTCGGGGTCGTCGCCGACCGTGATGCCGTGGTTGTCCAGCGCGTTTCGCATCGCCGACGTGCCGAGAACGAACACTTCGTCGCCCGTATCTTGTAGATAGTCGATGACGCCGTCAGTCGAGAGCAGGACGTTCTCGGTGTCCGCCTCGACATCCAGCGCGTTCAGCTTTGCCACGTAGTCGTCCTTCCAGCGCGAAGAGTTGTTCGTGAGAAAGTAGACATCGACGCCCGCTTCGCGGAGCGCGTCGATGCGCGCTTTCGCGTCGTCCACGAGGTCGTCGTCCAGATAGACGGTACCGTCGAGGTCGAAGAAAATGGCCTCCTTCGAATCGAGCGAGGAGAGCGAACTGAACAGGATATCAGCGGACTGCAAGTCGTTGAAATCGTCTATCTCGACCCAGCGATAACTGCTCACGTCCACGGTCGTCAAGTCGTGTGATTTGGTGCGGACGATGTGGTCGATTGCTATCTCCGTCCACTCGCAGTAGTCGTTTTCCCGGTCGATGGTTCTCGTAATCTCGTCGAATAGTAGTGTCGAAAAGTCGGCCGAGAAGCGATACACGTCCGTAGACGACCCGTGCGAAGCTCCCTTCGGAATCCCCTTGTCGATGTGCGTCACTCGGTCGTGCTCGTCCACCGAGAGTTTCATCGCCTCCTCGCTGAACTGCTCCGTGTCGCAGGCGACGGCGCTGTCGGCGTCGGACTCGATCAGCGTTTCGAGCAGGCCGGGGTCGAAGACGACGTCGCCGTTGCTGAGGACGAACTCTTCACCGGCAACGTCCTCGTCCGCGAGCGACAGCGAGTACATGTTGTCCGTGTTCGCGTACACGTCGCTCGTTCTGACCGTCACGTCGAGCGTCGGTCGCTGGCGTTCGACGCGTTCGCAGACCGCTTTGACGTGGTCGGCCAGATAGCCCGCGACGACCGTGATGTTCTGTATCCCGGCGTCGTCGTACGCTCGTAGCTGATGGACGAGAATCGGCGTTCCGTCCACCGACACGCAACATTTCGGCTTGTGAAGCGTGAGCGGTCGAAGTCGAGACCCTATCCCTGCTGACAGAATTACCCCCCTCATGAAAGTCACCGACCCAATACGGCGACGTAGGTTGTGATAACGTTGCTGGCTAGTCGTCAGATTTCGAACCTACTGATAGTCGAACTGAAGCACGTTGGGGTAGTCCGTGATGATACCGTCTACGCCCGCTTCCCGGAGTTGGCGTGCTTGATACCAGCTTTCGACGGTCCACGCGTTCACGTCGTATCCCTCCTCGCGTGCGACGCCCAGCAGGTCGATGTCGTCGTAAGGACCGAGCGACCCGTAATCGTCGTTGAACAGGTCGGTTCCGGCGACCATGTTCCACGGCGGATGAATCGCGTCGCAGTCGTAGCGGCGGGCGATTTCGAGACCGTCCACGATGGAGTCGGCGAACACCGCCGCGATGGGGACGGTCGAGTCGAGTTCGCGAACCGCCGCGAGCGCGCCCTCGGCGAACGACGAGATGAGCATGTCGTGGTCGTGTTTGCCGAACGTCGAGAGTACGCGCTCGGCGAACGGAAGCCACAACTCTTTCTGTCGGTCTCGTTGCTCGGGCGGGAGGTTCTCGCGCGGTCGAGCGTCGAGCGTGCCGGGATTTTTGAATTCGACGTTCACGCCGACTTCCGGAGGAATCGCGTCGAGGATGGTTTCCAACCGAGGGATCCGCTCGTCGGTACCGAGAATCCGCACGTCGCCGAGCGCGTCGTAGGGAAGGTTCCAGACGCGCTGGCGAGCGAGCGACGAAGGAGCGTCGGTCAGTCGGTCGAGTCGCGTGTCGTGAAAGACGACGACCTCACCGTCGGCAGTCGGATGCACGTCGATTTCTATCATCTCCGGCGTGGCGTTCGGCATGGTCGCCGCTTGCCGAACGGCCGAAACGGTGTTTTCGGGGTAGACACCCGCAAACCCTCGATGAGCGATGACCGAGAGGTCGCTGTCGGGCGTCGATTGTCGGTCTGCATTCGAACTCTGCTCGACGTCGGACGGTCGTCGTTCTGTCGTTCCGCTGGTGCGTGCCATGGCTAATTTGGGTAGTTCCGCGTGCACAGAGGCTGTCGCGGTCCTGTCACCCTTGGCTGGGGATACGGATAGTCGGACTTTAAGCTTTTCTTTTAATATACTGATTATCGTCGCAGTCTACTGTGGAAACCACCATTACTATATAGACTACGTATTTTCATCCCGGAGTAACTGTTTCCAAATTGCATCATATACTGCCGCCGACTGGTCGCCGGTCGCGTCGAACTCGTTGACGAACCGTTGTCTCACTGCTCGTCGTGCCGTCGCGTCGGGGTCGTCTTCGAGCGCGCGAGCGAGGGCATCGAGCAGTTCGGCGAACGTGGAGGCGACGGAACCCGCCGCGATTTCGTCGTAGTCGAAGTAGAACCCCCTCGTCTCCTCGTACTCGTCGCGGTCGTACGCGTAGAACACGACCGGCCGGTCGAGAGCGAGGAAGTCGAAGTAAACCGACGAGTAGTCCGTGACGAGTACGTCGGCGTATCGGAGGATCGGGTAGATGTCGCACTCCCCCGGCAGTCGGACGATTCGCGAGTGGTTCGGCGGGTCGAACCGGTCGCGGGGGTGTGTCTTGACGACGAAGTAGGCGTCCTCGGCCTCCAAAAACTCGCCGAGCGCTCGGCAGTCGAGTTGCTCCGTCGGACTGCCCTCGTCGCCACCTCGGAACGTCGGCAGGTACACGAAAACCGGGTGGTTCTCGGCGAGGCGTCGAATTCGTTCCCGCGCCGCCCCGTCGGCTCCGATATCGCTCCCCGGCACGTCCGACGCGAGCGCGTCGATTCGCGGGTAGCCGGTTCGAATCATGCGGTCGCGGTTGACGTGAAGTCCAGATTCGAACACGTCGGCGAGATTGTCGTCCGGGACGACCACGCCGTCGAACTCGTCGGCGACGCGCTCGTTGGCCATCCGGACTGGTGCGGATTCGTCCGGAAATTGGGCGTCCCACGAAATCGTCTTCAGGGGGACGCCGTGCCACAGAAGGACGGTTTTCGCGCCCGCACAGCACGGCATGGCGACGTCGCGGTAGCCCTGCGTCAGGACGACGACGCCCGCCCGGAGATTGACGAGGAGTCCACGAACCGAGTAGCAGTAATATGCTTCGTAACCCGACTGTCGTAGTTCGCGGACGACTCGCCTGTTTTTCGAGAGCCAGACGGGGCGGACGCCGGGTCGTTCGTTCGCGACGTGCAGAAACAGGTACTTCGCGTTGTCTACGAACGCGTCGCCGCCGCGCGCGCCGAACACCCACACCGATTCGTCGCGCGTCCACGACCCAGTCAGTCGTTTCAGGAGGGCGTACAGTAGCCACTGGAGGACGAACGAGAAACCCGCAATTCGGTCAGATTTCACGGTGCCGGTAATCGGGCGCTGGTGGCAAAAATCCTGTCTGCGTGGTTCGAAAATGCTCGGGGACGACGTTCCATAGATTAAACTGGTATCGCGCGAACGTGGCACTCATGAACGCTATCAAGACAGTTGGTTTTCGCATTCGTGATGAGGCTTCTTCTCCCTTTATATCACCTCTCGACGGCGATAACCGGCGATCTGTGACGGCTCCCGGGAGTCGGTAGTCGCCATGTCGTCAGCGAAACGACCATTCGAAATGCTCCGCGAGGTTCGAATCTTCACGTCCGCTCGGACGAGGCGAACCACGGTCGCGTATCTCGTCATCATCGGCCTGTTGTTCGTCGGACTATCGATTCTGTTGCCTCGGCAGTTTCCCGTCCTCACGAATTCTGACGCACTCCGGGAGTACGTCGATGGGTTCGGCCTGTACGCACCGCTGGTGTTCGTCCTCTTGCAAGCGAGTCAGGTGGTCGTCGCTCCTATTCCCGGACAACTACTGGCGTTCGCAAGTGGCTATCTCTTCGGCCCGGCGTTCGGCACCGTCTACAGCGTCGTCGGCGCGACAATCGGGAGCTACGTGGCGTTTTCGCTCTCCCGTCGGTTCGGTCGCCCCTACGTCGAGAAGGTCGTTCACGACGAAACATTAGAACAGTTCGACGCGCTCGTCGGGAATCGCGGACTTCTCGCGCTCTTTTTCATCTTCTTGATTCCCGGCCTGCCCGACGACGTCATCTGTTTTGCCGGTGGTCTCACCGAGATGGATATTCGAAAGATGGTGGCGGTGTCGCTGTTGGGCCGACTGCCGGGCTACTTCCTCATCAACTTGGCCGGTGCGCAACTCGCCGCGAACCGATTCGTCCAGACCGGGTTCATCGTGGGTGCCCTCCTCGTGGCTTCCGCGTGGGGCTACTGGAAACGGAACTCGCTGTTGCGACGATTCGCGTCATAGTCGTCATCTCGTTGCCGCCGACTATCGGAGAATCTCTGCCGTCGAATTTACTTTCGCTCTCTCTTTCGAGAATCCGGAACCGGCGGGATTTAAGCGGCGGGGAAACCCCCTTTCGAGTGCATGAGGTTACATGAGTATCAAGCGAAGGAGGTGTTCTCCGACGCGGGGATTCCGACGCCAGATTCGGCGCTCGCAGAGAGTGTCGAGGAAGTCGTCGAAGCGGCGGAGGATATCGGCTACCCGGTCGCGGTGAAAGCGCAGGTACACGTCGGCGGCCGCGGAAAGGCCGGTGGCATTTTACTCGCTGAGAACCGCGACGAGGCGGAAGAGGCCGCCGAATCCATTCTCGGGATGGATTTGAAGGGGTACACCGTCGAACAGGTGTTGGTCGAAGGGGCCGTCGATTTCGTCGACGAACTGTACGTCGGCGTGACGATGGATCGCGGCGAGGGCAAACCCGTCGCCATGGTCTCCTCGAAAGGTGGCGTCAACATCGAGGAAGTCGCCGAGGAAGACCCCGACGCAATCGCGCGTGAACACATCGACCCGGCGTTCGGGATGTACCCGTACCAGGCCCGAAAGGCCGTCTACGACGCGGGGGTTGACCGCGACGTGGCGATGGACGTTGCGAGCGTCCTGACGACGCTGTACGACCTGTGGGACGACAAGGACGCGAGCGACGCGGAAATCAACCCGCTGATGATTACCGACGACGACGAAGTCGTCGCTGCGGACGCAGTGCTCAACATCGACGGTGACGCGCTGTTCCGCCACCCCGACCTCGCCGAGATGGAAGAGGACTCCTACGAGGACGACCTCGAACGCAAGGCGGGCGAGTACGGGTTCGACTACGTCCGACTCGACGGTAACGTCGGCATCATCGGCAACGGTGCTGGACTCGTCATGACGACGCTCGACCTCGTGGACTACTACGGCGGCAGTCCCGCCAACTTCCTCGACATCGGCGGCGGCGCGAAAGCCGAGCGCGTGACGAACGCGCT
>CAYNQM010000113.1:0-10393 GCA_964399275.1 uncultured Haladaptatus sp.
TCGCCATCTACGGCGCCGGACCGGTCGGCCTGATGGCCGCCTACAGCGCGAAAATCAAGGGCGCGGCGGAAATCTACGTGGTCGATAGGGTACCGAGTCGGTTGGAACTCGCCGAACAGCACTGCGACGCGAAGGCGATCAACTTCGAGGACAGCGACCCGGTCGAACAAATCAAAGACTTGCACGGCGGCGGCGTGGACAAGGGCGTCGATGCGGTCGGTTACCAAGCCATCGACCCCGATACGGATCCGGGCGACGAGGCGTACGACCCGGCGCGGGAGAATCCGGCCGTGGTGCTCAATCAACTGATTCAGGTCGTCCGTGCGACCGGCCAGTTGGGCGTCCCCGGCCTGTACGTGCCGTCCGACCCCGGCGCGCCGGACGAGATGGCCGCGCAGGGTCGCCTCGGCATCGACTTCGGGAAGTTCTTCGAGAAGGGTCTCAAAGTCGGCACCGGGCAGTGCAACGTCAAGGAGTACAACCGCCAACTCCGAGACATGATAATCGAAGGGCGCGCCGACCCGAGTTTCGTCGTCTCGCACCGCGTGAGCCTCGACGACGCACCGGAGATGTACGAACGATTCGACAACCGCGAAGAGGGCGTGACGAAGGTACTGCTCGAACCCTGAGCAGAAATCCGCATTTTTCGACGGCAGTCCGATAGCTTGGACGACGCTACCGCTTCAAACTGGTCGGTGTGTCGATGGAACCGAATACGAACAGATACGCGATTCCGTATGCGACCCCTATCGTCACCGCTTCCGTTATCGGATTTCCTCCGGCGATGTCGAAACCGAACGAGACGATGACGACAGCACCGACGAGACCGATTGCTATCGCACTGGCGCTAAACGCGAAGATGTAATCGCCGAGACGGCCGAGCGACCAATCGCCCGCGACGAACGGATACGACCCACCGACAGCAAGGATACCGACGACGAAGGAGATAGTCGCCTCGTCCAGTGGCGACCCGAACAGGTGGTTTCCGACCGACAGTGCAGGGTAGAACACGATACCGAGTCCAAACGCCGCCATGAGCAAATCGACCGTCGCCGAGGCGGTCGAGGAGAGGGATTTCAGGGCGTCCATGTCGAGGGCAACACGTCGCCCGTGAAAGTACGCTTCCCTCGGTCGGCCCGGGTGCCATGATTTTCCGCCGACAAAACGCTGATACCGACGACGCCCATCCGCTTTCGTATGGCAAACGTTCGCACCGTCGAGTTGGAGGGTCATATCATCGACTCCGGCATGATGCAGCAATGTTTCGGCGTCGTGATGGACTTGGATGGAGAGTTCGAGGTCGAGGAGTTCCGAGTCGGCAAGCACAAAGACGAGGAGTCGTACGCGCGAATGACGGTTTCCGCCGACGACGAGGAGACGCTTCGCGCCATCCTCCACGAACTGCACCAGAACGGAGCGCACGTCCCGAATCCGTCGAACGCGGCGCTGGAATCGGCCCCGGAAGACCGCGTCGTTCCGCACGGCTTTTACTCCACGACGAACCACCCGACGCAGGTTCGGTACGACGGCGAGTGGCTTCCTGTCGAAAATATCGAGATGGATTGTGCAATCGTCATCGACCCCGAGGAGCGACGGGCGAGGACGAAGGTGTTAAACGCCATCGAGGAAGGCGACCTCGTCGTCACGGACGAGTCGGGCGTTCGCGTTGACCCGCCGGAGCGACCGCGGGGCGGGGGCGGCCCCTTTGGATTCATGCAGGGCGGCGTGTCGAGCGAACGTCCCTCGGAGTCGCTCATCCGGGAAATCGGCGAGACCATCGTGGAGACGAAAGAAGACGGTGGAGACGTACTCGCCGTGGTCGGTCCGGCGCTCATTCACTCGGGCGCTGGCGACGACCTCGCGCGGCTCATCCGCGAGGGCTACGTGGACATGCTCAGCGCGGGCAACGGTTTCGCGGTACACGACATTGAGCGCGGTCGGTACGGCACCTCGCTGGGAATGGACATCGAGACGCTGGAACATCCCCGGAAAGGCCACAAACACCACATCTACACCATCAGCGAAGTCGTTCGAGCGGGCGGCATCGCTGAGGCGGTCGAAGACGGTCTCATCGAGGGCGGCGTGATGTACGAGTGCGTTGATAACGACGTGCCCTACGTCCTCGCGGGGTCGATTCGCGACGACGGCCCACTGCCGGACACCATCACCGACGCGGTGGAGGCACAGAACGCCATCCGGGAGCAGGCCCACGAGGCAGACCTCGTGTTGATGCTTTCGACGCTCTTGCATTCGGTCGCGGTTGGCAACTGCCTGCCCTCGACGACGCGCGTCGTCTGCGTGGACATCAACCCCGCGACGGTGACGCAACTGCTCGACCGAGGGAGTGCCCAAGCCATCGGAATGGTGACGGACGTGGGAACGTTCGTCCCGACGCTCGCGGACACCGTGCTGGAATCGTAGCCACCAAAAGTCGGCAAAGAAACGAATCAATCGATTGCTAATTTTCATCGCTAATCTGCCGAAATTCACCCGACGAAACCCTCTCGCACCGAAATTTAGGTTTGCCTAAAAACCGGTGGATTTACATTGGTTTAGGCTAGCCTAAAATCCGTATGCGACGATGGAAGCCACGGAAGAGACGAGTAGCAACGGCTCTACCGGTCGATTTCGACGGAGGGTTGCAATGAGCAAGAGCGAGAACGAGCGCCTGCTGACACAGCAAGCGCGCAGAGAATCGAACGCTCGGACGTATCCTCGCCACCTTCCGATTGCCATCGAGCGGGCGAGCGGCGTCGAAGTTGAGGACGCCGACGGCAACGTCTACTACGACTGTCTGGCGGGTGCGGGGACGCTCGCCCTCGGTCACAACCACCCCGTCGTCGTCCAAGCAATCGAGGAACTGCTCGACGCGGAGCGACCGCTACACACCCTCGACATCACGACGCCGACGAAGGAACGGTTCGTGGATTCGCTGTTCGACAGCCTTCCGGACGCGTTTTCGGAGTCGGCACGGGTGCAGTTCTGTAGCCCTGCCGGAACCGACGCCGTCGAAGCGGCGCTGAAACTCGTCAAGACCGCGACCGGAAATCGCTCCATGCTGGCGTTTCAGGGCGGCTACCACGGGATGACCCACGGTGCGCTCGGGTTGATGGGTAACACCGACCCGAAAGAGGACGTTCCGGGAACGATGCCCGACGTTCACCACCTCCCGTATCCGTCCGACTATCGCTGTCCGTTCGGTATCGGCGGCGAGGCGGGCCACCGAACCGCGAGCAGGTACGTCGAACACGTGCTCTCCGACCCGGAGAGCGGTATCACCGACCCGGCAGGGATGGTGCTCGAACTCGTGCAGGGCGAGGGCGGCGCGATTCCAGCACCCGACGACTGGACGCGGGAAATCCGTCGGATGACCCGCGAGCGCGACATTCCGCTGGTCGTGGACGAGATTCAGACGGGACTCGGCCGAACCGGCGAACTGTTCGCCTTCGAACACGCCGACATCGTTCCGGACGTGGTGACGCTCTCGAAAGCCATCGGTGGGGGACTGCCGCTGTCGGTCGTCGTCTACGACGAAGCCCTCGACGTGTGGGAACCGGGTGCCCACGCCGGAACGTTCCGGGGCGACCAACTGGCGATGGCCGCGGGCGAGGCGACCATCGAGTACGTCCTCGAAAACGACCTCGCGCGCCACGCCGAACAGATGGGCGAGAGACTCCGAAACCATCTGGAAGAGACCCAGGCGACCTTCGACTGCGTCGGCGACGTTCGCGGTCGGGGCCTGATGCTCGGGGCCGAAATCGTCGATACCTCGGCCGAGCAGGACGACCTCGGCAACTATCCGACCCACTCCGACCTCGCTTCGGACATCCGCGACGAATGTTTCGAGCGGGGACTCATCGTGGAATTGGGCGGGCGCGACAGCAGTACCGTCCGATTCCTGCCCCCGCTCGTCGTCGCGAAAGACGACGTGGACGCCATCGCCGAGCGATTCTACGACGCCGTCGGCACGGCGGTTCGCCGGGAGGTGACGGCCGCATGAACGAGACGTTGGAGTCGCGCCGCAAACCGGACACCGAATCGCTGTTTTTGGGCGGCGAGGAGGGTGCCGAGGCCTACCGAACCGCGATGGAGCAGGCGACGGACGCGGTGCTGGACGCGTTCGTCGAGGAGGCGACACCCTACTCGGGGGCCAGTCCGGAATCGCTCCGCGAGCGGTTCGCGGAGATGGACGTGCTCCCCGAGGAAGGTCGCGGACTCGAATCGGCGCTCGAATCGGCCGAACCCGTGCTCCGAAACGCGGTCGGCGTCTCGGATTCGCAGTGTTTCGCCCATCTTCACTGTCCACCGATGATTTCCGGGCTCGTCGCGGAAGCGATGCTGTCCGCGACGAACCAGTCCATGGATTCGTGGGATCAGAGTCCGTCGGCGACGCTCCTCGAAAGTCGAATGGTCGAGGAACTCTGTGACCTGTTCGGCTACGACGAGGCCGGAGACGGCGTGTTCACGAGCGGTGGCACGCAGTCGAACTTCATGGGCCTGCTGTTGGCCCGCGAGCGGTTCGCCAAGGAGCGATTCGGCACGGACGTGAAACGGTCGGGACTGCCACACCGAGCGAAAGCGATGCGCATCCTCTGCTCGGAGGAGACCCACTTCACCGCGGAACAGGCCGCCGCTCACCTCGGACTGGGGGAGAACGCGGTCGTCACCGTCGAGACGAACGACGACCGCGAGATGTGTCCCGACGCGCTCGACCGGACGCTGGCCGAACTGGACGAGCGCGAACTGCTTCCGTTCGCGCTCGTCGGCACCGCCGGAACGACCGACTTCGGGAGCATCGACCCGCTCGAAGAACTCGCGGAGCGCGCCGACGAACGCGACCTCTGGTTCCACGTCGATGCGGCCTACGGCGGCGCGCTGGCGCTGTCCGACCAGCACCGGGAGCGACTCGCGGGAATCGAACGCGCGGACTCCCTGTCGGTCGATTTCCACAAGTTGTTCTACCAGCCGATTAGCTGTGGGGCCTTCCTCCTGCGCGATGGTTCGCAGTACGAGCACATCGCGCGCAACGCGTCCTATCTCAATCCGGCAGGCGACTCGGCACCGAATCTCGTCGCCAAATCGGTGCAGACGACGCGCCGATTCGACGCCCTGAAACCGTTCGTCTCGTTCCGCGCGCTCGGACGGGAGGGATTCGGCGCACTGGTGGACGAGACGATTGCCCTCGCTGACGACGTTGCGACGCTCCTCTCGGACGACCCCGCGTTCGAGTTGCTCGCCGAACCGACGATAAACGCGGTCGTGTTCCGCTATCGTCCCACCGGGGAGATGAGCGACCAGCGACTGAGTTGGCTGAACGAAGCGATACGCGAATCGCTCCTGCGGGAGGGCGAGGCCGTCGTCGCCCGAACCGAAGTCGATGGCGTCACGGCGCTGAAGTTCACCCTGCTCAACCCCCGAACGACGCTGGCCGACGTCGCCGACATCCTCGACGCAATCGAGCGCCGCGGTGGTTCTCTCAGCGCGGTCTCGCCGGAGGTGGCCCAATGAGTCACCCCGAAGCGGCCCGGAAGGACGCCGTCGAATCGGGCGACCCCGCCGAATCCGCCGCGTCCGCGACGATGCACGCTTTCCTCAACTGCTATCTCCGGGAGACGGGAGCCTACGATGTCGTTCCGGACGACTCCGCCGAGGCAGGTGAGAGGATTCAGTTCGAACTCCCGACTATCGGCGTCGGCGTGCGCGCACCTCTGTCGTATCGCTCGCTCACTGGTCGCCACCTGTTCGACCTTCCGGTTCGCTTCCAGGCGGGCGAGGGCTGGCACGACCTCGATTACGCGACGCTCGCCGGTCTGGTGACGAAGGAACTGTCGCTCGCGAAGGGCGGCGACCACGTCGGCGACGAACTGCTCTCGCGCGTGCTGTCGAGCAAGCACCGAACCGAGCGGTTCGTCCGCGCCCGCGCGGACGACCGCGACCGACTGTACGGCACCGACTTCGAGTTTCGGGACGCGGAGCAATCGTTGATTTTCGGTCACCTGCTCCATCCCACGCCGAAGAGTCGGGAGGGCATCGCGCCGCGAAACGCGCCGACCTACGCCCCGGAACTGCGGGGGTCGTTCTCGCTCGCCTACTTCCGAGCAGACCCCGACATCGTGGCGCAGGAGTCCGCGCGTGCGGAGCGCGCTGACGAGTGGGTGAAAGCGGAACTGCGCGACGATTCTGCGGTCTCGAAGTCGTTCCGCGAGAAACACGTCGCAAGCGACGACGTGCTGATTCCGGTGCATCCGTGGCAGGCAGCGCACCTGCTCGACCAACCCCACGTCGAGTCCCTGATAGCGGACGGCACACTCGACTACCTCGGAACTCGCGGCCGACCGTTCTATCCCACGTCGTCGGTTCGAACGCTGTACAGTCCGGGCTCGTCGTTCATGGTGAAAGGCTCGCTCGCCGTGAACATCACCAACTCGGAGCGGACGAACAAGCGCCCCGAACTGGAGCGCGGCGTAGCCATCACCGAACTGATGGATACGAAACTCGGAGAAGACCTCCAATCGCGCTTCCCGGACTTCGGCGTCGTGCGCGACCCGGCGTACCTGACCGTCGAGGCGGGACCGGAACCAGAATCCGGATTCGAGGTCGTCCTCCGCGAGAATCCCTTCCGCGGCGAGGACGCCGCGGGTGCCTCGCCGGTCGTCGGCCTCTGCCAAGACCACATGTTCGGCGGCAACTCGCGCCTCGCAAACGTCGTCTCGGAAATCGCGGAGCGAGAGGGCAGACCCGCCGCCGACGTGAGCGAAGAGTGGTTCCGGCAGTATCTCGCCATCTCGCTCAGACCCGTGCTGTGGCTCTACCTGAACTACGGCGTGGGACTGGAGGCCCACCAACAGAACAGCGTGCTGACGCTCGAAGACGGCTATCCCGACCAGTTCCACCACCGGGACAATCAGGGCTACTACTTCACGGAGTCGGGCCACGAGGAGGTCGATACCCTGCTTCCGGGCGTGGCGGAGCGCGCAGACACCCTCGTCTCCGACGAGTTGGCCGACGAGCGAATCCGGTACTACGTCGTCCTGAACAACGCATTCGGCGTCGTCAACGCCTTCGGGAGCGCCGGGGTGGTGGACGAATCGCGCCTGCTGTCGGTTCTGCGCGAGGAACTCGAATCGCTGACCGAGTACGACCACGAGGATTCGTCGCTACTGACGAGTCTGCTCACCGAGCGACGACTGCCCTGTAAGGCGAACCTACTGACGCGATTCCGCGGTATGGACGAACTGACCGGCACGCTCGAAAATCAGTCGGTCTACGCCGAGGTTCCGAATCCAATCGTCGAGGAGGGAGACCAATGACCGGCCCGACCGGAATCGTGGCGTCGGAGTACGATTACCAGACCCGCGATTCCGAAATCGACAAGACGATTTCGTTCCGGCAGGTTGCGATGGAGCGCGATCTCGGTCGCCTCCATCGCTGGCTGAACGAACCCCACGTCCTGCCGTACTGGCAGTGGAACGACCCACTCCCGGAGTTCCGGAAAAAGCTCGCCGAAAAACTCGCCGACTCCCACCAGACGCCCTACGTCGGCCATCTCGATCACGTGCCGATGAGTTACTGGGAATCGTACTGGGCCGCGGACGATGACCTCGCAGACCACTACGACGCGGAACCGGCAGACCAAGGAATCCACCTGCTCATCGGGGTGCCCGAGTTTGTGGGCCACGGCTACGCCGAACCGCTCTTGCGGGCGATGACCGCGTTCCAGTTCCTCCACGACGAAACCGAGCGCGTCGTCACGGAACCCGACGTTCGCAACGAGAAGGTCATCCACGTCTTCGAGAAGTGTGGCTTCGAACCACAGCGCGAGATTGCGCTTCCCGAGAAAGACGCCCTGCTGATGATTTGCGAGCGCGAACGATTCGAGCAGGAGGTGATTCGATGACGACAGAGTCGCCCGACTCCTACGACGTGCTCGGCATCGGCCTCGGCCCGTTCAATCTCGGTCTCGCGGCCCTGCTCGCGCCGACCGACTCGGAGGCGGTGTTCCTGGAGCAGCGACCCGACTTCGAGTGGCACGGCGGGATGCTCATCGAGGACGCGACCCTCGAAGTGCCGTTCATGGCCGACCTCGTCACGCTCGCCGACCCAACCAGCGAATACAGCTATCTGAACTACCTCCGACGGCACGACCGTCTCTACGAATTTTACTTCTACGAGACGTTTCAGGTGCCGCGTCGGGAGTACGACGACTACTGTCACTGGGTCGCGAACGACCTCGACAACACCCAGTTCAGTCGGCGCGTGACCGAGGTGCAGTACGACGAGTCGGCGGAACTGTTCCACGTCACGGCGCGCGACCCCGAAAGCGGGGAACAGGTCGAATACCGCGCCGAGGACATCGTCGTCGGCGTCGGAAGCGTTCCCTTCGTGCCCGAATCGCTTCGGGGACATCCCGAGGCGGACGTGTTCCACTCGGCGTCGTATCTCGACCAGCGCGACCGCTGTCTGGATGCGGAGTCGATTACCGTGGTCGGGTCGGGCCAGAGCGCCGCCGAAATCTTCCTCGACCTGCTTCGCCACCAACCCGATGCCGACTTCCGACTCGATTGGCTCACGCGCTCGGAAGGATTCTTCCCGATGGAGTACTCGAAACTGGGACTTCAGCACTTCACGCCGGAGTACACCCAGTACTTCCACGACCTCGACCAAGAGACGAAAGACGATCTCCTCCCCGAACAGGGGTTGCTGTACAAAGGCATCGACGAAAACACCAGCGAGGAGATCTACGACCTGCTGTACGAACGGTCGGTCGGCAGGAACGACCCGAACGTCGGCATGCTCGCCACGACAGCAGTCGAGGACATCGAGCAGGTCGGCGACAGCTATCGCCTGACCTGCCAGCAGTGGCAGGCCGGGGAGCGGTTCGCCCACGAGAGCGAGGTCGTGATTCTGGGTACGGGCTACCATCGCCCGACGCCGCCGTTCCTCGCCGGAATCGAGGAGCGAATCGACCGCGACCCGAAAGGGAGGCTTCGCGTCGCATCGGACTTCGAAGTCGAGTTCGACGCGCCCGGCAGAATCTTCGTCCAGAATGCCGGAATGCACGCCCACGGCGTCGGGACGCCCGACCTCGGTCTCGGTTGTTACCGAAACGCACAGATTATCGAATCGCTCGTCGGGAGCGAGGTGTACCCCGTGGACGAGGACACCGTCTTTCAGGACTTCTCAGTCGAGCGATTCGTCTCGAAATCACCCAACAGCGAACGATTGCACAGAGAGCAGACGCCACTTCAGGAGGATTAACGATGCAAGAACTCACGACGAACACTGACGACCGAATCGAGTACGAACAGCTTCAGGACGCCGTTTCCCCCCCAATCTGGGAAACCGTCGGTCGCAACCTGCTGGCGAAGATGCTGGCGGAGTTCAGCTACGAGGAACTCGTCGCACCCGAGCGAACTGCGGACGGCTACCACCTCGGCCTGACCGAGGGCGTCGAATACCGATTCGACGCCGAAGAGCGAAAGTTCGACTGGATGCACGTGAAACCGGACTCGCTCGAACGACGCGGTGCTGGCGACTGGGAACCGGCGACCGACCCGGTGCAGTTCCTGCTCGACGCGCAGGACACCATCGGCATCTCGGACATGACCGCGGGCCACCTGATTCGGGAATATCGAAACACGATGCTCGCCGACGCACACGTCGAGGCCGAGGACGACGACATCGACCCCTCGGCCCTCGACTACGCCGAATTGGAGGGCGAGATGGGCGGCCACCCGTGGATTACCTACAACAAGGGTCGCCTCGGTTTCGGCTACGACGACTACCTCGACTACGCGCCCGAACGGAAAGAGCCGGTGACGCTCTCGTGGGTCGCGGTCTCGCGCGAGCAGGCGACGTTCGAAGCCGTCTCCGGTCTCGACCATAACTCGCTGGTCGATGGCGAGTTGGGTGCGCACCGCGAGCGGTTCGACAAAAAACTCGAATCCAAGGGCTACGACCCCCAGAACTACTACTACCTGCCCGTCCACGAGTGGCAGTGGGACAACAGCATCGTCCAACTGTTCGCGGACGAAATCGCCACGGGGAACATCGTTCCTCTCGGCGACGGTCCGGACGAGTACCTGCCACAGCAGTCGGTTCGGACGTTCGTCAACGTGGACGAGAAAGAGCGCCACCACGTCAAACTCCCGCTCCGCATCCTGAACACGCTGGTCTACCGCGGTCTGCCGGGTGAGCGAACCGAGGCTGCGCCAATCGTCACGGAGTACATCAAGGGCATCTACGAGGACGACGAGTTCCTGCGCGAGGAGTGCGACCTGATTCTCCCCGGCGAAATCGCGGGGCTGAACTACGACCATCCCGACTTCGCCCGACTGGACGGCTCTGCTTACCAGTACGACGAACTGCTCGGTTGCGTCTGGCGCGAGAGCAT
>CAYNQM010000114.1:0-10294 GCA_964399275.1 uncultured Haladaptatus sp.
TCGCGGACACCGGCCTCGCCGGCATCCTCGGCGTCGGCGTGCTGATGGTGCTCGGCGGCTTCGCGTTCAAGACCGCGAGCGTCCCGTTCCACTTCTGGGCGCCGGAGGCCTACGAGGGCGCGCCCGCCCCGGTCAGCGCGTTCCTCTCCTCGGCGTCGAAGGCCGCCGGGTTCGTCGTCCTCTACCGCGTGTTCGTGACGGCGTTCCCCATCGCCGACGTCGCCGCGACCGTCGACTGGGTGCTCCTGTTCCAGGTGCTCGCCGTCGTGACGATGACGCTCGGTAACTTCGCGGCCGCCACCCAGGAGAACGTCAAGCGGATGCTCGCGTACTCGAGCATCGGCCACGCGGGCTACGTCCTCATCGGCGTGGCCGCCCTCACGGGCGCCGGCAACTCCGACATCGTCCTCGGTGCGGGGATGCTCCACATGCTCGTCTACGGCTTCATGAACACGGGCGCGTTCCTGTTCATCGCCATGGTCGAGTACTGGGACGTTGGCAAAACCTTCGAGGATTACAACGGACTGTCGGAGAAGGCTCCGATGGCCTGTGTGGCCATGACGGTGTTCATGTTCAGCCTCGCTGGTCTGCCGCCGTTCGCCGGCTTCTTCAGCAAGTACATCCTGTTCGCTGGTGCGGTCAAAGCCGGCTTCTGGTGGCTTGCCGCCGTCGGTGCCGTCAACAGCGCGCTGTCGCTGTACTACTACAGCCGCGTCGTCAAGGCGATGTGGATCGAAGACCCGGTGGGCGACTTCAACATCCGAAGTACCCCGACCGGTCTCTACGTGGCAGTGCTCGCCGCCGCAGTCGCAACGGTCGTTCTGCTCCCGGCCTTCAACCCGGTTGCGGACGCGGCCTACACCGCGGCGTCCACCCTGTTCGCGTAAACGATAGCGCGAGTCGCGGTTCGTTTTTTTTGCGGATTTTTCGTGCGGTGATGCTTGATAGTGGGCGAGAGTGATTTACAGGCGATTCCTGTGGAGATAGGTGGTCAGCAGATGCGAGGCGCGGGCCACGCTCACGCGAAAAATAGAGCGTTCTGATTTTGGTGGCGACGTGCTGACTGCAACTGCTACGTCCACCCACCTTACTGCCTAGCGGTTGCAGATTTACCTCTCCACCAAACCCAACTCTATCGCATGAGAGCTACACCAGTTTCGAACGGACCAGTGCTACGAAAATCGACTCTAATTCGTGAGTGACTGACTTTCACGAAGCAGTTTGTAGCCACTATATGCGAAAAATTAACGGCGGAGAGCGATTCCCAACAGGTTTTAGGTGCCCGACTAGCAATCGGTGGTAGAATGGTTTCACGGCTCATGCTCGGCTGTGGCTCTGTCGGGCATGCACTCGTCGAATCAATGGCCGACTGGCCCGGAACGCTCGTCGTCGTTGACGAGAGCGAAAGTCGCGTCGAAACGCTCCGCACCGAGGGCGTCTCGGCGACTCGCGGCGACCCAACCAACGCCGAGATTATCGCCGAGCGTCCCTCCGTCGATGTCGCCTTCGTCGCAGGGGACGACCCGGACCGAAATTTGGAATCAGCACGACACGTCCGCGAAGTGCACCCGGGCGCCTACGTCACCGTCTACGCGGGCGACGACCCGGCCGAGACGGTGTACGAGGCGTTAGAGAGCGTCGCCGACCGGCTCATCGACCCCGGCGAACTCATCGTTGATCACCTGCTGTCGATGACCGACGAGGATACGGCGTTTCGAACGCACGAACTCCAGCGCACACTCCGCGACGTAGATGGGAAACTCGGGATATTCATGCACGACAATCCCGATCCGGACGCCATCGCCAGTGCCGTCGCACTGGAGCAGATGGCCGCCGCGGTTGGCACCGAGGCCGAGACGTGTTACTTCGGAGCGATTTCCCATCAGGAGAACCGGGCGTTCGTCAACTTGCTCGAACTGGACTTGCGCAACGTCGCCTTGGACGACGACCTCTCGGAGTTCGCAGGGTTCGCCTTGGTTGACCACTCCAGTCCGGGAGTCAACGACCAACTGCCGCCGGAGACGCAGATCGATGTCGTCATCGACCACCATCCCCCGAACCACCCGGTCGAAGCGCGGTTCGTTGACCTCCGGAGCGACGTGGGCGCGACGAGTTCCTTGCTTGCAGACCACCTGAAACATCTCGGTATCGACCCCGCCGAACGAGTTGCGACCGGACTGCTGTACGGGATTCGAGTCGATACGAAAGATTTCACCCGAGAGGTATCCAAGGCGGATTTCGAGGCGGCGGCGTTCTTGCTTCCCCACGCCGACACGACGACCTTGGAGCGCGTGGAAAGTCCGTCCATCAGTCCCGACACTTTCGAAACGATTTCCCGCGCGATTCGAAACCGCGAACTCGACGGGACGGTGTTGGCCAGTTGCGTCGGGGCGCTCTCCGACCGGGACGCGCTGGCGCAGGCCGCAGACCGCCTGCTCAATATGGAAGGCGTCAGCGTCACGCTCGTCTTCGGGTTCATGGACGGAACAGTGTACGTTTCCGCGCGCGCCCGCGGAACCGACGTTGACCTCGGCGAAACCATGCGCGCCGCGTTCGGACAAATCGGAAGCGCAGGCGGCCACGCCGACATGGCCGGGGCACAGATTCCTCTCGGTCTGCTCGGCGAAGTCGAGGACGAAGAGGAGGCGTCGCTTTCGACTATCGTCGGCGAGATAATCACGGAGAGGTTCTTCGAAACCATCCGCTCTCGTCCGGAGCGCGACGAGTTCGCTTCCGACAGGGAGCATCTCGCGGCGTTCGACATTCAACTCGCGGAGCGCGACGACGAGTAGCGATTGGCGTCGACAGAGAGAGAGCAACGGTCGGGAAGTTTTTTGCTCGGCACGGCATGGATACTCTGCATGGACGAGGCCGAGGAGGAAGATAGTCGCCGAACGTCGCCCACGGTTCGCGCTGTATCCGACGGCGGTACCGAAGGTGCGAAAGCGCAAGTCAAAGAGTACATGACTCGCGACGTGGCGACTGTTTCCCCCGACGCGACCGTCGAATCGGTCGCCCGGCGAATCGTGGAGAGCGACGGACACAACGGATTTCCGGTCTGTGACGGTCGGCGCGTGGAAGGGTTCGTGAGTGCCCGCGACCTCCTATTGGCGGGCGACCAAGAGCCAATTTTCAAGGTGATGACCCAAGAACTCATCGTCGCGCATCCCGACATGAACGTGAACGACGCCGCGCGTGTCATCCTGCGTTCCGGCATCCAGAAACTCCCGGTCGTGGACGACGCGGGCAACCTCGTCGGCATCATCACGAACACGGACGTCATCCGGAGCCAAATCGAGCGCGTCACGCCGGAGAAGGTCGGAAAACTGATGCGCACGTTGGAGTCCATCCACGACACGGAGGTGTCACAGCGCCGCCGAAAAGTTCCGCTGGACAACCTCGTGCCGACGCAGGGAAAGGTTTACGCGGACGAACTGGAGGGACGCGTGTACGAGATGGAGCGCGGACTGGCAGAACCGCTCGTCGTCATCGAAAACGGTCGCACGCTCTTGCTTGCGGACGGTCACCATCGCGCGAAGGCCGCAGACCGCCTCGACATCGACGAGATGGACGCCTACGTTATCATCACCGACCACCGGGTCGAACTCGGGATGGCCGAAACGGCCAGAAAGGAAGGTCTCGAAGGTATCGACGACATTCAGGTCGTCGATTACGCTCGCCATCCGCTGATGGAAACGACGAAGCGTTTGCAGTAGCTATTCTACGTCCACGACGTTCAGTTCCCTGCGAACGAGAGTCCGTCCGACCCGTCGGTGGTCGTCTCTTCCGCCAGCGCCTCGACGATGGCGACACGCGTCTCGTCGCTAAACAGCGCGAACGCTTCCGATGGAGAGAGTGACGTGGAATCGTCGTCGGTCACGTCCGACAATGTTTCTGTTCGTGATATAGCGTTTTCGTATCAAATGCTAGACTGAAGGCCAGTTCTGGAAACTATTATGGCTCTAACACGACAGACTCGACTATGAGCGCGCAACTCAGTCAGTCGGAATCAAAATCCACCGACACGACGAGCGTGAACGACCCCGTTGTTTGCGTCGATGGCCTCCAAAAGACGTACGGAGACGGTTCGGATGCCGTAACTGCCGTCGATAATATCTCGTTCGACGTTGGTCGCGGCGAAGTCGTCGGGTTACTCGGCCCGAACGGTGCGGGAAAGACGACGACCATCAAGTCGATTCTGGGGCTGATTATCCCGACTGACGGGCGAGTGACTGTCGATGGCATCGACGTTCACGCAAATACGAAGCGAGCATACCAACACATCGGGGCGATGTTGGAAGGGGCACGCAACGTCTACTGGAGACTGACCGTCCGGGAAAACGTCGAGTTCTTCGCCGCACTCGGCGGCCGATCTCCCTCGAAGGTTCGTAACCGCGCCGAGGAACTGCTCGATGCGTTCGACATGATGGCGAAAGCCGACGAGACCGTCAACGAGCTCTCGCGAGGAATGAAACAGAAAGTATCGCTGGCGTGTAGCCTCGCCCGCGGAACCGACGTGGTGTTCCTCGACGAACCGACGCTCGGTCTCGACGTGGAGAGTTCCGTCGAACTTCGCCGCGAACTCCGGCGACTCGCCGAACGCGAATCCATCACCGTCGTCCTGAGCAGTCACGACATGGACGTCGTCGAAGAGCTCTGTGAGCGAGTTATCATCATGAACGACGGAGGGATAATCGCCGACGACTCGGTCGAAAACCTCATCGAACTGTTTCGCACGCGGGCATACCAACTCACGGTCGAGGGGTCGGTTCCCGACGAGGCGCGCAAGGAGTTGACACAGGGATTCGACGCCGAGGAGTGGGAACGTGTCGGTAACCGTGAGCGATTCGAGGTGACACTCGCAGATGGTGACGACCTCTATACCGTGTTCGACACCCTCCATGCCGCCGACTGTTCGCTCGACGGCGTGGACGCGATGGATCCGGATCTCGAAGCCGTGTTTCTCGAACTCACCAACGAGGGTAGTCGCTGATGAGACGCCACTTGACCCTGTTCCGAGCCATCCTGAAGAAAAAAGCCATCCTGTTGGTTCGGTATCCAATCAACACGATCTCGCAGTTGGTGACCATCTATGCGCTGTTCGCCATCGTCTTTTTCGGGGGTGGTGCGCTCGCTGGCCCAGCAATCACCGACTCGATAGACGGTATCATCGTCGGCTTTTTTCTCTTCACCGCGGCCATCGTGGCCTACTCGGGGCTGTCGTGGAACATCACCCGCGAAGCCCAATGGGGAACGCTCGAACAATTGTTCATGTCGCCGCTCGGGTTCGGAACGGTCATGGGCCTGCAAGTCGTCGTGAACGTCCTCTTTAGTCTCCTATGGGGGATCGTCGTGTTGGCGCTGATGTTGTTCACGACGCAGGCGGAGTTGACCATCGATCTCCTCACCGTCGGGCCGCTACTCGTCCTCGCAATCGCCTCCGCGGTCGGTGTCGGATTCGTCTTCGCCGGTCTCGCGATGTTGTACAAACGCATCGAGAACGCCTTCCAACTCGTTCAGTTCGTCTTCATCGGTCTCATCAGTGCGCCCGTTGAGGCGTACCCGGTACTGCGATGGCTTCCCCTCTCGGAAGGGAGTTTTCTTCTGCAACGTGCCATGTCGGACGGCGTCCGCCTCTGGGAGTTCCCGGCGGAGAGTCTCGCTGTCTTGCTCCTGACGGCGGTGGGATACGTCGCTCTCGGATACCTCTTCTTCCATCGAGCACAGCGTCGCGCACGGCGAAAAGGCGTCCTCGGCCACTACTGAATGCACGCCAACTTCACTTTTCGAAAGCGACCGCTACCACTGCTTCCACTTGTTGAGAACCGTATCGCTGGCCCCGTACGTGTGTGGATTGTGTAGCGTGTGCCGAATCATCAGGCCGACGGCGAGCGCGATGATGGCGATACACGCGTTCGGAAGCAGTGCGGCGATGTACCAACTGGAGGGTGCCGACGGCCAGAGAAGAAGTTCGGCGAGGATTCGAATGCTGTTGAGTCCCGTGAAAACGCCGAGGGCGAGCGACGCGTAACAGACGACGACGAGAAATTTCGAATCCGAAGTCATGGAACGAAATTCTCCATAGGTAGGTATATCTTTTCTGGAAGGTTTCAGACGCAAGGGACGTCCTGTCGATTCGGTACCTTATAAATCATCCGCCAACTCCCCGATACGTGGAATCACGGCGAATCATTTTTATCGGCACCGCGTTGGTGAGAGTATGGACGAACCATCCCTGTACGAACGTCTCGGCGAGCGAGAAGGCATTCGAACCGTTGTGGACGAGTTCTACGAGCGCGTCCTTTCGGACGAAGAACTACGGCCGTTCTTCGAGGACGTGAACATGCGCGAACAGCGGGGTCACCAAGCGCGATTTCTCGTCACCGCAACGGGCGGCCCGGAACTGTACGACGGAGGCGACATGTCCGAGGTGCACGACCACCTCGACGTGGGACACGCCGATTTCAGCCGAATCGCGGTTCATCTGGCCGACGCACTGCTCGCGTTCGACGTGGCCGAGAATGACATCGAGACGGTCATGGCCGAGATAGAGTCGTTCCGAGAGCCAATCGTGACCGACCAGTCGCTGGAGGCGACAACGCCGGATAATCGCCCACCGAATCCTTAATGGATTGCCCGGAAGAACCTACGAGCATGTACGACGAGGACGACCTGCAGAAGATTCAGCAGGGAAGGGAGGAGTGGGAAGACGACACCCTCTCGCCCGTGCTGGAGCGGTTCGGCGAGCGGAAAGACCGTTTTGCGACCGTTTCGAATCTGGAAGTAGACCGTCTGTACGACCCGAGCGACGTCGCCGACCTCGACTACGACGAGGAGATCGGCTTCCCCGGTGAAGACCCCTACACGCGCGGGGTCTACCCCACGATGTACCGCGGTCGGACGTGGACGATGCGCCAGTTCGCCGGGTTCGGCACGGCGGAGGAAACCAACAAGCGATTCCACTACCTCATCGAGAACGGTCAAACCGGACTTTCGACCGCCTTCGACATGCCGAGTTTGATGGGCAAGGATTCGGACGACCCGCTCTCGGACGGCGAAGTCGGCACAGAGGGTGTCGCAGTGGACACCCTGCGCGACATGGAAATCCTCTTCGACGGCATCGAGTTGGACGAGGTTTCGACCAGTTTCACCATCAACCCGAGCGCGCCGGTCATCTTCGCCATGTACGTCGCGCTGGCCGACCAGCAGGGCGTCCCCCGCGATGAAATCCGTGGTACCTTCCAGAACGACATGCTGAAGGAGTTCATCGCGCAGAAAGAATGGGTCGTTCCGCCAGAACCGTCGCTCGACGTCGTCACCGACACCGTGGAGTTCGCGGTGGAAGAGACGCCGAACATCAAGCCCATCTCGATTTCGGGCTACCACATCCGCGAGGCCGGTTCGACCGCGGTACAGGAGTTGGCGTTCACGCTCGCCGACGGGTTCGCCTACGTCGAGGACGCGATGGAGCGCGGACTGGACGTAGACGAGTTCGCGCCGCAACTCTCTTTCTTCTTCAACTCCCACAACTCGCTGTTCGAGGAAATCGCGAAGTTCCGCGCCGCGCGGAAAATCTACTCGACCGTGATGGACGAGTGGTACGACGCGGACGACCCGAAATCGAAACAGCTCAAGTTCCACACACAAACTGCGGGGCAGTCGCTCACCGCACAGCAACCGCTGAACAACATCGTTCGCGTGACGATTCAGGCGCTCGCGGGCGTCCTCGGCGGCACTCAGAGTCTTCACACCAACAGCTTCGACGAGGCCCTCGCACTGCCGAGCGAGGAAGCAGTCCGAGTCGCCCTGCGAACCCAGCAAATCATCGCCGAAGAGAGCGGTGCGGCGGACATCATCGACCCCCTCGGCGGCAGTTTCGCGGTCGAATCGCTGACCGAGGAAGTCGAGGAGAAGACGATGGCCTACATCGAGGAAATCAAGGAGATGGGCGACGGTTCGGTGCGCGACGGCGTCCTCGAAGGCATCGACCGCGGCTACTTCCACCGCGAGATTCAGGAAGCTTCCTACGAGTACCAAGAGCGCGTCGAAGAGGGCGAGGAAATCGTCGTCGGCGTCAACAAGTACGACATGGAAGAAGACACGAAACCCGAGATTCTGAAGGTGGACGAGGACACCCAAGACCGCCAACTCGCGCGACTCGCGGAGGTCAAAGCAGAGCGCGACGACGAGGCAGTCGAGGCCGCGCTGGACGACCTCCAGACGGCCATCGACGAGGACGAAAACGTCATGCCAGCCATCGTGGACGCGGTGAAAGCCTACGCGACGATGGGCGAAATCATGGACGTGTTCGAGGCCGAACACGGCTCCTATCAGGAAACTATCGGACTGGCCTGAATCGAGCGCGTTTCGTCTCGAACGACCACCGACCGTTTCTCGGGACTTTACAAACTGCTCAGCGTAGCTTCCAGCACGAATCCCCCGACCACGGCCGAACCAGATCAGCGTCAAACGTTTATGCGTCGAGGCGGCAATCGGTTCCCATGGATATCGCAGTTCTCACGGTCGGCGACGAAATCCTCGCCGGGGATACGGTGAACACGAACGCCGCGTGGTTGGCCGAGGAAATCCACGACCGCGGCGGGTCGGTACGGCGAATCCTGACCGTCCCAGATGAACTCGAACTCATCGATCGGTACGTCCGCGAGTGGCACGCGGCGTTCGACGCGGTGATAGTGACGGGCGGAATCGGCGGCACGCCAGACGACGTAACGATGGAGGCCGTCGCGAGCGCCCTCGACCGGAATCTCGTCGTTTCCGACACGGAGCGCGAACGGCTCCGCGAGGAGGCCCGCTCCTTCGAGGCGGCAAATCCGGAATTGGCCGACGAGTACGACTTCGACTTCGATCTCGACGCTGTGGCGGCCCTCCCCGAAGGCGGTCGTCCGCTCGCCACGGAGACGGGGTGGGCACCCGGTTGCGTCGTCGAGAACGTGTACGTTCTCCCCGGCATTCCCCGCGAGATGAAGGCGATGTTCGACCTCGTTGCGGACGAGTTCGGCGGCGATATCGTCACCGAAACCCTCTACACGCCGACGCCGGAGGGTGCGCTGGGCGACGTCCTCGAAACGATTCAGAGCCAGTTCGACGTTGCTGTCGGGAGCTATCCGGGCCGAGACGACGACCCGGGTCGGCTGAAGATAACCGCCGAGGATTCCGACGAGGTCGCGGGTGCGACCGAGTGGCTCCGAGACCAAATCGAAGTAGTAGTTCCCGCCGAGGATAGCGACTCGGACTCCCGGTGAACTGCGACGGTGCGGTCGATGAATGCTGTGCCTGCCACCTTATTTTCGCGGGAAACGCCGCAAGTGTTGCAAATCTTTATGCCGTTCGTTGAACCACGTTAGCACGAACATATGCCAGATGATACCGTAGAACTCGAAGCACGGCTCGAAGAGGCGGAATCGTTCGAGCCACCGGAGTCGTTCGTCGAGCAGGCTAACGTCGCCGACGAAGAAATCTACGAAGAGTTCGAGAACAACTGGCCGGAGTGTTGGGAGCGAGCAGGCGACCTACTGGACTGGTACGAGGAGTACGAGGCGGTTCTGGACGACAGCAACGCACCGTTCTACGAGTGGTTCACAGGTGGTTCGCTGAACGCCTCGGCGAACTGCCTCGACCGACATCTCGAAGACAGGGGCGACGAAGCGGCCATCGAGTGGATTGGCGAACTCGGCGAGACGCGAACCTACACCTACGAGGAACTCCACCGCGAGGTCAACGAGTTCGCGGCGGCGCTCCGTGAACAGGGCGTCGGCGAGGACGATGTCGTGACGATGTACATGCCGATGGTTCCGGAACTACCCATCGCCATGCTCGCTTGCGCGCGAATCGGTGCGCCCCACAGCGTCGTCTTCGCCGGGTTCTCCGCCGACGCGCTCGCGACTCGGATGGAGAGCGCGGACTCCAAATACCTCGTCACCTGCGACGGCTACTACCGGCGTGGCGACCCGCTCCAGCACAAGGAGAAGGCCGACGAGGGTCTCTCGCAGGTCGGCCACGACGTGGAAAGCGTCGTCGTGGTAGATCGACTCGGCGACGAGTACGACCACCCGATGGGCGACGGCGAACTCGATTACGGCGACCTCGTCGCCGAGCAGGAAGGCGCAGAGGTCGAACCGGTTCAACGCGACGCCGAGGACATGCTCTTTTTGATGTACACGTCGGGAACGACCGGGGAGCCGAAAGGTGTCAAACACACCACGGCGGGTTATCTCTCGTACGCGGCGTGGACGAGCCAAGCAGTGCTCGAAATCAAACCGGAGGTCACCTACTG
>CAYNQM010000115.1:0-10270 GCA_964399275.1 uncultured Haladaptatus sp.
CGTTGCACCGGTTCCAATCGGCGGTGTCGTGACGGTTGACCCGAAACGCGAGCGAATCGAGTTCGGTGACTGATAATAAGATTCTAATAGCGAACGGTGACTCTGTTAATATATGACTGTCGTCAGCGTCTCCATGCCGGACGAACTGCTCAAACGAATCGACCAGTTTGCCGACGAACACGGCTACACTGGTCGGAGCGAAATCGTCCGCGAGGCGAGCCGTAACCTCCTCGGCGAGTTCGAAGACCGCCGACTCGAAGACCGCAAACTGATGGGAATCGTCACGGTCATGTTTGACTACGAGACGACCAGCGTCGAAGAGCGCATGATGCAGTTGCGCCACGAACACGAGGGACTCGTCGCGTCGAACTTCCACAGCCACGTCGGCGACCACTTCTGCATGGAACTGTTCGTCCTCGAAGGAGAACTCGAAGAGATTTCCACTTTCGTTGGGAAGATTCGCGCCACGCAGGACACGCTTACCGTCGATTACTCCGTCACGCCGGTCGATGGGTTCTCGCCGTTCGCCGAGACGAACTAATCCACCAACCGAACCGAATCGCCGACTTGCACGTCCGACGCCGTTCCTGCCGGAAGTTCGAACAGCGTGTCAGCCTTCGCTTTCGCCATGTCCGTCCACGACGAGAGCCGTTCGATGTGTTGAACCTCCCCGTTCTGCGTCCACACGACGTCGAGCGGAAACCGCACGAACACCATGTGAACGTCGCGCGCCGCGGCGGAGTCGAACCGAAACGCCAGCGCGTAGTCGTCGGGAATCGACCACCGAAACATCAGTCCTCGGGCCTGCGAGAGAAACGAGTCCGCGGTTTCGACGTTCGTTGCCAGCGTTCGCGAGGTTCCATCGGATTCGTGGACGACGTGCACGCGTCACTCTCCTCACGAGGGAGACAAAACTTTTGTGCGAAGGCGACGCCACGAATCGACCATGGAGAAGACCCCGTCGGGAACCGCCGTCGGCGTGGACGACCCCTACGACCACGTCGGACTCTGTGACCACCTGACCGACGAGGGGCGATGTCGGTACGCCTTCGAGCATCCGCAGCACGACCCCGAATTTGCCGAGGAACGCCGCGAGGAGGAGTTCGCGTGCCCAGTGGCGAATCCCGAGGGTGATTGGAACTGGGACGATTGCCCGCACTTCCGGTGTCGAAACCGCGAGCGCGAATGCATCCGGTGTGGTCTCGAAGAGCGCCGGATGGCCCATTCCGACGAGCGACCGCTACTGGAAGAGCACCACCTATCCTACGCTGGCGGGGGAGAAACCCTGAGTCACGAGATTACGGTCTACCTCTGTCGGTGGTGTCACGCGAAAGTCCACAAGTCATGGGCACGCATCGACGACGACGTGAATCCTGACCCGGAAGCCCTCGCGGAGGCGGAGGGTCGCCGGAGCAAGGAACAGGGCGAAACCGCGTTCGAAACGGCCGCCGAGCGGTACGACGACTCGACGGGTTAGACACCGGATTCGACGGCGCGACTGAACGTCGGCGACAGGAGTTTGGCCGTCTTCGAGCCACCGGTTGTCTTCGCGTCGTTCACCCGCTCGTGTCGGACTGACTTCCACTGCTGTCGGATTGACTTTCGTCCGATCCCTTCCCGCTTGTCTCCGACTGTCCCGACCCTTTCCCTTTTTTTGCTTCGGCGCGGTTGACGGCCCGTTTCAACAGCGACGGCGTCAAGAGCACCGAGATGATGAAGACGACGAGATACGCGACGAAAATCCGATTGCCGACGATTCCCTGCGAAACGCCAAGTGCGACGATGGCGATACCGGACTCCGAGCGCGGAAGCAGTGCGAAGCCGAAAATCAGTGAATGCTCTCGCGGGCCGCCTGCGAGAAGGTTTCCGGCGTATCCCGCGATGAAGTTAGAGAGCAGGCCGAAGACGGCGAACACGATGATGAACGTGTTGAGCGTCAAGTCGCCGAGGTTCATTCGCGCCCCGATGGCCACGAAGTAGAGGGGGATGAACACGCCGTACGCGATGCCGTAGATGTTCGACTGGAGGCTCTTCCCTTCGAGTCGTTTGTTGGTCGAGACGATGAGGCCGACCGCGAGCGCGCCGATGAAGTACGAGAGGTTCACCGCGTCGGAGACGTAGCCGAACACGAAGAGCAATCCGAGGATACCGATGAAGTCAGCTTGGTCAACTTTGGACTTTGCGAGGAGTTTCGCAATCGGGTCGAGGAGGAACTTGTAGAAGATGGCGATGGCGACGAAAAAGAGCGCGGCCAGTCCGAGCGCCGAAATGGTCGCACTCGCGCCGCCGCCAACGAAGAAGAGGGGGAGAATCGAGATACCGAGCAGGCCGATGATGTCGTCCACGGCGGACGCGCCGAGAATCCAGCGGCCGTACTGGGTGTTCAGTTTGTCGAGCGAGAGGAGGGTACGGACGACGATGGAAACGGACGTTACCGACAAGATAAGACCGAGATACAGGCTGGCTTCGAGTCCGAAGCCGAACCACGTTCCAATTGCGTAGCCGACGACGAACGGGATTATCACGCCCGAAAGCCCGATTATCAACACCGGTCGAAGCGCCGCGAGCAGTTGGTCGAGGCTGATTTGCTGGTAGCCCGCGTCGAAGAACAGCAGGAGACCACCGATGGTGGCGATGAGGATGAACGGATTGTTCTGGTTCGTGTTGCTGATGAGCATCAGTACGGAGGGTCCGAGCAGGATGCCTGCGACGATTTCTCCGAGAAATCCGGGTTCGCCGAGTCGTTCGAATCCTTCGCTCAGAATCAGCGAGAGCAGTAGACTCGCCCCGATGATGAGGAACAGTTCGAGCGAAGCCATCTACGACAACCTCCTCGCAGCGGTGCTCCTCCCGACAGTCATGACAGTGTTGGTCGGCGACTGTCGTGATAAGTATGTGGCGCGTATGCCAGTCAACGGGCGATTGACTCCCGGTACGAAAAAGAGGGCGGTCAGCAGATGTCGCCACAGGACGAACAGGTCTCGTCCGCCGACGTGCAGTGATTGGCACAGACGGTACAGTAATCGACGCCGACGCACCAGCGCTGGCCACCGCCATCGTACCACGCGTCACAGTCCGGTTGGCAGAAACACTGCGGCGTAACGTCCGAGTTCACGTCCATCTCGGTGTCGCCCGCTTCGACGGCGTGTCGAGGTAGCCCAAGCGTGCGAGCGTCTTTCGTAACTCCTTCCGGTCGTTACCGCGCTTTTCACTGCGGTTTCCGAATCGTACTGCCTGACTGATGCGACCGCTCACTCTTTGGACGAACCGCCGAGTGCGGTCGCGGCGCCGGAGAAACCGAAGGTGGACACAACCACCGGCCCACGGCGCCGACCGTTCCCCGGAGAACCCCCGCCGCGTGTGTCACTGTCTCGCTGTCTCGTTTGGGTTCGTCCAGATTCGAGAGAACCGTTCGCCGGTTCACCGCTGTCTTTTTGTCTCTCACCTCTGCTCTCTCCCATGGCACCAAGTGCCACTGTTCGATACTGATTTAATCCATTTAAAATTTTCTTAAATTTATTAGAGTGTGGGAACGATAGACATCACCTATCCCGCCAAAGCGTACATGGGTTTCGAGGATGACCTCCGACTATGGAAAGCCTCAATCCAGCGACGGGGGAGGTCGTGGAAACGTTCGAGGGGGACGACGCCGAGGCAGTGGACGAGAAACTCCAGCAAGCGAGCGAGACCTACGAGGAGTGGCACGAGCGCCCCATCGAGGAGCGCCAACAACTGCTGTCGAACGCGGCCGAAGTGCTACGCGACAACAAGCGAAAGTACGCCGAGTTGATGACCGAGGAGATGGGGAAACCAATCGACAGCGCGGTCGCCGAGGCCGAAAAATGCGCGTGGGCCTGTGACTACTACGCCGAGCACGCTGGCGAGTTCCTGCAAGACGAGCGCATCGGCACCGAACCCGACGTAGAGAGCTATGTCTCCTACGAATCCCTCGGCGCGGTGCTCGCGGTCATGCCGTGGAATTTCCCGTTCTGGCAGGTGTTCCGGTTCGCCGCGCCGAACCTCACCGCCGGAAACGTCGGCCTACTCAAACACGCCTCGAACGTCCCGCAGTGCGCGCTCGCAATCCAAGAGGTGTTCGAGGAGGCGGGCTACCCCGAGGGTGCGTTCACCGCCCTGCTCGTCGGGTCGGACAAAATGGAGTCGGTTATCGAGGACGACCGAATTTCCGCGGTGACGATCACGGGAAGCGAACCCGCCGGACGCGCAGTCGCCGAAACCGCCGGAAAGGAACTGAAAAAGACCGTCCTCGAACTCGGCGGGAGCGACCCCTTCGTCGTCCTCTCGGATGCCGACATCGAGGACGCGGCGAAGACTGGCGCGCAAGCGAGATGTATCAATGCCGGGCAGTCCTGTATCGCCGCGAAGCGATTCGTTGTCGAAGAGGACGTGTACGACGAATTCATCGAGAAGTTCATCGAGGAGATGGAGGCGATGACCATCGGCGACCCGATGGACGAAGGCACCGACATCGGCCCGCAGGCCCGCGAGGACTTGATGAACGACCTCCACGAGCAGGTCGAGGAGAGCATCGACGCGGGCGCGACCCTCGAACTCGGCGGCGAACCACTGGACAGGGAGGGGCCGTACTACCCACCGACGGTGCTAACCGACGTGCCGGACGGCAGTCCCGCCGCCGACGAAGAGATGTTCGGACCGGTCGCCTCGGTGTTCCAAGTGAGCGACACCGAGGAGGCCATCCAGCGCGCAAACGCCACCGACTTCGGACTCGGCGCGAGCATCTGGACGCAGGACAAAGACCGCGCGAAGCGCGTCGCTCCCCAAATCGAGGCTGGTTGTGTGTTCGTCAACGAACTCGTCAAATCCGACCCCCGGGTGCCGTTCGGCGGCGTGAAAAATTCGGGCTACGGGCGCGAACTCTCGAAGCAGGGCATCCGCGAGTTCATGAACAAGAAGACGACGTGGCTGGCGGAGATGTCGAGTACCGACGAGATGATCGAGTAGGAGAGACGGTTTTGGAACGTTTGCTCGTTTAGACTCTTTCTGGTGGGGCTATCTGTTGTCTGACTGCTACCGTAATCTCGGTCTCTTGCTAGTGCTCGAACGTCTGGTGATGTTAGCGATTTCCGACTCCAAACGACCGCTACCGCAACCGCATCAGCCACACCCACCCCAACCGACTCCCTTCACTCACTGCGTTCGTTTCGGTCGTCCCTCGCGCGGGCGAACCGGGAGTTCGCCATCGCGCGCCACAGCATGAATTAGACATGAGAATGAGTCAGACGTGAGGATACTCGAATATTCACGTACCACCTCCAGAGGAAGAGGAAGCTAGGGAAGATGCGGTAGCAGTCGTTTGGAGTCGGCAACAGCTAGCTTCCCCGAATAGATAGCGTTTGAGCTAGTACTTCGGTTTTGAGGCGAATTAGCAATCAACCGTGGTATTTTGTATCCAAAGATTCAACGCTCTCCATTCGTGGGGTCAACGACCTCGCCACTTTCCACGTCCACCCCGACCTGCTCGCACAGATCCGACATCGGACAGGCTTCCGGCCCATCCAAGCAAGCAGGTTTCCGAGCGGAACAGTACTCCCGTCCGAACTGAATCGAGGCCGTGTGCCCGAACCCGCACTTCTCAGCCGGAATCTCGCGCTCCAGCACTTCCCGGACTTCTTCGTGGTCGGCGTCGGCAGGTGCGATACCGAGGCGACGATAGATTCGGTGGACGTGAGTATCGACGGGGAAGACGCCCGACTGTCCGCCCGAAAACAGCAGGACGCAGTCGGCGGTCTTCGGCCCGACGCCGTTCATGTCGAGGAGGGCGCTCCGAACCTCGTTCGGGTCGCCCTCGGTGACGAACCGGTCGAAGTCGTCGGCACTGCCGTACTCCGCGAGGACGTGCTCGCCCGCCTCGATGAGCACGTCGGCCTTCTGGTTGTACAGTCCAGCGGAGCGAATCGTGTCGGCCAGTTCGGCGTGGTCTGCGCGGGCGAGCGATTCGGCGAGGTCGCCCCCGGCGTAGCGTTCCATCAGGGCGTCGTGGGCCGGTTGGCTGGCCACGTCGCTGGTGTTCTGGCTCAGGACGGTTCGGACGAGGCAGGTGAAGGCGTCCTGCCCGCCGTAGGTCTTCTGCCAGTACAGTTCGCCGAGTCGGTCTACGACCTCCTCGGCGCGGGTGTCGGCCTCCTCGGGTTCGAACTCGGTGGCGATGCCGCCACCCGCCGAACCACCGCTGATGTTTTCTGCGGGTTCCGGATCGTCGCTCATGGGGCGAGATTGGTACGCTAATCTCAACTAGCCTTCGGCGACCGCGATTCATCGACATCAGTACGAATTCACGTCGCTAGCTATCGTCTGCTATCTTTTCATCTCGCTATCGCCGACCCCAAACGACCGCTACCGCAACCGTATCAGCCACACGCCCTCCCCACCTTTCTCCTTCGCTTCGCTCGGAAGACTTCGCACGAGTCGTTCACTCCCGCACACCGACGGAGACTGTGAAAACCCAACAAACGTGGGATGCTGTGGCGCGCGACGGCGAACCCCCGGTTCGCCCGCGCGAGGGACGAGAGAGCGACGAAGGAGCGAACGAGGAGGTTGGGGAGGCGTGTGGCCGATGCGGTTGCGGGGCGGTGGCGGTTTGATTGGAGTCGGGACTAACTAGCGACTCAGCAGAAAAGCAACGCCAACGAAAAGTGCAGTTAGAGTAGCAGCGACCCAACAAAACCCAAATCGATAGAAACGAGCATTCTCCCCTATCGTCACGATTCGACCGTCACGGTGACAATAACCTCCGCACCGTCAGCCAAGGCCGAAACTAATTCTCTATCAAAACCTTCAGCCGCAAACTCACAGCCGACGACGAACGTTCGGTCGTCCACGTAGTCGCTGGTTCGCCCGACCATGCTCCGGTCGCTGTCGAGTTCGAGGTCGGGATGACCGCGCCCGGTGACTGTCTGTTCGTAACCTCCCGCCTCGATGGTCGTCGTAATCGTGGCGTCTGCGTCCCGGCAGGCATCGACAAAGGTGGGATCAAAGTCGGCGGGCGCACGGTCGGCCTCGATTGCGAGGATGCAGTCCCCGGCGGGCGTGAGAAAGTCGTCCGTCGTCACCTCGAACGTGCTCGCGTGCTCGGCCGAGACGTTCTCGTGCCCGCGTGCGTGGATGATCTCTTCCATGCACTCCGCTTTCCACGGTGGATACTTCAGGCTCGCCCTTTCGTGACCGTGACCGTCACCGCGCCGCAGTCGCATTCGTAGGCGTGACGGGTTCCCCCGCTGGTCGCCATCGTGAGCATCAACTGCTCATCCGCGAGTTCGCGGTCGCATCCTACCGCCTCGCACGTACATCGCAGGGTTTCGAGCATGTCTTCCAGTCGGTGCGCTATCCACCTTAAATCGACCCGTACCCGGAGTGAAAGTGAAAGTAGCCGTGAGATGGCTCGTCGTCGCCGTTTTCGGCGGACGTGCGAGTACGTCTCTCGGAAATACTGGCAGTGCATCAGCAGTTGTCACTTGCGTATTCCAATAGAGTCTTTATATACCTCTGATCAGATTCGTGTGTTAACTGTTTCCACGCGTTTCGGGGCGTGTGCTAAGCGTTTCCACAGATATAGAGGGCAAAAACCTTAAATAGCTATACCGAATATCTGGTAGTACCTGAACGCTTCCGGCGTCACGGTAGAACCGCGCGTCAATCAATGATACGGGAATATTGTACTCGGATGGTTGGTATTAGACGACGAGTGGCTACATTCCCGTGCGCTGGAGCGGAAGGAACCGAGGTTTAACTAAGAATGGTAAGCGTAACAGAAGAGGATCTTCAGAACAAGTCGAAAGGTGAACTCATTAAACTCGCAGGACAGCTCCGAGATCGGCGGAACGAGCTGAACCAGAAGGCGAGCAAACGCGCGTCAAAGCGTGACGACCTGAACGCGAAGACCCGCGAGAAGGTTGACGAAGCGCAAGAACACCGCGAGAAGCGCGACGAACTGAACGAGCAGGTTCAGGAACACAAGAAACAGCGCAACGAACTCAACGCGGAAGCGAACAAGCTGTTCGAGCAGGTCGAAGACCGCAAGTCCGACCTCGAACTCGACGAGGGAAAAGACCTTGAACAGCTCAAGAAGGAAATCGAAGAGCTTGAGTTCAAACAGCAGACCGAAGTGCTCTCGACCGAGGACGAGCGCGAACTCATCGAGAAAATCGAGGCCAAGCGCGACGAGTACCAGAGTCGCAAGGACAAGCTCGAACAGAGCGACGACCTCGAAGAACTCGTCGAAGAGGCAGAAGAGGTTCGCGCCGAAGCGAGCACGCACCACGAGAAGGTGACGGAACTCGCGGACAAGGCCCAACAGCACCACAACCAGATGATCGAGGCCTACCGAGAGGCCGACGACATCCGCGACGACGCCGACGAAATGCACGAGAACTTCGTGGAGGCACAGGAAGCCGCCGACCAGCACCACGAAGACTTCGTCCGCGTCCAGAAGCGTCTGCGCGAACTCGACAAGAAAGAGGAAAAGGAGCGCAAGTCCGAGAAGGCCAAGGAGCGAGAGGAAGCCAAGGCCGAAGCCGAGGAAATCTATCAGCAGTTCAAGGAAGGCGAAACCCTCGACACCGAGGACTTGATGAAGCTTCAGAAGACGGGTCTGCTCTAGAGTCTGTTGATTCTCTCATAGCGAACGTTTAACGCCGTCGCCCACGCATTTTCCGGGTATGGCAAACGGCAAAACCACTGACGACTCGCAGGGACGACGCCGTCTCGTCGTCCTCGTAGGTGTAGTGCTCGCGCTGGCAATCGCATGGTGGTTGTTTTTCGTCGTTCCCGATTCGCTCACGGAACTGCTCGGCGTCCTGCTCGTCATCGTCGCGGGCGTGCTCGGCGCGCGATTCGCCGGGGGGGTCGCGGCGAATCGATTTCCGGACTACGACGTGGCCGAAGTCGCCGTCGAAGGGCCGATAAGCCGCGATGGCAGGGAACAAGTTCCCTCCCCGGGTGGAACTCCGGCGGACGACATCGTGGAGCAAATCGAGCAGGCGGACGACGATTCGAACGCGAAAGCGCTCCTGCTCCGCCTGAACACGCCGGGTGGCGAAGTCGTCCCGAGTGAGGACATCCGTCTTGCAGCAGAGCGATTCGACGGTCCCACGGTTGCCTACGCAACCGATACGTGCGCGAGCGGCGGCTACTGGATTGCTAGCGGTTGCGACGAACTGTTCGCCCGCAACGGTAGCCTCGTCGGAAGCATCGGCGTCATCGGTTCGCGGGTGAACGCCGTGGAGTTGGCCGACAAACTCGGTCTCTCCTACGAACGACTCGCGGCGGGCAAGTACAAGGATGCGGGCGTCTCGCTGAAGGAGATGGGCGAAGACGAACGCGAGTACTTGCAGAGTCTCATCGACGGCTTTTACGAGGACTTCGTCCAGCGCGTCACGGCGGGCCGGGACTTAGACCCCGAAACGGTGCGCGAGACGGAGGCCCGCGTCTACCTCGGCGACGAGGCGCACGAACTCGGTCTCGTGGACGAACTCGGCACGCACGAGGACGTGAAAGACCGAATCGCGGAGCGATTGGACGTTCCGGAGGTGACGGTGCGCGAGTTCGAACCTCAGCGTCCGCTCCGCGAGCGAATGAATCTGGGCGCGCAGGGCGTGGCCTATTCGTTCGGCGCAGGCGTGGCGAGCGTGCTCGGTCATGATTCTGGAACTGTCGAGGGCTTCGAATTCCGCGTTCGATAGCGGTTCGTCGCTGATTCGCGGTATCGCTCACGTCTTCACGCGATAGAACTAATTGGCTCTGTTGAAATCCTCAGAGAGTTACAGGTTCGACCGGTAGTCTGACCGGATGCAAGCCCTCACAAAGTCACAGTTACTCCGGTTCGTTGAGCAGGCATTTCACTTGGCTCGGCGAGCTGTCGCACGCTACTCTTCGAAATTCTCAAAACGACGGTACACACTTCACCAGCACATCGTCCTCCTCTGTCTCAAGATCCGGAAGAATACGACGTATCGGACGCTCTTTGAGAGCTTATCGAGATGTCCCGCATTCGGAGCGCCCTCGATCTTGAGGAACTCCCCTCTCCTTCGACGTTGTGTAAGGCGTTCAACCGCCTTGACATAGCTGTTTGGCTCTTCCTGCTCAATCTCTCAGTCACACTTCTCCCGACCAACGGTGTCGTCGGCATCGATGCCTCCGACTTTGACCGCAGTCATGCCTCAAAGCACTATACGAAACGGGCGAAGCTGACGATTCAGCAGTTGAAAGTTACACTTCTCGTGGACATGAGAGT
>CAYNQM010000116.1:0-6869 GCA_964399275.1 uncultured Haladaptatus sp.
GAGATTGATTTCGGGTTGGCCGAGTTTCGCTCGCTCGTGCGCGATGCGCACGTCGCACGCTTGCGCGAGTTCGCATCCGCCACCGAGCGCGTGGCCATTGAGCGCGCCGATGACCGGCTTCTCCAAATCGTCCACGTACTCGTACACTCGCGGTCGCTTGCTGGCTTCGCGCTGTTCCAGCGCGTCGCGCTCTCTGAGTTCCTTCACGTCGGCCCCGGCGACGAACGCCTTCGCCTCCTTCGAACCGGTCAGCACGACGACGCGAACGTCCGGAGCGGCTTCGACCGCGTCGAGCACGTCCTTCAACTCGGCGCGCAGTTGCGCGTTCAGCGCGTTTCGCGCGTCGGGGCGGTTCAGCGTGACGGTGGCGATGTGCTCCTCGACGGTCGCATCGACCGTCTCGCACTCGTCCGCGACCTGCTCGGGGCTTCCCGGCGTCTCCGAATGTTCGTCGGGCGTTCCGGCGTCTTCGTCGCTCATTCGTCCTCACCTCCGTCGTACTCGCCGCTCGCGCCGTCAGACTCCGACTGACGAGCCATCCGGCTTTCGCCGGAGACGCCCACGATTTCGCCGTCTTCCCAGACGTAGAACCCTTCGCCGGTCTTCTTGCCGAGTTTCCCGGCGCGAACCTTCTGTCGAAGAATCTGCGGCGGGCGGAATCGCTCGCCGAGTTCTTCGCGGAGGTATTCGAGGACGCCGAGTCGGACGTCCAGACCCACGACGTCGACGAGTTCGAGCGGCCCCATCGGGTGGTTGTAGCCGAGTTCCATCGCGGCGTCGATGTCGCGGGGACTCGCCACGCCTTCCTGAAGCATTCGAACTGCTTCGACGCCGAGTGCGACTCCGAGGCGCGACGAGGCAAATCCGGGCGAATCGCGTACTTCGACGGCCACTTTGTCGATACCTTCGACGAACTCGCTGGCAAACTCGACTGTCTCGGCGTCGGCCTGCTCGGGAACGACGACTTCTACGAGCTTCATGATGTGAACCGGGTTAAAAAAGTGGAGTCCGATTGCTCTATTCGGTTCGTCAAGTGCGCTGGCGATTTCGGTCAGCGAGAGCGACGACGTGTTCGACGCGATAATCGTGTCGTCACCGACGAGGGCTTCAACGTCCTCGAACGTCTGTCGCTTGATGGCCATCTCCTCGGGTACCGCTTCGACTACCAAATCCGCATCGCCGACCGCTTCGACCGCGGCTTCGAGGTCGGTCGTGCCCGAAATCCGGTCGAGCGCGCCCTCTTTTTCCGCTTCGGTGACTTTGTCACGCTCGACGCCGCCTTGCAGGTTCGCCACGATGCTGTCGATGCCGTTCTCCACGAACTCCGCATCGATGTCGCGCAGAGTCACGTCGTGACCCGCCATGGCCGTCACCTGCGCGATTCCGTGCCCCATCGTCCCTGCTCCGAGTACGCCTACCTTCATGCCTCAATCCGCGTGGGGGCGCACGAAAAACGTTTTTCTACGCGGCCAGTTCGGCGGTGCCTCCGCGGAAAACTACCACGGCGTCCAGTCGGCCGTGCTGATTCGTTTTTCCTCCTCGATGGCGTCGATTCGTGCGACGTCTTCGTCGGACAAGTCGAGGGAAACGCTACCGAGATTGTCTACGAGGTGGCGTTCGTCGCTCGCCTTCGGTATCGCGCTGACACCCTTTTCGCGGAGCCACGCGAGACAGACCTGTGCTTCGGTCACGTCGTGTTTTTCGGCGATTGCGTCCAGTTCCGGCACGTCGAACACCCCACCGTGAACCAGCGGCGAGTAGGCGACGAGTCGAATATCGCGCTCATTGCAGTGCGCGCGAAGAGATTCCTGCGGGAGAAGAGGGTGCATCTCAACCTGATTGGCGGCGATGGGTGCGTCGAGAACCTTGCGCGCTTCGTCCAGATGCTCGGGCGTGAAGTTGCTCACGCCGACGTGGCGAATCACGCCCTCGTCGCGGAGGTGGTCGAACGCCGGAAGTGTTTCTTCGGGGTCGTAGCTGAAACAGGGCCAGTGAACGTACAGCACGTCGATTGTGTCGATGCCGAGGCGTTCGCGGCTTCTGCGCGCGCTCTCGATGGCGTCGTCGTAGCCCTGATTGTCGTGCCAAACTTTCGTCGCGACGACGACTTCCTCGCGCGGAACGTCGGCGTGGGCGAGACCGCCGCCGACGGCCAACTCGTTGCCGTAGATTGCGGCGGTATCCACGTGTCGATACCCCAGTTCGAGCGCGGTTCGAACCGTCTCGGCACAGCGTTCCGCGTCGTCGTTTTTCCACGTTCCGAGTCCGACGGGAGGAAACGCTGACTCGTGAAAACAGTCAGATTTGGTATTCATTACTCGATACATGCCTGTCACTCGGGACAAATCAGTTCCGAATACAGCGACACGATTCGAGACTTCAAGATCCATCCCTTCGCCGTTAAACGGGTTGTCAAACGGAGATACGTATCGACGGTGACCGGGAGTAGGTTCGATTCGCAGATATCGACGTAGAGATGTGTATAAATGAATCACATATGCGAATGGGATCGCTCAATCGGTCGGAAACACAGCCAAAGCAGATATCGACTCGTACGTTGACCCTGACTTTGGTCAGCATGACCCGAATAGAAGTTGAGCAGGGGGTAGAACTGTTCGTTCAAGAGTGGGGGTCGGGTTCACCTATCGTGTTTGTTCACGGGTGGCCACTGAGTCACAGGATGTTCGAATATCAGTACATCCAGCTCCCGAGGGAGGACGTCCGGTGTATCGGTATCGATCTCCGTGGCTACGGACAATCGAGCAAACCGTGGAGCGACTACGACTTCGACACGTTCGCTGACGACCTCAAGACGGTTCTTGACGAACTCGATGTCGACGATGTGACGCTCGCGGGGTTTTCGATGGGCGGTGGGGTCGTCACCCGGTACATGAGCCGACATAACGAGGAACACGTGGGGAAGCTAGCGCTGCTTGGTGCTGCGAGTCCTGTTCTGGCCGAAAAGCCCGACTTTCCGGAAGGCGTCGATGGTGCTGCATTTACGGGACTTGCCGAGGGCTGCTATGAAGACCGCGCGAAGGTGAGCAGTGACTTCGCTGACTCGATGTTTCACTCCGCACCGAGCCCCGAGCTGAAAGATTGGCTCCAGAATCTGAGTATGCAATCGTCGCCGCAGGCGATGGCCGATTCTATCGAAGCGGTCGGCGAGATGGATCTTCGATCCGACCTCGCGGACATCTCCGTTCCGACGCTCATCTGCCACGGCGTCCACGATGAAGCCTGTCCGTTCGAGCTGACGGCAGAGAAACTCCACGACGGAATCGAAAACGCGGAACTCGTTCGCTTCGAAGAGAGTAGTCATGCTCTCTTTTACGAGGAAAAAGAGAAACTCAACCGAGAGCTGATGAACTTCAGCAAATAACGTCGAACGGTGATCTCGTCGGAACCACCCTCGTCGTATTTTAACACCGACTCAAACCCGTCGATCCACCAGCGGCGTACGAGATACATCTTTTAATCGGCGCGAGCCGATTTTGCTGTCCTATCTTCACAGGAAACTGACATTCACGAGACCAATCCTGGTGAATACTCGTTTGTAAGGCCGTTTACTCCCTGAAACAGCCAACACAACGGAACCTATTGAGACCGCAACCGTTTACAGAAAGCTTTTACCGTAACCGCCAAATCGATTAATTGTCTCGGGTAGGGGTACACGAGACAGTATTTTTATAGAAGCAATATACGAAGCCACAGGCTCGTCGAACAACCAATGTGACAAATTTCTCCCATTCTTCGGACGGATTTTTAAACGACGGGGATAGTTCTGCTACTTCTTATTCAATATTCAGCTCCTCTCGAGCGGCTGAATTTTAAACCCGTACCTCGTGACGCCTTCCTGCGTGTAGATTCTGCGCATCGTCGTCGTCACCCTGTCGCCGATTTCGAGGATCCCGTTCTCTGCGCCCGTCACCTGTGCCGGGACGCTCGCTGAGTCACCATCCGGCCCATCGAGCGCGACGATTGCCACGTCGAAGTCGCCCGACTGGGCCTGCTGTTCCGCAAATTCGGGAGGCGCGCCGCCCTGCGAAATCGTCGTCACGGCTTCGACGGTTCCCTCGCCGGACAACTGCACGTCCTCGTACTCGACCAGCGATTTACAGCCATTGCAGGCACCTTCCGGCGGGAAGTTCAGCGCGCCGCAGTCCGAACACCGCCCGGCGAGCAGTCGATGGCGCTGGTCGAGCGTGCGCCGCCACGAGGGGACGCTGACGTAGGCACCGCCGCCACTCGGCGGGCCGGAGGTGAGCTCCCCGCGCTTGCGGAGGTACTCCGCGTAGGAGATGGACTCCTCGCCACCGAGCGCCAGCCAAGTCGGCATCTCGTCAACTTCGATGAGGAACGCGTCAGCGCCCGCACCGCTACCGAACGAGGCCGCGAGAATTCGCTCGTGGCCGTCGCGCAGGGCCTTCGCGACGCCGAGTGGAACGCTCGCAGAGCCGGTGTCGCCGAGTTCGTGGACGAGCGTTCCGGCCTGAATTTTCTCTGTTCCGACGCCGAGCGCGCCCGCGGCGCGGTAGGGGAGTTTCCCGTCCGGCGATTGGGCGGCGACAGCGTCCACGTCCTCGGATTCGAAATCCAACTGTTCGACCGCCCCGGCGAGCGTTCTCGGAAACGCTCGCCGGTCGTAGCCCGTGACGCCCAGTCCGTCGATGGTCTCGTCTCCCGTCTCGCGGAAGCGCGTGCCGGGGAACTCGCTGGCGTACTCGGCCCGCTGGACGACGCTGGCGGGGCCGTCTTCCGCGAGGACGAACGCCGCCGCCCCCGCACCTGCGGCGTGGTCTTCCGCCGAATCCGGTTCTCCGCGCGGGCAGTCGGCGGCGACGACTAATCCGACACCTTCGTCCCACGGCCCAGCGGACAGTCCGGCAAAAAGCGCCCGCGTTCCGGCGCGGGTGCTTCCCGTGAAGACGTGTCTCGTCGCGGTTTCCGGCACGTCGAGCAGCCCGCCGAGTCGTGCAGTGAGGTCTTCTTCGGCCATCGGCGGCGTCGTCGAAGCGAAGGCGAGAAACGCAACGTCCGGGGTTCCGGCGGCGTCGAGCGCCCGTTTTCCTGCCTCGTAGGCCATCGTCAGGGCGTCCTCGTCGGCCTCCGGAACCGCCTTTTCGGTGATGCCGCTAGCGTGGAACTGTCCCCACGCCTCGCGGAACTCGTCCGCCGAAATTCGGAATCGCGGGGCGTAGGCCCCGACTCCAGCGACGTTCGGGATTGCGTTCTGTTTCGCGTCCGTCATGCGTCCACCTCCGTCACGTTTTCGCGTTCGAGCACGTGAACCACGGCCGCACCGCCACTGCCGCCGACGTTGTGGGTCAGGCCGCGAGTCGCTCCTTGGACTTGTCTATCGCCCGCATTTCCGGAGAGTTGCTTGTACGCTTCGACCAACTGCCCGGCCCCCGTCGCGCCGATAGGGTGGCCCTTGGATTTCAAGCCGCCGGAGGTGTTGACGGGGCGCTCGCCACCCAACTCGGTTTCCCCGGATTCGACCAGTTGTCCGGCCTCGCCGGGTTCGCAGAAGCCGAGGTCCTCGTAGGCCAGCAGTTCCGCGATGGCGAAGCAGTCGTGAACTTCGGCGAAGTCGATGTCGTCAGGGGTGATTCCGGCCATCTCGTAGGCCTGCTCTGCCGCATTGCGGGACGCCGGAACCGAGGTGTACGAATCGCGCTGGAACAGGCCCACGCGGTCGCTGGCCGCGCCGACACCCGCGATTCGGATGGGGTCATCTGTGTACTCGTCCACCACGTCTTCCGAAACTACGAGCGCACAGGCCGCCCCGTCCGTCGTCGGACAGCAGTGGTAGAGCGTAAGCGGGTCGGCGACGACCGGCGCGTTTTCGGCGTCCTCCAGCGAGCACTCGAACCCGAGGTGGGCGTGGGGATTTTTCGCCCCGTTCGAGTGGTTTTTGACTGCCACTCGGGAGAGGTGTTCACTGGTTGTGCCGTACTCGGCCATGTGTGCGTCCGCCATCTGGGCGTAGACGCCCGCGAAGGTCGTTCCGGAGAGCCGCTCCCACTCGGTTTCCCCGGAAACCCCGAGCCAGTACTTCGTCGCGTCGCTCGACGTGTCGGTCATGATTTCGACACCACCCGCGAGGGCGATGTCCGCCATCCCGCTTTTCACCGCTTGGACGGCCTGTCTTCCCGCGAATCCGCTCGCGGCACAGGCGTTCTCGACCCGCGTGCAGGGGATTCCGTCGAGTCCGACGTGTTCGGTGACTGCAGGCCCCGAAAGCCCGAGTTGTCGCCCGCCGACACCCAGCGTGCCGACGAAGGCCTCGTCCACGTCGTCCGGGTCGATGCCCGCCGGAACGCTGTCGCAGGCCGCCTCGAAGGCCGTGCGGAACAGCGACCGATAGCTTTCGTCGGGGAACGACCCGAAATCCGTCTGGGCCGCGCCGACGAGATAGGCGTCTCGCATGGTTGGTGGTCGTTGGTCAGAGGAAAAATAACTGCCGTCACTCCGTCGGCGACGATGGCGAGTTTGGTGAGTTGTTCGACTGTGGTGGTGTGTGGTTCTGGATGAATTGTTTCGAGTGTGATGTCTGGTGATTTCAGACGAATGTCTTTATTGCGAGATGATTCTGGTTCAAACGAAGTCCTCGCTCCCTGCGGTCGCTATCACGCGACATAGCAGAAATTTTGATTCGAGAATTTTCACATTCCATCTCGGCGCGTGCGCCAGCAGGCCCGAGGCGTTCACCGCCGAGGGCCTGTCTGGGTTCGCGCGAGGGACGAGCGACCAGCGGGAGCGAGTCGGTTGGGGAGGCCCGTGGCTTATGCGGTGCTGAGGCGGTACGGTGGCGGTGCTGAGACGGTTATTAGACCCAGCATCAGCTAGCACCACACAGATGAACA
>CAYNQM010000116.1:6969-10159 GCA_964399275.1 uncultured Haladaptatus sp.
GCGGTGCTGAGACGGTTATTAGACCCAGCATCAGCTAGCACCACACAGATGAACAACCACGTCTCTCGCCTTCGATTTCGTTGCTATGTGGTAGCGTCCTAAGTGAATCTCTCGTCGTCTCGAAATCGCATCTCCGACATTGTTTTACTGCTCGCCTTGGTCGCAAAGCACATGGACAAAGACCTCTCTGCGCTGGATTCTGCGCTCGACTCGCTGGATGTAGACGGCTACCTCATCGACGCGGCATCGACCGACTCCGACCAGTTGTATCTCTCCGGATTCGACGCTCCCGACGCCTTCACGACGCTCTACGCGGACGGCGTTCACCTGCTCGTCTCCAGCCTCGAATACGGCCGAGCGAAGAAGGCAAGCGATGCTGAAACGGTCGCGCGAAAGGTTGACTACGGCTTCCACGAGAAGGTGGCCGAACACGGCTTGAAAGGGGCCGAAAAGCGCGTCATCGGCGAGTTCCTCGCCGACCACGGCGTCGAATCGGTGGTCGTACCGGAACGCTTCCCGGTCGGAACTGCGGACGGTCTCCGAGAGCAGGGCGTGACGGTGCACCCCGACGACAGCGCGGCCATCACCGAGATTCGCGCGACGAAGACCGACGAGGAAATCGAACACGTTCGCGTCGCGCAGAAAGCAAACGAAGCGTCGATGCGGGCCGCTGAGAATCTGCTCGCCTCGGCGACGGTCGAGGACGGTATTCTCTACCACGAGGGCAAGGTGCTGACCAGCGAGCGCGTGAAAGAGGAAATCGAGGTGACGCTCCTGCGTCACGGAACCGCGCTGGACGAGACCATCGTCGCTTGTGGAACGTCCGCGGCAGACCCCCACGACCGCGGGAGCGGGCCGCTTTCAGCCGACAAGGCGATTATCATCGACATCTTCCCGCGCGACAAGGAGACGAAGTACCACGCCGACATGACCCGAACCTTCGTCCGGGGCGAACCGTCGGAAGAAATCCGCACTCGCTACGACGTGACTCACGAGGCGTTCGACGCCGCGCTCGACGCGCTGGAACCCGGTGCGACGGGCAAGGAGGTTCACGACGCGGTCTGCGACGTGTACGAGGACGCGGGCTACGAAACGCTCCTGAGCGACCCCGACACCGAGACGGGATTCATCCACAGCACGGGCCACGGCGTCGGCTTGGATGTGCACGAACTCCCGCGAATCAGTCCGGACGGCGGCGAACTGAAACCCGGTCACGTCGTCACCATCGAACCCGGCCTCTACGACCCCGCGGTCGGCGGCGTTCGCATCGAGGATTTGGTCGTGGTGACGGAAGACGGCTACGAGAACCTGACCGACTATCCGATAGAACTCGTTCTGGACTGAGACAGCGATTCCAAAATCGGACTGCGCCTGCCACAATGTCAAAGTAATCCTCCCGCGAATTGCGTTTTTATGGTCGAGCAAGGGACGGATACCGACGAGTCTCGTTCGGGAGAAACGACACGAAAGCCGAGCATCCTGCGACGCGCACTTCCGGTCGGGGTGGCCTTCGCGCTGGGGTATCTCCTCGGGAAGCATTCGGAGGGGACGGTCAGTCTGGACGAGATGTGGCCGAACCGCTCCGAAACGCCGCCGATGCCTACTGTGGAGGAGTTGGGAACCGAAAACGAGCAGGGTGCACAATCCGAGACGAGCCGAGAGGTGACGGCGTTCTCGGCACCGACGACCCGCGGAATGCCGATGCTCGGACTCGGAACGTACGAACTGGACGACTACGATGACTGTGTCGAAAGCGTCACGACCGCCATCGAAACGGGTTATCGCCACATCGACACCGCTGAGGGATACGACAACGAGTCCGCGGTTGGCGACGCCATCGCCGAGTCGGACGTACCTCGCGACGACCTCTTCGTAGCGACGAAGGTCAGCCCCGACAATCTCGAATACGATCAGGTTCTCACGAGTGCGGAAGAGAGCCTCGACCGACTGGGGTTGGAGTACGTCGATTTGCTCTACGTTCACTGGCCGACTGGCGACTACGACGTCGAAGATACCCTCAACGCCTTCGCGGAACTCCGCGAAGAAGGGTTGACAGAGAAAATCGGCGTGAGCAACTTTACGGTCGAACTACTGGAAGAGGCGGTCGAAGTCGCGGAGGAGCCGATTTTCGCCAATCAGGTCGAGATGCACCCACTGCTCAAACAGGAGGCACTCATGGAGTTCTGTGGCCGAGATGACATCGACATGGAACTCGTCGCATACTCCCCGATAGCCCGTGGTGACGTCACCGACGTTCCTGAACTCCGGTCAGTCGCCGAAAAGCACGACGCCACGCCCGCGCAGGTCAGCCTCGCGTGGTGCCGCGAGAAGGGGGTCACCGCAATCCCGAAAGCGACCAGTCGGGAACACATTCAGGAGAACTGGCGCAGTCTCGGGGTCGAACTCGATGACGAAGACGTGGAAAAGATAGACGGAATCGACAAAGAGAAGCGACTGATAGACCCCGACAGAGCCCCGTGGAACGAGTAACGACGAAGGGAAAGACAGTATTTCGTTAGAGTACGTCGGCAAGCGCCCGCCGTTTGAGCAGGACGAACGCCGACGCAGTGCGAATTCGTGACACAGTACCACATTCGCCCTGCGGGTACTCAACCAATTCATCGTGTTGATAGCTATCGACACGGTTTCAGTCTCCGGATTTCGAACCCGAACCGCGAACCGAGATACCGGACGTTCTCGCCCAGTCGAACACGTTTTAGCGCGGTGCTTCGAAACGCACGACCATGGCCGAGGAATTTCGCCCGTTCGACGGACTCCGCGAAGCAGTAGCGGAGACGACGTTCGACAGGCCGCCAGCAATCGTCTGCAACGCACACGTCACCGGATTGAGCGTCGCCCGCGCCCTCTCGGCGCACAACGTGCCGGTCATCGCCATCGACAGAAACGGGAAGGGCGTCGCTCCCTACTCCGACGCCGTGGACTTCGCGGGGCAGGTAACGTATCCGCTCGACGACCGCGACGGGTTCCGCGAGGACGTGGAAGCCCTCGCGGACGAGTTGGCGTACGAACCCGTGGCATTCCCCTGTATGGACGAGTGGGTGCACGCCTTCGCCGGAACCGAACCTGAGGGCGTCCGGCTTCCCTTCGCTGGCCGGGAGACCATCGACGCCGTGCTGAACAAGGAGTCGCTGTACCAGAAAGCCGAGGAACTGGGCGTTCCCTATCCGGA
>CAYNQM010000117.1:0-10074 GCA_964399275.1 uncultured Haladaptatus sp.
TCGCGGCCGCGGTCCACGCGGACGTGGACTCCGACCGTCTCCGGAGCGTGCTCGGGATAGGGTTCGCGACGAGTCGGGAGGGGCCGACCCTCGACGCGACGCTCGCGGTGGCCAGCGAGGCGGTCTCGGAGCTCCCGACGGTGCCGAACGGACCGGTCGTCACCGAACACGGGGAGTTCTACGAGGAGCCCGCCGACACCGTCTCCCTCTCGTTCCGACCGGGGTTCAAGTACGTCGAGAGCATAGCTGAACGTGAAACCGTGCAGGCCGCACACCACGCCGCGTACGCCGCTCGCAAACTACTCCTATGAAAGCGATACTGGCAAAACGAGTAGACTCCGGAACTGCCGATACGGACGAGCTACGAGACCTCATCCGCGCCGCTGGCTACGACATCGCTGGCGAACTCACGCAGTCGCGCGAAGAGGACGCCGCGTTGCAGTTCGGTGAGGGGAAGGTCGCCGAACTCGTCCAGACCGTGACCGCAACGGACGCCGAGTTGGTCGTCTTCGACAACCAACTCGGCCCGTACCAGACCTACAACCTCGGTCAGCGTCTGCCCGATGGCACGCGCGTCATCGACAGATTTCGACTCATCCTCGAAATCTTCGGCCAGCGCGCGCAAACGCGCAAGGCTCAACTGCAGGTCGAACTGGCCGAACTACGGTACGAACTCCCGCGCGTTGAGGCGAAGACGAGTCTCGCGCGACGCGACGAGCGTCCCGGATTCATGGGTCTCGGTGAGTACGACGAGAGTCACGAGCAGGACATCAAAGACCAGATAAGCAGAATCAAGAACGAACTCGACGCCATCGCGGACAAAGAAGCAGACCGCAGGCAGAAGCGTCGGGAGTCGGGATTCGACCTCGTGGCGCTCGCTGGTTACACGAACGCCGGAAAATCGACCCTGCTCCAGCAACTCGCCGAAGAGTTGGAAATCGGTGCGAATGACGAACTCCATCCCGACCTCGACCCGACGGCGGAGGCCGAAGACCGCCTGTTCACCACCCTCGGGACGACGACGCGCAAGGCGGCCATCGACGGCCGGGACGTGCTCGTCACGGACACGGTCGGGTTCATCCAAGACCTGCCACACTGGTTGGTCGAATCGTTCAAATCGACGCTGGACGCGGTGTACTACGCCGACCTCGTCTTGCTGGTCGTTGACGTGAGCGAACCCGTCGAGGAAATTCGGGAGAAACTCGTCACCTGCCACGACACGCTGTACGAGCGAAATCAGGCACCCATCGTCACGGTGTTGAACAAAATCGACGCCGTGAGCGACGAGGAACTCCGAGAGAAGCGGTCTGCGTTGTCCGCGCTCGCACCAAATCCGGTGGCTATCAGCGGACAGGAAGGGGAGAACGTCGAAGAGTTGAAGCGGCGCATCGACATCGAACTGCCCGACTGGGAGTTCGAGCGCCTCGTCATGCCGATGACTGACGAAACGATGAGCGTCGTATCGTGGGTTCACGACCACGCGCGGGTCGAGGACGTAACCTACACCGACGACGAGGTCGTCATCGAGTTCGAAGCCCGTCCCTCCATCGTTCAGCAGTCGCGGGCAAAAGCAAGTGACGTAGCGGCTCTGTCGGCTTAAGCCATCGAAGAAAGCGATACTGCCCCGTCCGAGCGAATCCATGCGGTGTGATTCCGCTGGTCGTAGATGAGGACGGCGTCGTCCTGCACCAGCAGTTCGGCGTATCGGTCGTCGTCTCGGCTTGGTCGGAAGTCGTCTTCCTCGTGTTTACTCGGAGTCATGCCATTGGGTAGTGTGTCGTTATCGACTTACTCTACGGTAGTAGGTACCATTCACATAGTGATAAATGTTACCTATTGTCAAGGTACGTCCGTATCCGCTACGAAGCGGTCGAATGAGAAGTTTTCGGTGAGAGTCATCTTCTCGCAGACCGCTTCTCATCGACTCGTCCCGTCTTCGAAACGAGCATCCTTTCACACCCGATTTCCGAGAATCGCGCGAATAGATTACAAGTAGTAAGTTAATATCATAACGTAACTTTTTGCGGCTCGGATTCCTATGCCACTCCATGGGTGACAAATCGGAGCAGTTGGCGGTGTGGTGCGCGGGTGAAGAGTGGTGTCCGATTACGACGACGGCGAACCTCGTCGGGAAGAAGTGGCATCCCGTCATCGTCCACCGACTCATCAAAAACGGCCCGCTGGGATTCAACGCGCTCAAAGAGGACGTAGACGGGATTTCAAGCAAAGTGCTCTCGGACAGTTTGGGCGACCTGGAGCAAAAACAGCTCGTCAACCGCGAAATCGTGAGCGAGAAACCGGTTCGCGTCGAATACTCGCTGACTGCGATGGGGGAGTCCCTGCAACCGGTCATCGTCGCCATGCGCGACTGGGGTGCGGAGTATCTCGCCCCCGCCGACGACCAGAGTTCGTCTATCGCGTGAGTTCAGGCGAGGTCAACCCGGCTGAACTGGGCGTAGCCGAACACTACCGGAACCACGAGCCACACCAGTAGAATGACGAGCGCGAACCAGCTTTCGAGGTAGAACGGAATTTCACCCGCGAGACGACTCGTGAGGTCTCCAGCCGGAGATTTCGGGAGAAACATCGTCGCCGCCGACGAGTACGCATTTTTCGGATTGAGCGTGAGGACGAGATAGTACCACGCGGGAAGTTGGCCAGCGGGAAGCGTCCCTTCGACGAAGTAGTACACCGCAGTCGGCACGTAATCCCAGAGTATCTGGAACGCGACGAACACACCGACCGCGGCGGCCATCGCTCGCGACCGCGTCGAAGTTGCTGACGAGATGCCGACGGCGATTCCGACGAAGGTCGTGCCGAACAGGGACGTGACGAGGAACAGCGACAGATAGTCCACGACGTTGATGGAACCGTACAGCGCGACGAGAACGCCGAACGTCACCGCGAACGCCACGCCGACCGCGGCGACGACGACACCGGTTCGTCCGAACAATTTTCCGACGACCACGTCACGACGGGTGTGCGGAAGGCCGAGCAGGATTTTGATGCTTCCCGATTCGCGCTCCCCCGCAATGGCGAGGTAGGCGACGACGAGAGAACTGATGGGGATGATGAGTCCCGCCGGGATGGTGAGCATCTGGAGAACCGTGGTTCCGGTCAACTCCATAATTCGGTCGAGTGCGTACACCGTCCCGGCGGTCGAGAGGACGAACAGCACTGTGACAGCCCAGAGCATCTTCGAGCGTACGGCGTCCTCGAAGTCCTTGCGCGCGACGACGAACCAACTCACGCCACCACCTCCGCCTTCGACTCGTCCGTCGTGTAGGTCGTAAAGAGATCTTCGAGCGAGGATTCGTTCGTCTTGATGTTGACGACGTTCGCTCCCGCCGCCTCGACGCGGTTGATGACTTTCGCCTTCGTCTCGTCTTCCGCGCACGACACCGTGATGGTGTTCCCCTCGACCGACGCATCCGTCACGCCTTCGACGCCCGACAGCGTCACGTCGGGTACAGTATCGACCGTGAGGACGAGCGTGGAACCGCCGCCGACCGCATCCCGAAGCCCGTCAACCGAATCGACGGCGACGAGGGAACCGTCGTTCATAATGGCGACGCGGTGACAAACCGCCTCGACTTGGCTGAGAATGTGACTGGAGAAAAACACCGCCGTCCCGCGGTCTGCTTCTGCCCGAATGATGTCGCGCATCTCGCGGACGCCGTGGGGGTCGAGTCCGGACGAGGGTTCGTCCAGAATCAACAGGTCGGGGTCGCCGACGAGTGCGATTCCGAGTGCCAACCGCTGGCGCATTCCCTTCGAGTAGTCGCCTGCGGGGCGGTCGGCGTCCTCCGCCGAGAGACCGATGCGGTCTACGATGTCTGAGACGCGTTCGTCGGCGTCCTTCGAGTCGATGGCGAACTGGATGTGTTTGCGCCCGGAGAGTCGTCCGTAGAGGTCGAACGCGTCGGGCAAGATGCCGATTCGTTCGTGGATTTGAAGCGTCTGTTTCTGGGCGTCGTGGCCGAGGACCGTCGCCGACCCCTCGGTCGGACGAACGTAGTCGAGAAGCATGTTGATGGTCGTGGATTTGCCCGACCCGTTGGGACCGAGGAAGCCGAATATCTCGCCTTCTTCGACGGTCAGGTCGAGGTCGCGAACTGCAGTCACCTCGTCGAACCGTTTCGTCAAAGCGCGTATTTCGATTGCTGCCATAGAGTCACCGTTCTGCGTCGGGAGGATACTCTTTTCGATTAGTTGGATGTCTAACAAATATCCAACTAAAATATTCTTGTGCCAGCATTTATACCCGACCGCGGTTCCGGTTTTCCGACGTGAAAAAATACCGCATCACTCAACGCGATTTTTGATGCTTCGATTATGTGTTTCGGTCGTCCCCCACCTGCGTCTCGACGGCGCGCACCGAGGTAACCGAGAGGTCGTCGTCGAGGTGGACGACGAGTTCGTCGCCGTCGATTGCGAGCGCCACTCGAAATTCGTAGGGGTCGGTCGAGAGCACGTCCGTCTGCCAGTCGTGTGCGAAGAGATGTTCCAGCAGTTTCCAGAACGGTTCGCTCGTAATGTCGATGCCGTGTTCCCAGTAGAACGAGATGACGGCGGGATGGTAGATGAGTCGCAGTTCGACAGGCGAGGAGAGTCGATGGCCGCACTGTTCGCAGGTGACGATGTGGAGATAGGAATCCTCGCCGGTCGTTTCCGTCTTTCGAACGTGTCCGTCCATTCGACCCAGACACTCCGCACAGACGCCTTCGACCGCCATCGAGTACTCGTCGCGGACGTACTGATCCGTGCTGTGCATGATTTCCTCGGGCGTCCTGTTTTTGACTTGTCCGGGCGAGAGGAGAAACGAGAGCAGTCGCATGTCGCAATTGGCACACCGAATCGTGAGTTGTTCGTCCTCGTGTCTGGCGCGAAGCGTCGTCGCACCGCAATCGGGACACAGTCCGTCGAGTTCGACGGACTCGAACTCGGGGCGTTCGTTGTAGGTTCCGGCCAGAATCGTCCGGACGATTTTCACTCCCGCGAACGTTAGCTTGTAGCCGTCTTCGGATTCGTAGACGAAGACGCCCGTGAGTTTGCCAAGGTGATACGAGAACTGCGAGGTGTTCGCCGAATCGACGCGGTCGTATAGTTCCGAGAACGACAGTCCATGTTCGCCGATGGGGTCGTCGTCCGGCGCGTCTACCGTCGCAAGCACTCGAAGAATCTCGACTCGCAACTCGTTCCCGAGGATGGAAAACACCTCGTCGGGGGAGAGACGCTCTCGATGCGCGTTAGAACTCATTAGTGGCAGTTGGGGCCGACGACGCAAAACTCCAACTACCGACCTACGCCGACCGCTTCGTTTTCTCGACCACCCGAACGTTTCGAATCGCGGTGTCGGGATAGTTCCCGTCGCCGTCCTTCTCGGCGGCTTTTACCATGTCCCAGACGACGTTCAGTCCGGTCGTCACGCCCTCCAGCGCCTCCATCTCACAACCGGTTTTGCCGGTCGTTTCGACCGCGACCGTGAGGACGACGTGCTCGTCCCGAACGTCGAAGTCCGTCTCGACGTTCGTAATCGGAATTTGGTGGCACATCGGAATCGTCTCCCACGTGTGTTTGACCGCCTGTACCGCCCCGATTCGCCCGGTTGCGAGCACGTCGCCTTTCTGCAGGTCGTTTTCTCGGATCGCCTCGATGGTCGATTGCTGAAGATGGATTTCGCCCGCCGCGACCGCCCGGCGAGCAGTGTCGGACTTCTCGCCAACGTCCACCATCTGCACCTCACCCGCGTCGTCGGTGTGCGTTAACTCGTCCGAAGTCGGGTCGTCGTCGGTCGGATTTTCAGACATCCGAATCTCCCCAAATTGCGCTCGGGACGGCTTCCAACATGTCGGACGCCAGCAGGCCCTCGCCGTGCTGGTCGTACAGCAGGTCGCCCGCACGTCCGTTGACGTAGGAACCGATGCAGGCGGCGTCGAAGGCGTCGGCAGTTCCGAACAGTCCCGCGACGATTCCGGCGAGCACGTCGCCCGTGCCGCCGACTTTCATTCCCGTGTTGCCGGTTCGGACGACTCGCGTTCGCTCGCCGTCGGAAATCACGTCTTCCGCGCCTTTCGCCAGCACGACGTGGCCGAGGTCGTCGGCGAGCGTTTCGATTTCCTCGCTGACCGCGCGCAGGTCGTCGGTTTCCGGGCCGCCCAATTCGGTGAGTTCCTTTCGGTTCGGCGTGCAAACCAGCGTCGCCTCGGTGTCGATGTCCGGAACCACGGGGAGGGCGTCGGCATCGACCACGGCCCGACCCGAAAACGATGCGAGGAACTGGGTGGCCGCTTCGATTGTCTCGTCGGCGTTCCCCAATCCTGGCCCGAGAACCACCGTGTCGTCGTACGACTCGGCGGTTTCGACCAATCCATCGACCTGTTCGGTCGTCAGTCGGTCACCCTCGTAAGGCTGGACGATGAGGTCTTCCGCGTAGCCCTGAATCTCGCCCGCCACGGTGTCGGGTGCCGAGACGAACGAGAGGTCCGCGCCCGCCCGGAGCGCGGACTGCCCGGCGAGTGCAGGCGCACCGGTGAACGGACCGCCACCGATGACGAAGACGCGACCGCCCACGTCGCCCCGAACTTTGCGGAGGTCGCCCGCCCCGACGAACCGCTCGGCGCTGGCGGGGATGCCGATGTCGGCGACCGTCACCTCGCAGTCCAAGTCGCCGAGGCCGGGTTTCGTGTCGTGGAAGGTGACGACGCGGTCTGCCGAAACTGCCGTCCCCTCGGATTCTCCGGTATTCGCGTTGACGCCCGAAGGAACGTCCACCGCGATGACGGTCGCCTCCGACTGGTTGATTTGCTCTGCGGCAGTCGCTTCGGGTTCGCGGAGCGCGCCGGTGACGCCGGTTCCGAGCATGGCGTCCACGACGACGTCGCAGTCGGGCAGGTCGAGGTCGCGCGAGTCGGTGACTTCGGTCGTGTCGTACTCTGACTCCCTAAGCGCGTCCCAGTTCTCGCGGGCGATATCGGTGCCGATGGTTTCGGCCCGTCCGAGCAGGTGTACCGACACATCGTAGTCGTCCAGAAATCGAACCGCAACGAAGGCGTCCCCGCCGTTGTTGCCGCGTCCCGCGACGACAGCGACCGCCGCGCCCGGTGACGCGACCTCACGTACCTTGCGGGCGACGGCGTTGCCGCTCGACTCCATCAACTGTTTTCGGGGGACGCCGAGCGCCTCGGCGTTCTCGTCCACAGCGGCCATCCTCTCTGCGGTAATCATACCCGGTGATTCGGGCGGATTCCGGGTTAACGTTGTGGGTGTAAGCGCCACGACGAGGGTGTGGCGACACGCCGTGTCCAACACGTCAGGGGATGACGTAAAGCCCCCAACCGACCAATCGATAGGTATGCGAGTACTCATCGCTGGCGGCAGTGGTTTCGTCGGAACCGCCCTCACGAACGAACTCCACGCACGCGGCCACGACGTGACCGTGCTCGCGCGCTCGCCGGACGAGGCCGACCTCCCCGCTGGCGTCGAGACGGTGTCGGGCGACGTGACCGATTACGACTCCATCGAGAGCGCGTTCGCCGAACAGGACGCCGTGGTCAATCTCGTCGCGCTCTCGCCCCTGTTCCAACCCTCCGGTGCGAGCCACGAGGAGGTCCACCTCGGTGGAACCGAAAACGTCGTCCGGGCATGCGAGGAACACGGCGTATCGAAACTCGTCCAGATGAGCGCGCTCGGCGCGGATTCCGAAGGATCGACCGCCTACATTCGCACGAAAGGGAAGGCCGAGGAGGTCGTCCGAGACTCCGCCCTCGACTGGGTTCTCGTCCGGCCCTCCGTCGTTTTCGGTGAAGGTGGCGAGTTCGTCTCGTTCACGAAATTCCTGACCACGCCTTACGTGACGGGGCTGCCGGGCGGCGGCAAGACGCGCTTCCAACCCATCTGGGTCGGCGACCTCGCGCCGATTCTGGCCGACTGCGTGGACGACGACTCGCACGTCGGGGAGACGGTGGAAATCGGCGGCCCCGAAGTGCTTACCCTCGCTGACGTGACGAAACTCGCCTACCGCGCCGACGGGAAGTCGGTCGTCGTCCTCCCGATTCCGATGCCGCTGGCCGGACTCGGCCTGACACTCGCTGGCCCACTTCCGTTCGTTCCGATGGGGCCAGACCAGTATCGCTCCCTGCAGTTCGACAACACCGTCGCCGAGAACGACATCCAGTCGTTCGGCCGGAACCTCGGTGACCTGCGAACCCTCGCCGACTATCTCGGCGTCGAGGAGCGTTCGGACGCGAGTTCGGCAAGCGGAACGACGCCGAGAACTGCATGACCAACTGCTTTGTCGTGTTCGGCTCTGTAACTTTTCCGTAAAGTTATGTTCGGGGTGGACGCACGCTACTTCGTATGGCAGAAATCACCATCACAACGACGGACAGTCTCGAAGGACGGGACGTGACGGAGTATCTCGGCGTCGTCTCGGGCGAAGCAGTCATCGGGGCGAACGTCGTGAGCGACATCGCGGCGGGAATTCGGGACGTCGTCGGCGGTCGGAGCGGATCGTACGAGAAGAAGATAGAGACCGGTCGCACGGAAGCACTCGGCGACATTCGAGCGGAGGCGGAAGAACTCGGTGCCGACGCCGTCGTCGGTGCTTCCTTCGATTACGAGGAGATGGCGGAGGGAATGCTGTGGGTCAACATCTCGGGAACCGCAGTCAAGACGAGCAGTCAGTAGGTTGTCGAGGAATCGACTCTCGAACGACGCAGTACGAACGTCGATATCTTTTCGCCGATAGTTACGCAGTCTTGCAGGTGCCGCGCTTTCTGTACGCCGCTGTCGTCGCCCCGCCAGTCAGTAGGGTGAGCGTGGTGGCGTCGAAGCCGAGTAGTCGAACGCCCTTTCTATCGCTTTCTAGCGGTTATCGAGGTCGGCATTCCGCACTGACCGCGTTCCACACGTCTTTTGCCCGTCCCGCTCGTCCACTCGGCTATGTACGAAGTCGAAGTGAAGGTTCGCGCCGACCACGATGCGGTTCGCAGCCGACTGGACGAAGTGGGTGCGCATTCGCTCGGCGTCGTCACGCAGGAGGATTCTTACTACGACGCCCCGCATCGTGATTTCGCGGAGACCGACGAAGCGCTCCGAATTCGGCGAGAAGCAGGGGACGACGACACCGTGGAGGTCGTCACGTACAAGGGACCGTTGGTCGAAGAGGAGTCGAAGACGCGCAAGGAACACGAAACTATCGTCGGCAACGGGGGAACCGTGAACGCGCTGTTGTCCGCGCTCGGCTTCGAAGCAGTCGAAACCGTCCACAAGGAGCGCGAACGGTTCGAACTCGGCGACTACGTCATCACGCTCGATACGGTGACGGGACTCGGCGAGTTCGTCGAAGTCGAAGCAGAAGCGGAGGAAAAAGAGGTAGAGTCAGTCCGTGAAGGTGCATACGACGTGCTCGCCGAACTGAACCTCGATCCCGACGAACAGATTCGCACATCCTACCTCGGACTCCTGCTCGACGCCGAGTGACGTACCATCCGTGGATAATACGTGACAGTAATACAAACTCGGCAGACCGTTTCCGCAAGTTATAGAATCCGTGACTGAGAATCTGAGATAATGACCGAGCGGAACATCCAAGTAGAACCTATCGATCGGCAGGCAGTCGAAGATCAGGAGATCGAAATCGTCGAGCGGAAAGGTATCGGTCATCCCGACTCTATCTGTGACGGCATCGCGGAAGCAATTTCTAGCGCTCTCTCGCAAGCGTACCTCGACCGCGTTGGCAAAGTGCTCCACTACAACACGGACGAGACGCAACTCGTCGCTGGCAGTTCGAACCCGCGATTCGGCGGCGGCGAGATGGTCGAACCGATTTATATCCTTCTCACAGGCCGTGCGACGAAAAAGTACGAGGGAACCAGAATTCCGACCGACACCATCGCACTGGAGGCGGCCCGCGATTATCTGAACGAGAACATCCCGGAACTCGAAGTCGGCCGGGACGTTATCCTCGACGTGAAACTCGGCGAGGGCAGTGGCGACCTCCAGAGCGTCTTCTCCGAGGACGGCGCGACCGTGCCGATGGCCAACGATACGAGTTTCGGCGTCCGTCACGCA
>CAYNQM010000118.1:0-3541 GCA_964399275.1 uncultured Haladaptatus sp.
AGCCAGATGTGAAGCGGCACCTGCGCCGACTTCGCCGCCGCGCCGATGGCAACGAGACCGAGCACGGGAAAGAGGAGCCCCGCCTCGACCAAGCCCTCGTGAACCTGCGTGGGGTGTTCGAGCATCCACGCGAGGTCGAAGGCGTGCTGTTGTGGCACCGTGTTCGACAACAGGAGGAATCCGATGAGCATGAACAGGCCACCGGAAACCGTGATGAGCATCGACTTGCGGGCCGCGTACTGCGACGACCGCCGGTCGGTGTAGTGACCGATGAGGATGAACGACGAGAGGCTCGTCAGTTCCCAGAACACGAACAGGGTAACGAGGTCTGCCGCGAACGCGACCCCCAGCATCGACCCCATGAACGCCAGCAGTGCCGTGTAGTATTTCGCCTTGCCCGGCTCGTCGTGCATGTAACCCCCCGAATAGGTGAGGATGAGCACGCCCACCCCACTGGCGAGAAAGCCAATGAGCAGTGCGAGTCCATCCACGTAGAACCGAAGGGCTACGTCGAGCGAGGGAATCCACGCGAATGAAACCGAGCCGTGGGTGCCGAGTTGGCTGGCCACCAATCCGAAGCAGGTGAGCGCCACCGCTCCGGCGTAGTAGGCGGTGCGCTCGCCCAACACGCGGTAGACCAGCGGCGTCAGTGCCGCCGCCGCGAAGGGGAGCATCACCAGCGCAAGCACAACCACGGCTATCGGATCCGATGGTGATTGCACACTCGACAGTGAGCGATGGACTCACCTTAACACTTCTCAATACACCCGAGCACTCCGGCAACTTTTTCCGGATATTTGTCCAACTTGATCTGAGAAAACCGGCCAAAGAGAAATTTTATTCATATTCGTGCGAAGTTGGTTCTCGGTTTGCCAGATTTTCGCGTTCCACGCCGCGGCCCACGCCGACCCTCGCACCTCTCACCTGCCCAAGCGACCGAGGCGCGCGCTCACTTGATTTGACAACAAATATTTGTCTGACGGGAAATGGCGTTTCGACATAATTTCCGCAATATTGAATATTCATATATAATTTGTCACGCTCGAGCAATCATATACTAATACATGGACATGGCCAGCCATATATTTATTAGGGAGGGGTATCAAAACCAGTAATAACGCGCATATCATCTGAAATAGGTGGAATTGAATCAGGGAAAAAGTCTCTCAAGTCCGACAGTCGAGAATTAATGTCGGTATTGATACTACTCGAACCAACTCCACAGGTGCAAACGCGCGTCGAAGGAGAACACAAATCATGACACTTAAAGAGAGAATGGAAGCAGTCGCGGATCGAGACTTCGGGCGAGCTGTCAGTCCTGTCATTGGCGTTATATTAATGGTTGCCATAACTGTAATTCTGGCCGCTATTATTGGAACATTTGTAATGGGTCTTGGTAATAGTGTAGACTCCAACGTTCAGGCAGGAGCGGCTGTCGATTTCGATTCGGCAAATGACGAAGTCACTGTCACGTTCAATTCGGAACAGACGAAAGACACGAATCTCACTGTATCGTACTACGTTAATGGTACCGAGAAATCTAGCAGAGAGGCCAACCTGAGTAACATTGGTGACTCTAATATCGAGACATTTAGTAACGGAGACCGCGTGAAGGTTGTCGTTACTGCTACGTCTGGACAGAAAAGTACCGTTATCGCTGAAGAAACACAGACGCTCTAAATTCACAAACCGATTTAATTTCCCATATTTATACCGATTATTCCCACAGATAATGACAAGACCGACATAGAGAAACCAAATTCTCTAACCGATTCGCTTTCTCGTAACTGTCGAACTTTCTTCTCTTTTTCAGATGGTGAACGTGCAGTCCTTCACCAGTCTTATCTCGTTGCTCATCATCCAAAATCCCACAATCTTGGCAGACGCGTTCATCACGCTCTAAGGCGAGTTCACGCTGTTTTTCCCAATTCGATCCGTAGTCGAGTGTACCGTCAAGGACTCCGTGAGCCTTGTTGATTTCGAGACCTGCGGCACGGAGTGCATCGTTCCACGAACCGAACGCCCGAAGATACGGCCAAGCAGAAAATCGACCATGTTCTGCGAGTTGTGGTATCGTAGGAGTTTGGTCAAGGCAATCAGCTAACCGTTTCAGTTCCGCTATTAAGTCCTCGTCTGGAGTTCCGAAACTATGCTCTGGGTCGATGCCTGCAACCTCAAGTGCATGTTTCCACGAGCCAAACTCTCGGTAATAGGGTCGATAAGAATATTTTCCAAACTTCTGCATCTCATCTTGAGAGGGCGTTTTTCCGAGTCGTTTTTCTAATTCAGTCATCGCTTCAATGAGTGAGGTTCGCGAAATTCGCCTGCTCGTCGTCGTTTTCGGGTCGAGTCCCGCTGACTCCTTCGCTTTTGGCCACGAACCGAATGTACGAAGGTAGGTGTGCCCGGAGTACTCTCCCTGTTCCTCCATATCTTTGAACCTCGGCGGTTTGCCGAGTTCGTCCGCCAACTCCCGAAGCGCACGAATTAACTCGTCTTCGGAAATCCCGTTTTTGTGATTTGTCCCGAATCCTGCGGCCTTCAGCGCGTCATTCCACGACCCGAACTGGTTGTAGTACGGCGTCGAAGAGTGTGGACCTTCTTTGTTCATCGCGGTCTGTGTTGGAACATCGCCCAGTTCCGCCGCGAACGCCTGCAAATTCGAAATCAAGGTTTCAGCGGACAGCTTGTTCGCCATATAGTCACTATCGACTAATCTGACTATTGTATTTAAATTCTCGCACGAAGAGGGGAGAACGGCCCTCTCGAATACCGCATCCCACCGCGAAAAATGCCAGAAGCAATTGTTAGAGGCGACCCCCCTTTCGGGGGTGTGGAAACAAATCGAACCGTGCTGGGAAGGGGTTTTGGCAACCGATTTGCTGAGGTGCGGGTCTCTCCCACCCGCATTTTCTCGTACGGGAGATTCGGTAAAAGATGTATGCCTTACCCGCGGTGAAAGTGAAAGTAATTCCGTGGACGGGATATTGGCGCAAATACGCCCTCGCGATGAAAGATGTTTTTGTGGAACCGAGCATCTGCCGACTGCTCGGTTCCACAAGTCAACTCAATCACGCGAGGGCGTGGCTTGCGTCTAGCAATTGCTCGGAACTCGTCACTACAATCGTTCTCGTCGTCTCGATTACACCATCCCCAAGTCCGACAGCGAATTCGCAGAGTTACAGTCGTTACGTCGCAAATCCACTGACGCCAGAGAACCTCTATCACGACGACGATACCGGCATCTTTTACTGATGGGTCGAATATCCCCAACATGGACCAGTTGAAGCAGTCGCTTCTCGAAGCCCCGATTATCGAGAAAAACGGGTACCACTACTTCGTCCATCCCATCAGCGACGGGATTCCGATGCTCGAACCGACCCTCCTCCGGGAAATCGTCATCAAAATCATTCGGAAGACGGATTTGGAGAACGTCGATAAAATCGTCACGCCAGCGGCGATGGGGATTCACCTCTCGACCGCTGTCTCGCTGATGACCGACATTCCGGTCGGATGGTAGGTGCTCCCGCCAACGCCCGCG
>CAYNQM010000118.1:3551-10069 GCA_964399275.1 uncultured Haladaptatus sp.
TCCGCAAGCGCAAGTACGGACTCGACGGCGAGGTCGCACTCTCCCAGCAGACCGGCTACTCCGAGAACGAGATGTACATCAACAACGTTCACGAGGGCGACCGCGTGCTCTTACTGGACGACGTGCTCAGCACTGGTGGAACGATGAAAGCCGTCACCGAGGCGCTCGAATACATCGGCGCGGACGTGGTGGACGTGTGTGCCGTCATCAAGAAAGTCGGTGCGAACGAGTTGGACGACACCGACTACCAGGTGAAGACGCTCATTAACGTGGACGTGGTGGACGGCGAAGTCGTCATCGAAGACGAGCACGGCGACGGCTGAGATGGTCTCCCGTCAGTTCTTGGCGATGGTGTCAACCTTCACGCTCGTGACGGGTGCACTCCTCGTCGGAGACGCACTCAACGGGTCGGTAGTCTCGGGAACGTATGGTGTGACGTCGCCAGCGTTCGTCCTCCGCGTGCTCCCCGGTCTGGGCTTTATCTGGCTGGGGTACACCCTCCGCGAGAATCACGAGAAGTTCATCTCCGCCTACTTCGCTGGCCGGGAGGCGAAAGCGAAGGCCAACGAGGGCGAGGGCGATGGAGAGTTCGACGAGCGAATGTCGCCACTCTCCGGTGACGGACTGGAGAATCTCGAGGAACGAGAGCAAGAGCGCACAGAAAACGAGTAAAGCTCGTTGCAGAACTTTTATGCTTGTGCCCAATTAGCACAAACCATGGCGTTAAAGAATCGTGTACCGAAGTCGTTTCGTGGCCCTATTGGGCTACTGTCGATAATCGTGGCACTATTGGGTGTCATTATCGGATACATCTACCTGCTGTTCGGCCTGTCGCTGTATTTCGAACTGATTCCGCAGATGGACGACACCATGACGTCAACCGAATCGCTCATCGTCATCGGAACCAGTATCGTCTTCCTCCTCATCGGTTACAGTGGCTGGCGCGGTTTCAACTACTTCGCGTACTAAGATGGATATCCGAAATCATCCTGAGGCACCAGATTTCGAGGAGCTTCAGGACATTGTCGTCGAACCAGTTCCCCGAGAAGAGATAGAATCCCGCAGAGCCGACGGCGAGGTTCTGGTCGAGGATAACGTCCGCGAACGAGACGACCTCAATGTCGTCGCCTACCTCAGCGGCGAAGCCGGCGCTGTCGAAACCGACAACATCGGGGTTCCACTGTACCGCCTCACGCAGTTGTTCGGCACGCCACAGTTCCCGGAACTACAGGCTGGCGAAGACATCAGTTGGCGAACCGACGAGACGTTCAAATATCTCTTTCGGGTGACCTATAAGGGGAATCCCGACGAACTCCCATCTGAGTGGCTCATGACGATTCACGATTCCCACGTCAGATACGCCGCCAGTGTCGCCGAGTGGCGCGACGAAGCGACGGGGTTCACCGCAGACTCGAAACTCGCGCTTACGTCCTACATGCTTGCCCTCGAAATCGTCCTCGAACCGGTCGAGTGCGTCTTCGAAGATATGCTCTTCTAGACCACTATGGATGACCTTGGAGACCAGGTACTTTACTGGTTGACCGACGACGCTAACCAATCGATACTGCTGTTCGTCCTCGCTTTCGCCCTCGGTTTGTCGAGTCTACTGCTGTTTTTCGCTTCTGGGAAGCGGTCGGCGACTCGACTGGAGTTCGGACTCCTCGTCGCGGCGATGGGCGTTCTCTTTTACATGACGCTCCGAAACAGCTCGTTTTAGCGAGTTGCTATGTGCATGACGGTGAACGCGAGCGCAATCGACCCGACGAGAAGACCCACGAACGCCGGGATTATCATCGAATACGGGTACAGGTCGTACCAGTACCCCGCATACGTCAGTAGGATGAGCGCCGGTACCGATAACAGCAAAAAGAGAGACGAGAGGTAACTTGCCAGCGTCGGGTCGTCGCCGTGGCTTGCGAAGGTGCCGCGTTCTCGAACCGAACGTTCGCGCGTAGGGACGTCTTTCGACACGAAAACGTCTACTGACGCTTCGAACAAAACCCTTACGTTGAGACGTATGCGTCGATGGTCAGCGTGGTGAGATACGCGGCGAGGAACACCGTCGCGTAGACGATAATCGCCGCCGTCACCGCCGTTCCCGTTATTTTCGGCAGAAGGAGGTCGCGCGCACCCGTCGTGTATGGAAGAATCCACAGCGGAGCGACCCACATCAGAATGAGCGAGAGCCCCCCAGTGAAGAATCCGATGATTCCGACGCGAATGCTTTCGTACAGGTCGTTTGCGAGGAGATGAGCGTAGATACCCGAGAGCGCAGTGAGACCGAGCACCAACTGCGGGTCTATCGACGCAGCCATCAACCCAGACATGTTGTACGTGAACGCCGCGAGACCCCCGATGAGGCCCGAAGCGAAGCCTTTCCAGAGTATCGAGAACCAGTATCGGCGTTGGAGGTTTTCCTTGACGCCGTCGGTCGTCCACTCGTTCGTCGTCTCCGTCATCGTCCCGACCCCCCGTCTACCGGAACGGTAACGTCCTCGTCACCGATTTCACCCCGAAGCTTGCCCGCAAACGTAATCGAGCCCGATTCGGCGGCACGCTTCGCGACCGCTTTCTGCTCGGGGGGCAGGTTCATCTCGACGGTAGCAGTGACCGTTTCTCCGGGCGGAACGCTGACGCCGCCGAACGATGTCGTCGTCCCGTCAGTCAACTGTGCGTTGCCGTCGAATGCGTGAATCTGTCCGCTGTAAAAGGATATTTCTCTCCCTGTCGGGTTGTGTAGCTCGAACGACACCGACAGAACCTCGCCGTCGTCCGTGACGGTGTAGTCGGTCGGGGTGGCACCCACGCTCCCGACGTTCATCGTTGCGATGTGCCCCTGCATGGTCGGCACAAACAGCCACGCGGTGACGATAGCCGTAACGACAACGGCACCGACGAGAAGGGGCTGGTTCGGGCGCAACGTGGAGGTAGTCGAATTTGACATGAAGATGTAACTGTGGTGTTGTGTGATTATCGCATAAGATTTTCCCTCGAAGTCGAGAACTGCTGGGATTAGTCGGAAGCGTCCGGTGCGACGGCTTCCGCGTTCGAAGTTGACGATTCGTAGAGGTGACAAGCAGTAAGCTGGTCGCCCGTCTGTCGGAGTTCCGGATGACTCTGCTCGCATATCGTTTGAAACTCCCGGTCGAGTTGCTCCTGTGCGTCTTCGACGTTTCCTTTGAGAAGGTCACGTGCGGCAGACCGAAGCGCGTTTTCTGCCTGCCGAGGCATGTCGAGCGAGTTGACATCGACGATCCCGGCGTTTTCGCTCTCGAGTCGGTGTTCTTCCGGCAATTCCAACGCGAGAGCCGATTCGAGCAGTTGGTCAACCGCGACGCTCTGTTCTTTGCCTTCCACCGACTCCAGGTCGATTTCGTCCGTCAGCACACGGCGCTTGAAGTTGAACGCGCGTCTGAACGCCTCCTGACTTCCCCTCCAATCCTCCGGTGGGATAATTTTTGCACATCGAGGATGAAACTGACATCCGCTCGGCGGATTCCGCGGGTCGGGAACCTCGCCAGTGACGTTCGCACGGTGTCGTTTCGCTTCGGGTGCGATTTCCGGCACTGCATCGAACAGCGCCTCGGTGTACGGATGTTTGGAGTTCGTCACCACTTCGCTCGTCGGCCCCTGCTCGATGATGTCGCCGAGGTACATGATGGCAGTTCTATCACACATGTACCGAATCAGCGACAGGTCGTGACTGATGAACAGGTACGTCAGACCGTACTCGTCCTGAAGTTCTTTCATCAGATTCAACACGCCTGCTCGAATCGACACGTCGAGCATCGACACGGGTTCGTCACAGACGACGAAGTCCGGATTGACCACCAGCGCACGTGCGATAGCGACGCGCTGACGCTCGCCACCCGAGAGTTCCTTAGGGAACTCGTTCAGATACGCCTCGGCGGGCGAGAGTCCCACGTCGTTGAGCACCTCGATGACGCGTTCTCTGCGGTCTTGGTAGCCGTCACCGATGTCGTTTATCTTCAGCGGCTCCTCGACCGACTGGTGAACCGTCATTCGCGGGTTCAGGCTCTCGTACGGGTCTTGGAAGATCATCTGTACGCGTTGCCGGAACACTCGCTGGTCTTCGCGCGAGAGTTCGGTAATATCGCGTCCGTCGAACCGAATCGTCCCGTGGGTCGGGTCGTACAGCTTCACCAGCAGTTTCCCGAGCGTGGTTTTCCCACAGCCCGATTCGCCGGCGATTCCCATGATGTCGCCCCGATTGATGGTCAAGTCGATGTCCTGCACTGCGCGGACTGGTCGTGCTTCACGACCGAGCAACCGGTCAACGACGCCCTGCGATTGGCCGAACAACTTCGAGACGTTATCGATTTCTACTAGTGGGTCTGCGTCGTGTCCTGATGCCATGTTTCCTCCTTTTGCGCTTCAGTGCGCATGGTTTTGAGTTCGTCAACGCGATAGCAAGCCGACCGGTGAACGTCGGGCGACGACGCTTCCATTCGCTTCCCCGCTTCCGCCTGTTCGACATCGTACCCCGGTGGGTGTGCCGAATGGCACTCGTCCACGACGAACGGACATCGTGGCGCGAACCGGCAACCCTCGCTCGGATCGAGCAGTGTCGGTGGCGAGCCGGGTATCGAGATGAGTTCTTGCTGTTCTTCCTCGACCGTCGGGAACGAATTCTTTAACCCGAGCGTGTAGGGGTTCGCGGCGTCGTTGAGAACGCTACTTATCGGGCCGCTCTCCATCATTTTCCCGCCGTACATCACGGCAAGTTGGTCACAGATTTCAGCCATGACACTGATGTCGTGACTCACGACGAGGATAGCGACGCCGAACTCCTCCTGTAGTGCTTCGAGTTCTTCGAGAATCCGGTCTTGAATGATGACGTCGAGCGCTGTCGTCGGCTCGTCGGCGATGAGCAAGTCCGGGCTGCACGCCATCGCCATCGCGATGACGGCGCGCTGTTTCATCCCACCACTGAACTGGTGGGCGTAGTCGTCTGCACGGTCGGGTTCGATACCGACGCGCTCGATGAGGTCGCGGGCACGCGCGTCCGCTTCCTCCTTGGTCGTGTGTGGCTCGTGGCGCAAGATTGCTTCGACAATCTGGTCGCCAACTTTGTACACGGGATTGAGCGCGTTCATCGCACTCTGTGGAATGAGCGCGATGTTTCGCCACCGCATGTCCCGAATTTGCTGATTGTCCAGCTTTGCGAGGTCGGTCTTCCCGTCCGCGCGCACTGGGTATCTGTCGTCCTCGATTATTTCTCGTCGTACCTGTCCGTTCTCGTCTTCCCACTCGGGAAGGGTTCCGTCGAACCAGATTTCGCCGCTTTCGACGTAACCGTTCGAGTCGAGCAGGTGGATGAGCGACTTGGCGAGCGTCGTCTTTCCGCAACCCGATTCGCCCACGAGTCCGTACGTGTCGCCGTGTTCGACGTTGAAGCTCACGCCATCGACGGCGTGAACCTGCTTGTCTCCGGCGTCGTAGCGAACGCAAAGGTCGTTGACTTCTAGCAGTGACATATCATTACTCCTGTGGATTAGCAACGTCCTCCACCGAGAACCCGATGAAGTAGAACGCCGCGGCGATGGACGTGATTGCCAATCCCGGCGGAATCAGCCACCACGGCGCGTCGTAAATGTGTCCTTGTGATTTCACGTTCTCGATCATCATTCCCCACGAAATGTTCGTGAAATCAGCCAGACCGAGATACGCGAGCGATGCTTGTGCGAGAATCGCCGCCGCCGCGTCTTGTGCGAGGAAGACGAACGCCAGCGGAACGACGTTCGGCAGGATGTGCCGGAACACGATTCGCGTGTCGCTGGCACCCGCGACTCGCGCCGATTCGACGTACGCACGTTCCTTGAGTGAGAGCGTCTCCCCGCGAATGAGGATACAGTTGTTGAGCCACGACGTTATCGCGATGCCGAGGATGATGTTCGTCGTGGTGATGCCCCGAATGGCGACGAGCACGATGAGGAACGGGAGAAACGGCATCCCGTACATCACGTCCACGATGCGCTGGATGGTCTCGTCGATCCACGTGTTACCGTAGAACCCGCTGATGAGACCGAGCGGAACGCCGACCAGACTGGAGAGGATTCCTGCGGCAAAGCCGATGTACAGGGCGTCTTTCGCAGAATACACGAGTAAGGTCATGATCCCATATCCTTCCTTGTTCGTTCCGAGCGGCGCGAAGAATGGATCACCGAATGCGGGTGGGTGTGGCAGTTGTTGTTTCTGTTGCAACGTTAGGTACGTATATTGGTCGTTGCCGACGAACGCTCGCCACGCCAGATTGTGCGGCGCGAACACCGACGGGAAGAGTGCCCAAAGGATGTAAATCGTCAAGATGAGCACCCCGAGGACGCCCATCTTGTGCTGTGTATACCGACTCCACCCTCGACGGAACCGCTCCATACGCGGTTCCCATCGTTCCTTGAACGAACTGGTTGCCGAAGCGTTTTCAGATTGCGTTGACATTTATGACTCCTCCCCGAATTTGATTCGCGGATCGAGGAACGTGTACGCGATGTCCGTCA
>CAYNQM010000119.1:0-4499 GCA_964399275.1 uncultured Haladaptatus sp.
GATGAGCGCCTCGGTTTCGGTATCGACGTGGCTCGTCGCCTCGTCCAGTACGAGGACGGCGGGATTTTTGAGAATCGTCCGCGCGATGGAGAGTCGTTGACGTTGGCCGCCCGAGAGCTTCATGCCGCGTTCGCCGACCATCGTCTCGTAGCCCTCCGGGAGGTTGACGACGAATTCGTGGGCTTCGGCGGCTTTCGCGGCCGCCACGACTTCCTCGTCCGAGGCGTCGAACGTGCCGTAGGCGATGTTCTCCCTGACCGTACCGTAGAACAGGAAGGGGTCTTGACTGACGTAGCCGACGTTCCGGCGGAGGCTCCGGAGGTTCACGTCACGGATGTCGGTGCCGTCGATTCGGATTTCGCCGTCGTCTACGTCGTACATCCTGAGCAGGAGTTTGAGAACGGTGGATTTGCCTGCCCCAGTCGGACCGACCAGCGCGAGGGTATCGCCGCGCTCGGCGCGCAAATCGACGTTCGAGACGACGATTTCGTCGTCGTAGCCGAAACTCACATCGTCGTATTCGACTCGACCCTCGGTGACGACCAAATCGGGGGCGTCCGCGCTCTCGTCCAGCGTCCCCCGCTCGTTCATCAGGTCGAAGACGCGCGTGCTCGACGCCTTGGCGCGCTGGTAGATGTTGATAATTTGGCCGAATTGGGCCATCGGCCAGATGAACTGCTGGCTGAGGACGATGAAGGTGACGAACTCGCCGGGGTCGAGCGTCCCCGAAAACGGGCCGGGCGGCCCGGAAAGAATCCAAAATCCGCCGACCGCGAACGTGATTGCGAATCCGATTCCCGTGAGGACGCTCAGTCCGGGAAAGAACGTGATTCGAGTTTTGATAGCGTCCCAATTTGCATCGTAGTAGTCCCGAGACGCTTCTTCGACGCGCTCGGATTCGTGGGCCTCCGCCGTCTCGGTTTTGATGACGCGAACGCCGCCGAGGTTGTTTTCCAGTCGGGAGTTGAGCGCGCCGACGCTGGCGCGCATCGCGGCGTACTTCGGCTGGATGATTCGAACGAATAGGGCGGTGAACAGAGCCAACAGTGGCACCGGCAGAAGCGCCACCAGCGCGAGCGAGGGGTTCAGCCAGAACAGCAGTCCTCCGATGCCGACCACCATCACGAGGATTCGGAGGGCCGAACTCACGCCATCGTTGAGAAACGTCTCCAACTGGTTCACGTCGTTGTTCAGAATCGACATCAGTTCGCCCGTCTGCTTATCGTCGAAAAAGCCCATGTCCAGCAGTTGCATCCTGTCGTAGGTATCGACCCGAATGGTGTGCTGAACACCCTGCGCGAACCGATTCCAGCCCCATCCCGAGAGCCACGAGAAGACCGCCCCGACGAGAAACGAGAGCGCGATGACGGCGATGGAGAGCCAGAGTTGGCTCGTCGCGGACTCCGGAATCCACTCCGACGGAAAGAGAGGAAGGCGGAACTCCCGCTGGTTTAGGAAAATCGCGTCGATGGCGAGGCCGAGGATGAACGGCGGGAGCAGTCCCGACAGGCGACCGACCGTCGTGGCGACGACGCCCACCGTGAACTCTGGGGTGTGGCCTTTGCCGTACTCGACGTACAGTCGCCACATGGGATTTTTGATGGATTTTGCGGGATTAGGGAGCTTGGGGAGGCTGAATGGTATCACCTGAGTCAAGGTCTGTAGGTGTTCAGTGAATTAGTGTGTTTCAGTGGCGGAAACCGAAGTCTTCTTGATTTTTCTGTCCCTCTCGTCGGGCATGGCTCGCATCAAACGCTCGCTAGCAATCCTGCTCGCACTCGTCGGCGTCTCGTTCGTCATCCACTACGTCCTGTTCGGGTCGCTTCCGCTCGGCAAACCCCAACTGCTCGAAGAAGATGACGAAGAGGTTGAGGCGACGATTCAGTAACCCCGCGAACTAGAATTCCTGACGGTGGGGAGTGCGCTACAGACGACAGCCATGCCGAAACCAGGTGTGCGTAAAAACCGACACTCTTGTCAACCGACTAGTGCTAACGCGGCCAGTCCAACAGTACATACGATTAGCATAAACGCGACAGATGCGATGGTGCCGTAGAACTGATGCTGCTGGAAAAACGTGGTTCCTTGATGTACGAGTTCGCTCTGGAGAAAAACACCCGCCATACCACCGACAATGAGCAGAATTGCTGCCGCTATCTGCGCTCGTAACGGGTGATTCCACGCTGACCACGAAAAGCCAAAGCGAGAACGAACCTTTTCAGTTTTTCTGCTCATACTATTTCTGCCTCAGCTTCTTCTGTTTTATAACATGTGAAACATCAAAAAAGTGTCGTATCCGAATCGCTTTGGCGTCAACCGAATTTCGGTCACAGGATACAGATCGAACACTCAAACATACCACCATCTCTCCCATTTTCACTTTCACTCCGCTTTCATCTGCAACCGACAGGCATACCCTCATTCAGTCGCTGTCTGAGGATAGATGAGCAAGGACTACATCGAAGTGCGGGGGGCCGAGGAACACAACCTCAAGGACCTCGACGTGAAGATTCCGCGCGAGGAGTTCAACGTCGTCACCGGCCTGTCAGGGTCGGGCAAGTCCTCGCTCGCCTTCGAGACGGTGTACGCTGAGGGACAGCGACGATACATCGAGAGCCTGTCGGCCTACGCCCGGAACTTCCTCGGGCAGATGGACAAACCGCAGGTCGAGAACGTCGAAGGCTTGTCGCCCGCCATCTCCATCGATCAGAAGAACGCCGCGAACAATCCGCGTTCGACGGTCGGTACCGTAACCGAACTGCACGACTACCTCCGACTGCTCTACGCCCGCGTAGGGACGCCCCACTGCCCGCAATGTGGGCAGGAAGTCGGCGAGCAGAGCGCCCAGAACATGGTTCGTCGGGTGCTGGAACTGCCGGAAGGGACGAAGGCGAAAATCGCCGCGCCGGTCGTCCGCGACCAGAAGGGCGCGTTCGCGGACTTATTCGACGACCTCGTTTCGGACGGCTACGCCCGCGTCGAAGTGGACGGCGAGGAGTTCGATTTGACCCTCGACCGCCCGGAACTGGACAAGAACTACGACCACACCATCGACGTAATCGTTGACCGCGTGAAGGTCAGTGAGGAGGCGCGCTCGCGCATCACCGACAGCGTGGAGACCGCACTGGAGGAAGCCGAGGGAATGTTGAAACTCATCGTTCCGAATCCACCGGAGAACGTGGATTTGGGCGCGGAAACGCGCTCGACCGGGGATTTAGCTGGCGAGGACGACACCCGACTCGCCGTCGAGTTCTCCGAAGATTTGGCCTGCACGAACTGCGGCATCGACTTCCGCGAAATCGAGACGCGCAGTTTCTCGTTCAACAGTCCGCACGGCGCGTGTCCGGAGTGCGAGGGAATCGGCGAGACGAAGGAAGTGGACGAAGACCTCGTCGTCCAAGACCCCTCGAAGCAGTTGAAACACGTCTTCGAACCGTGGGGCTACCAGCGAACCTACTACCGCAGACAACTGGATTCGGTAGCCCGGCACTTCGATGTCGATTTGACGACGCCGTTCGAGGAACTCGATTCCGAAATTCAGGACGCTTTCCTCTACGGCACCGACGAGGACGTGCTGTTCAAGTGGGACACGAAAAACGGGGTTCGACGGAAGGAAGAACCGTTCGAAGGCGTGATGACGAACCTCGAACGCCGCTACGTCGAGACCGACAGCGACCGTGCGCGAGACCACATCGAGGACTACATGGCGGTGACGGAGTGCCCTGCCTGTGACGGCACGCGACTGCGACCGCAGAGTCGGTCGGTGTACGTCGATGGAACCTCGATTTCGGAAGTCAATCAGATGTCCATTGGGGACGCACTGGTTCACTTCGAAAACCTCGAAGCGAACCTTACTGACCGCCAGAACCGAATTGCCGAGGAGATTCTGAAGGAGATTCGCGCTCGACTCGGCTTCATGGAGGAGGTCGGCTTGCAGTACCTCACGCTCGACCGCGAAGCCTCGACGCTCTCTGGCGGCGAGAGCCAGCGAATTCGGCTTGCCACTCAGATCGGGTCGGGACTGGTCGGCGTGCTGTACGTGCTGGACGAACCCTCCATCGGACTTCACCAGCGCGACAACGACCGTCTGCTGAACACGCTCTGTGAACTGCGGGATTTGGGTAACACCCTCCTCGTCGTCGAACACGACGAGGAGACGATGCGCCGGGCGGACAACGTTATCGACATGGGTCCCGGCCCCGGCAGGCGTGGCGGCGAAGTCGTCGTCCAAGGCGACGTAGAAGACGTGATGGCTCACGAGGAGAGCATCACGGGTGACTACCTCGCCGGACGCGAGAAAATCCCGGTGCCGGACGAGCGAAGGGACAGCGACATGCATCTCACGGTTCGGGGTGCCCGCCAGCACAACCTGAAGAATCTCGACGTGGACATACCCGTCGGGAAGTTCACCGCCATCGGCCCGAAGGCGCAGGTGGGGCTCCCGAGCGACCGGGAGGTCTGGGAGGAGGGCCTCTCCGGCCGGTCCGCCGCGGACCGCG
>CAYNQM010000119.1:4509-10045 GCA_964399275.1 uncultured Haladaptatus sp.
AGTTCACCGCCATCACGGGCGTCTCGGGGTCGGGCAAATCCACCCTGATGCACGACATCCTCTACAAGGGACTGGCCCGCGAGATGAACAACAACACGTCGGTTGACCCCGGCGAGCACGACGCAATCGAGGGGATGGACGAAATCGAGAAAGTGCGACTCATCGACCAGTCGCCCATCGGTCGAACGCCGCGGTCGAACCCGGCGACCTACACCGGTGTCTTCGACTACGTCCGCGAAGCGTTCGCGGAAACGAAACTCGCCAAACAGCGCGGCTACGAGAAGGGTCGCTTCTCGTTCAACGTGAAGGGCGGACGCTGTGAGGAGTGTGGCGGACAGGGAACCGTGAAAATCGAGATGAACTTCCTTTCAGACGTGTACGTCCCCTGTGAAGAGTGCGAAGGCGCGCGCTACAACGACGAGACGCTGGACGTGACCTACCGCGGCAAGACGATTGCGGAAGTGCTCGATATGTCCGTCGAGGATGCCCACGACTTCTTCGAACACGATTCGCGGGTTCGGCGCAGGCTGAAACTGCTGAAGGACGTGGGTCTCGACTACATGAAACTCGGCCAACCGTCCACGACGCTGTCGGGCGGGGAAGCCCAGCGCATCAAACTCGCCGAAGAACTCGGCAAGAAATCGACGGGCGATACGCTCTACTTGCTGGACGAACCAACGACGGGTCTGCATCACGAAGACGAGCGCAAACTCATCTCGGTGCTTCAGCGACTCACCGAAAAGGGCAACTCCATCGTCGTCATCGAGCACGAACTCGACCTCGTGAAGAACGCCGACCACGTCATCGACCTCGGTCCGGAAGGCGGCGAGAAGGGCGGCGAAATCGTCGCAACTGGGACGCCAGAGGAGATTGCGCAGAACGGAGATTCCTACACCGGGCAGTATCTCCGCCACAAACTCCCCGGCGTCGAACTGGATGGTCCGCGTGCCGACAGACCTGCACCGCCAGCGATGGACGATTGAGAACCGTCAGAGAGGCTTTCTCGCAGCCAGAATGGCGGGCTTACCTCGAAGAACCGCTCGCTTAAACCTGCTTATTCTAATTAATTTGAAAATTACCTCCAGCTAAGCACTGGATAACAAAGTGTTGTCCGCGGTAATTTCGCACTCGTGTTACGTCCGGGTGGCAATGGCATAGCGAAACAACGGATTGCGGGTCACTGGTGGCATGAGTTCGACTGATGGACCCCCACAAGAACTGTCCGAAGACCTCATCTTCGACGTTCTGAAAAATCGGCGGCGACGGTACACGCTCCACTATCTCAAACAGCAGGGCCGTCCAGTGGAGTTGAGTGAACTCGCCGAGCAGGTCGCCGCGTGGGAGAACGATACCACCGTCGAGGGCCTCTCCGCGAACGAGCGGAAGTCCGTGTACACCTCGCTCTATCAGACGCATCTCCCGAAGCTTTCGGACGCGGGAATCGTCGATTACAACCAGAGCAGGGGCGTCGTCGAACTCTCGGCGAACGCCGCACAGTTAGAAGGATATCTACGCCCGCAGGACGAATTTCCGTGGATTCGGTACTACCTTGGATTGGCCATCGTGAGCGCGGTTCTCGTGCTCGCTGACTTCCTCGGTATTCCGCCGTTTACCGCCATCCCGGACGAAATCTGGGGCGTCATCATCGTCGCCGCGTTCGCGCTGTCCGCACTCGTTCACTACATGCGGCGACGACAACTCGGTACGGGGGAACGCCCACCATCGGCGAGATAGACGGGTCTGCTGTCACACCGAGAAAGAAGGTATTTGACTCGGGGGGCAGTAGGCGAGGATAATGTACGATTTCGTGGTGGTCGGCGCAGGCCCCGCCGGGTCGCGGTTCGCGCGGCGAGCGGCAACTGCGGGACACGCTGTCCTCGTTCTGGAACGTGGACAGGTGGGGGAACCACTCGCTTGCTCCGGCCACGTCAGCACCGACATCTGGAACTTCACACCTGACGGTGCGCGTGACGACCTTCTCCAGAACGAAATCTATGGTGCTCGTTTTCACGTCGGTGGCCCTCACTCGTCGGAACATCCGTTTTACAAGGACGAGGTCGTCTCGAACGTCATCGACCGAATCGGTCTCGACCGAACGCTGGCCGACGCGGCCCGCAATGCGGGGGCGGACGTTCGCGAAAATCACCGCGTCACCGACGTGGACGAACACGGCGATTACGTGGACGTAACCGCGAACACGCCCGATGGAATCGAGACCTTTCGCGGGAAGATGGTCGTTGGCTGTGATGGTCCCGTCTCTCGCGTCCGTCGGGATCTCGGCCTACCGGAACCGACCGAAAAACTACAGGGCGTGCTGGGGTTCACGACGAAACATCACGGGGGAAACTTCGTGGACGTTCACCTCACTGCGCCGCGATTCTTCGCGTGGCGCATCCCCCGCGGCGATGCTGGCGTCGAATACGGATTGGCCGCACCGCCGGGTGAGAACGTCCGCGATTTGTTCGACCGATTTACCGCCGAGTACAACGTGGAGACGAGCGACTTCTGTGCCGGAATGATACCCATCGGCCCGCCGCGAAGCGTCACGGCGCATCGAGGATTCTTGCTCGGCGACGCCGCCGCTCAGACGAAACCGTTCACTGGCGGGGGAATCCTCTACGGCATGACCGCCGCAGACCACGCCGCTCGAACCATCGACCCGGACGATCCCGGCACGCTGGCCGACTACGAACGCGCGTGGCGCAAAGAGTTGAAAAACGAGATTCGACTGGGTCACTGGGTTCGGCGAGCGTACTCCCTACCCAAGCCGGTTCAGACCGTCGGACTCAGGACGATGGCGGGCGAAATCGGCGTTCACATGGATCGTCCGAGTTCCTTTTTCTCGACCGACCATCTGCGGGCGCTGTTACGCCGAACCTGACGGCTTCGTTCGAATCAGTGGAGCGTGCTGTGCATCTCGGTGATGAGCGTGTTACTGGGGTCTTGGGAGAGTTCCCAGCACATCGCTCCGCCGAAGCCGTTATTCTTGACGTAACTCGATTTGTTCGAGATTGAGCGAACGTTGTCGTAGGAGATGAACGTGTTCTCTGCTGACGAGTACAGCCACGGCACTTGTGCGTCGGGGTGCCAGAAGTACTCGTAATCCGACTGCGGTTTGATGTTCTGCACGATGTTGTAGTACGTCTCGGACGTGGACGAACTGAAGGAGTTGAACAGTCCGTCGTTGGTGGCCGACACGCCCGAGTAGGAACGTCCGTAGAAGGGCATTCCCATGACGAGCTTGTCGTTCGCAATCGGCTTGCTAGCCCAGTTTTCCATGTGGTTGGTGGTGTTCCAACTCTGTTGGCCGTCCGGGTCTCCCGGCGGGGAATCGAACGGCGCGTTAAAGTTGGTGTCGTTGCTCCAGTCGCCGTGATAATCGTAGGTCATCACGTTGACGTGGTCGAGGTAGTTGCTGATGGTGCCGACTTCGTAGGCGTCGGCGACGATGTTGGGATTGGGCGAACCGGCCATCGTCAGGTGCGCCCACGTCCCGACTCTGGAATCGAGTTCGTTGCGACACGCTTCGAGCAGGAGCGTGAAGTTGTGCGGGTCTTCGGCGCGAACTGACCCGTCCGGATACTCCCAGTCCAAATCCAGTCCGTCGAAGTTGTACTGCAACATGAGATCGACGGCCGTCTTGGCGAATCGTTGGCGTCGCGCGGCGGTGGACGCTGCATCCGAGAATTTGCCGGAGTACCACCCGGAACTGATGGAGAGCAGGAACACGGTGTTCGTGTCGTCGTAGGTCGATAATTCGCTGAGCAGGCTCTCTTCCGACGAGTCACCCACGACGACCGTCCCGTCCGACTGCGGTTCGAGGAAGGCGTAGTTCAGGTGAGTAAGCTTGTCGTACGGTACGTCCGCAGGCGTGTAATCTCCCGCCCACGCTGGATAGTAGCCGACGACGCGATTGCCGTAGTCGCCGTGGGCTTTCGCTTCGCGGGTGCCGACCGTTCCCGCCGCCAATGCCCCCGTCCCGATGAGGAACTTCCGTCGCGATGCCGAGGTCGTAAAATTCTGTCCGCTGTCTCTCTCCGTTGGATTTTCTCCGTTTAACATGGATGCACATTACAAAGGGGAACAGAACGAAATAAATTTTTGGTGAAATAATGGAAAAATAACACGCCTCAATCGTCCCCGTCGAATCGCCCTGTTACTCCAAGTTGTACAGCTCGCTGTACTTCTCGTTCGCGTAGTCGAGGAAGTAATCCGCCGTGAACGCCTCGCCGGTCGCCTGCTCGATGAGTTCGTCGGTGGTGTACAGACAGCCGTGCTGGTGGACGTTCGTCGTCAGCCAGTCGTGGAAGTCGTCGAACTCGCCGTTTCGAATCTGGTCGTCCAAGTCCGGAATGTCCTCCTCGGCTTTCGCAAAGAGTTGCGCCGCGAGGACGCTCCCGAGCGAGTAGGTTGGGAAGTAGCCGAAACTGCCGTGACTCCAGTGGATGTCCTGTAGACAGCCTTCCGAATCGGTGTCGGGGCGGATGCCCAGGTACTCCTCGTACTTGTCGTTCCAGAGTTCCGGCACGTCTTCGACTTCGATCTCGCCGCGGATGAGCGCCTTCTCGATTTCGAACCGCACCACGATGTGCATGTGGTAGGTCAGTTCGTCGGCTTCGACGCGAATCAGGTTGTCCTCGTAGACGTGGTTCACGGCCTCGTACAAGTCCTCGACCGAGGCGTCTTCCACGTCCGGGAATCGCTCTTTGAGCGCGGGCAGGAATCGCTCCCAGAAAGCGCGCGACCGACCGACGTGGTTCTCCCAGATACGGGACTGGGACTCGTGGGCGGTCAGGTCGCGGGACTGCCCGAGCGGCGTTCCGTACTCCTCGTCCGGAAGCCCTTGCGTGTAGGTCGCGTGACCGAACTCGTGGATGGTGCTCATCATCGCGCCGAGCGGGTCGCTCTCGTCGAATCGCGTCGTCACGCGGGCGTCGAACTGCGTGCCGCTGGAGAACGGGTGCGGGGCGGTGTCGAGACGACCGCGGTTCCAGTCGTAGCCGAGCGTGTCGAGGATGTCCCGCGAAAGCTGTTCCTGCGTGTCGGTATCGTAGGTGCCGTCGAATGGGTCAGCAAGTTCCACGTCGCTCTCCCGAATCGAGTCGATGAGGGGGACGAGTTCGTCGCGGAGTCGCTCCAGCATCTCTTCCGCCGTCTCGATACCGAGGTAGGGCTCGTAATCCGCGAACAGCACCTCGTAGGGGTCTTTGTCGGGGTCGATATGCTCGGCGTATTCGCGTTTCAGCTCGACCAGCTTTTCGAGCGTCGGCGCGAAAGTCGAGAAGTCGTCTTCAGCCTTCGCCTCCTTCCACTTCGGCAGTGCTTCGGAGGTGGTGCGCGAAATCTCTTCCACCAAGTCGCCGGGGACGCGGGTCGCTCGCTCGTACTCTCTGCGAACCTCGCGCACGACGGCGGCCTGTTCGTCGTCCAGTTCCTGCGATTCGAGTTCGTCCAGCAGGTCGCCGATCTCGTCGTCCGTCAGCAGTTCGTGAGCGATTGCCGAGAGGGCAGAGAGCTGTTGTGACCGTTCGGGCGT
>CAYNQM010000120.1:0-10017 GCA_964399275.1 uncultured Haladaptatus sp.
CGCGGGATGTGACAAAAACCTCCCCGGAATGATGATGGCGGCCATCCGCACCGACCTCCCGACCGTCTTTCTTTATGGGGGTTCCATCCTTCCCGGCGAACACGAGGGACGCGAGGTGACGGTTCAAAACGTCTTCGAGGGCGTCGGTGCGGTGGCCCACGGCGACATGAGCGAAGAGGAGTTGGTCGAACTCGAACACGACGCCTGCCCCGGGGCGGGGTCGTGCGGCGGCATGTTCACCGCGAACACGATGGCTTCCATCTCAGAGGCGCTCGGACTTGCACCGCTCGGTTCCGCGAGTCCGCCCGCCGAGTCCGAGGAACGCTACGACGTCGCGGAGCGCGCCGGGGAACTCGTCCTCGACGCGGTGGAGAACGACAGAAAGCCCTCCGACATCCTCTCCCGAAAATCGTTCGAGAACGCTATCGCAATACAGGTGGCGATGGGCGGGTCTACGAACGCGGTGCTCCACCTGCTCGCGCTCGCGGCCGAGGCCGGAATCGACCTCGAAATCGAGGACTTCGACGAGATTTCGCGCCGGACGCCGAAAATCGTTAATCTCCAGCCCGGCGGCTCACGGGTGATGCAAGACCTCCACGAAATCGGCGGCGTTCCGACCGTCCTCCGCCGACTGCTCGATGCAGGGTATGCCCACGGCGATGCGATGACGGTGACAGGCCGCACGATTGCGGAGGAACTCGACCACCTGGGCGTCACGGGCGAAGTGGACGCAGACGCCGATTTCATTCGGCCCGCAGACGATCCGTTCCACGAGGAAGGCGCAATCAAGATTCTGACCGGCAACCTCTCGCCGGACGGTGCGGTGCTGAAAGTGACCGGCGACGACAAGTTCCATCACACCGGCCCGGCCCGCGTCTTCGAGAACGAGGAAGACGCGATGAGGTACGTCCAAGAGGGCCACCTCGAATCGGGGGACGTGCTCGCCATCCGCAATGAAGGCCCCCGTGGCGGCCCCGGTATGCGCGAGATGCTCGGTGTCACTGCGGCAGTCGTCGGGCAGGGCCACGAGGACGACGTGGCACTCCTCACCGACGGACGCTTTTCGGGTGCAACTCGCGGCCCGATGGTCGGCCATGTTGCACCGGAAGCCCGTGACGGCGGCCCGATTGCAGTGCTCGAAGACGGCGACGAGGTGACGGTGGACATCCCGAACCGAGAGCTTTCGGTCGCGCTCTCGGACGAGGAACTCGCCGAGCGGCTGGACGACTGGGAACCCGACGACCCGCCGTACACCTCCGGCGTGCTCGCCATTTACGGCGATTCTTTCGGTTCTGGGGCGTACGGCGCTGTTTCGATTCCGAGGGCTAAGCGTTATTATTTGCCCTACTGCGTTGCTGTCGGGCCGAGGAACCTCCATCGAGGGGTGACGACTTCTTGCTCACTCGCGCCGCTCGTTCGCGGGAACGGGTATTTATAAACCGACCGACCTTCGACCACCGCGTTCCGAATCGGAAACGGGGAAGTGGAAAACGATGAACGATAATCCGAACAGTCTATTCTGATGGAGAAGTCCCAACAGAATCGTCGGACGTGACTCGCCTCCGACCCACCACGAGAAACACATAAAATCACAAACTTAACGGAAAATACTATGGATTATGAACTAATTTTGCGATGAATCGAAACTGTTTTTGAGGAATTCCAGGAATCGTGTTAAAGTATGACGGGAACCAGTATGCGAGGAGCGTGGCAACGATATCGGTCGGTGCCCATCATCTACCGTATCGCAGCCGCGTTCGTCCTCGGCTCTGTCGTGGGACTAGTCGTCGGCGAACCGGCGACGAACCTCCAGCCGCTCGGGGATCTGTTCGTTCGACTGCTGAAGATGGTCATCGTCCCCATCGTGGTCTTCACGCTTATCATGGCCGCGCGGAACCTCTCGCCGAAGAACCTCGGGAAGGTCGGCGGCCAAGTCATCCTTCTGTACCTCTTCACGACGATGGTTGCCATCGGAATCGGTCTCGTCGTGAGCAACGTCATTGACCCCGGCGTCGGCTTGTTGCTCGAAGACGCGACGAAAAAGAGCGCGGTCGAGACAAAACAGTCGCCCGGAATGGGGCAGGTCTTCCTCAACATCGTGCCCGAAAATCCGTTCGGCGCGATGGCAGAGGGGAAAATCCTCAGCGTCATCTTCTTTGCGCTGGCGTTCGGCATCGGCCTGACCGTCGTCCGTGACGAGGCGGAGGTCGATTCGAGCGTTTACAGGGGCGTCGAGACGATTTTCGATATGGTTGAAGCGGGCGCGGAAGTGATGTTCAAAGTCGTCTGGGGCGTGATGGAATACGGCGTCATCGGCGTCTTCGCGCTGATGGCGGCGCTGTTCGCTCAGACCGGCACGGAAGCCATCCTCTCGCTGTTCAAACTGTTCGCAACGCTCGCCATCGCAATCGGCCTCCAGATTTCGGTCGTCTATCTCCTCGTCATCGTCAGCGGACTCGTCGGGCGGTCTCCTGTCTCGTTCGTCCGTGGGAGCAAAGACGCGATGATGACGGCGCTGAGCATTCGGTCGTCCAGCGGGACGCTCCCCGTAACGATGTCCAACGCGGACGAGAACCTCGGCATCGACCACGAGGTGTACAGTTTCTCGCTCCCGCTAGGTGCGACCATCAACATGGACGGGACGGCGATGTACCTCGGAATCGCCGCTATCTTCACCGCCAACGTCGTCGGCGAATCGCTGACGATGGCAGAGCAGTTGAGCGTCCTCGTCACGGCACTCATCGCGAGTGTCGGAACTGCGGGCGTTCCCGGCGCGAGCATCGTCATGATGACGGTCGTGTTCACGCAGGTCGGCCTGCCGATTCAGGCGATTGCCCTCGTCCTCGGTATCGACCCCCTGCTCGACCGAATGCGCACGATGAACAACGTCACGGGCGACCTCGCGGTGACGACCCTCGTGGCGAAGTGGAACGACGCCATCGACTTCTCGACCGGCGTGTGGGCAGGCGAGGGAGTCGAATCCGGCAGTGCGGCGACCAGCACGACGACCGACGACTGACGACCGACGACGTGATTTTCTGTTCAATCATGAATCCGAAATCGATGAGCGACGCGACGCAGAGTGAGAAAATCGTTGACCGCGCCAAAGACGTCATTCCGGGCGGTGCCCAGACAGGACTCCGGGCGCAGGCCTACGAGACGGGCGACATCGCTTTCGAGCGCGCGGATGGTGCGACGCTCACCACGGTCGATAGCGACGAGTACACCGACTACCATCTCGGGTTCGGCCCCATCATCCTCGGCCACGGCCGCGAGTCGGTGGACGACGCCGCCCGGAGAGCCATCGACGGCGGCGTCCTCTACGGCGCGGGAACCGCCCCGCTCGAAGTCGAGGTGGCCGAGCGACTAGTTGACCTCCTCCCGAGCGTCGAACAGGTCAACTTCTGCAACAGCGGGAGCGAAGCGACCTACCACGCGACTCGACTCGCCCGCGCTCACACGGGCAACGAGAAACTCCTGAAATTCGAGGGCTGTTACCACGGCTGGCACGACTACGTGGACGTGAGCGTCTATCCGCCGGAAGACGACCTCGGCGAGCAGTACCCCGAATCCGACGGAATGCTCTCTGCCGCCGTGGAGAACACGCTGGTCGTCCCGTTCAACGATTCGGAAGCGGTTCGGGAGGTCTTCCGCGAACACGGCGACGACCTCGCTGGCGTCATCCTCGAACCGATCCCCCACTCCGTCGGCTGTATCCTGCCTCAAGAGGAATTCCTCGCCACCCTGCGCGAACTGACCGCGGAGGCCGACGTCCCGCTCATCTTCGACGAGGTGATTTCGGGATTCCGGCACTCGCCACAGGGTGCACAGGGCGAGTTCGGCGTCACACCCGATTTGACCTGCGTGGCGAAAGCACTGGGCAACGGCTACCCCGTCGCGGCGGTCGGCGGGCGCGAAGACCTGCTGTCGCAGGCGGGCGGCGACAACGAGAGCGGCGTCGTCATCAGCGGCACCTACTCCGGAAACCTGCCCGGACTGGCCGCGGCGCGCGAGACCATCGAGACAATCGTGGAGGAGGACGTCCAGAGCTACGTCACCGACCTCGGCGACGAGTACCGCGCCGGTCTCCGCGACCTGTTGGCCGACCACGGCGTCGAGGGGCGCGTCGTCGGCCACCGAAGCATCTTCAGCCTCCAGTTCGGGGTGACGGGGGAACCCGAAAACTACGAAGACGTTCTCGGCTTGGACGGTGAGACGTTCCACCAATTCGCGGCCGGAATGCGGGAGCGCGGGCACTTCTTCACGCCGAATCCGTACAAGCGCCACCACCTCTCGTTCGCCCACGACGAGGGACATTTGGAGTCGTACCTCGACGACGCGGACGAGGTGCTTGCGAACCTCTAACCCGGTTCAGCAGGCTTAACCCCGGCCACCTGCTACGACTGTTGAATGGATTCTGCGATACGCATACGGGACTTAGAGAAGGAGTACGGGGAGGTACGGGCGTTGAACGGCGTCTCGCTCGACGTACCGCAGGGGTCGTTTTTCGGCCTACTCGGGCCGAACGGTGCGGGCAAGACGACGTTCATCAACGTCCTCGTCGGACTGGTGAAGAAATCCGGCGGCACCGCGGAAGTGTTCGGCGCGGACGTGGAAGACGACTACCGCGAAGCGCGCAACCGAATCGGTCTCGCGCCACAGGAGTTCAACGTCGATCGGTTCTTTCCGATTCGGGAGGTGCTGGAGCACAAGGCTGGCTACCACGGGATTCCGAAATCGGAGGCCGAGGAAAAAGCCGACGAGGTGCTGAAACGGGTCGGAATCTACGACAAGCGCGACACGCGATTCGACTGGCTCTCGGGCGGGATGAAACGTCGATTCATGCTGGCGCGGGCGCTCATCACCGAACCCGATTTGCTCATTCTGGACGAACCCACCGCGGGCGTGGACGTGCAGATTCGTCACGAACTCTGGGAGACTATCACCGAACTCAACGAGTCGGGGACGACGATTCTGCTCACGACCCACTACATCGAGGAGGCGGAGCGACTCTGCGACGAAGTGGCGATTTTGGATTCGGGAGAAATCGTCGAGGTGGCGAGTCCAGACGAGTTGATGGACCGAGGACCGGACAAGATCACTGTCACGCTCCGCAACCCGCCGGAAACCGTTCCCGACCTTTCCGCAGGCCGCGACAAGATTCGAGAGGTCGAACTGGAGGGCGACGACCTCGTCATCACGGCGCGGGAGGCCGGACTGCTCGCCCCCGAACTCGTCCGCGAACTCGACCGGAAAGGGTTCGACATCGACTACTTCGACATCTCTCGAACCTCGCTCGAAGAGGTGTTCGTCTCCATGACGCGAACTGACGAGGAGAATCGAGCGGAACGAGAGACCGCCTCGGCAGTCGCCGACGGAGGGATAGAATGAGCGGCCTCACCGGATTCGTGACGCTCACGCGCCGGGAAATCCTGCGCTTTCTGCGCAGGCCGCGAAACACCTTCGTCCCGCCGTTCGTGACGAACGTGCTCTACTTCGCTGTCTTCGGCGTCGTCCTCGGGAAACGCGTCGGAACCATGAAGTTCGACGGACTGACCGTGGAGTACATCACGTTCATCCTGCCCGGTCTGGTGGTTCTCGGCGCGATTTCCAACGCCTTCGAGAACTCCTCGTTCTCCATCTTCCACGGGCGCTGGAACCGCTACATCGAAGAAGCTCTGACCTCGCCGATGTCCTACTCGCGGATGGTCGCGGCGTACATCGTCTCCGGCGCGGTTCGCGGCCTGCTCGTCGGAGCGCTCATCGCCGTCATCGGCGCGTTCTTCACCAGCGTCGGCGTCGCAAAACCGTTCTACCTCCTCGCCTTCGCGTTCGTCATCACGCTCCTGTTTTCGAGCATCGGCGTGGTCGGCGGCCTCTGGGCCGACGACTGGGACAACCTGACGATGATGAACCAGTTCCTCGTCCGTCCCCTCGTCTTCTTCGGCGGGGTCTTCTACACCGTCAACAGCCTTCCGCCGGGCATCTTCCGCGACGTCACCCTGCTCAACCCGATGGTCTACATGGTCAACGGGATTCGGTACGGATTTTTGGGGGCGTCGGAGGTCAACCCGAACCTCTCGCTCGCGGTGCTGTCGGGGTTGGCTGTGGTGTTCATGTTGGTCGATGCGTACCTGTTCCGGCGCGGATACGGATTGACCGACTAATCGATCTGGTGACATAAAATATTTATTTCGAAACGCGAGACGAGGCGCATGGCAGATTTCGCACGAATCCTGCTCAGTCTCGCAGGTATCGCCGTCGGAGCGGTTGGCTACCGATACGCCTACCAACTCTCGCGGTTCGGCGAGCAGTTGGACGCCATCGGAAGCACGACGCCGATGGAGGAGGTCGAACCGGCGAACTGGAAGGTGCTGATGACGCAACTCTGTTTTATCGGGCTCGGCGCGTTCAGCGCGTTGATGGCGCTGTTCGGCGTGTTTTCGGCGTGATTACGAGAGTCGGTCGAGCACTGCTTCCGTCACCTCGGTAGTCCCGGCTTCGCCGCCCAAGTCGGGCGTCCGGGGGCCGTCTTCCAGCACGGACTCGACGGCACCGCGAACCGCCTGTCCTTCCGCGTCGTATTCCAGATACTCCAGCAACATCGCTGCCGAGAGCATGGTGGCGCAGGGGTTTGCCACACCCTCGCCCGCGATGTCCGGGGCGGTGCCGTGGACGGGTTCGAACAGGGCGCGTTCGGGGCCGATGTTGGCGGAGGGGAGCAAACCCAGACCGCCGACGAGTCCGGCGGCGAGGTCGGAGAGCACGTCGCCAGCGAGGTTGGGGCAGACGACCACACCGTACGCTTCGGGCCGCAAGCAGAGGTGGGTCGCCAGCGCGTCTATCAGGGCATCGTCGTGAGGGACGCCGCGAACGTCGGCCACGCGAGCGACCGTCTCTCGGAAGAGACCGTCCGTCTCGCGCATCACGTTGGCCTTGTGAGCGATGGTGACTACGCCCTCGTCGCGCTCAGTCACGTACTAGCAGGCGAACTCCGCGAGCCGCTCGGAGGCGGATTCGGTGACGACGCGGGTCAGGGTCGCCACGTCGTCGGAGAGTCTGGATTCGTGGCCCGCGTAGACGCCCTCGGTGTTCTCCCTGAGGAAGACGAGGTCGGTTTCGGGCCGAAGCGCGTCGGTGCCGGGGTAGGCCCTCGCGGGCCGAACGTTGACGAACGAATCGACTGCACTGCGGAGGGGGAGGATGACCTCCGCCGCCGTCTCGCCCGCCGCGCCGAACAAGGTGGCGTCCGCACGTTCCACGAGTTCGCGCGTTTCGTCGGGGAGCGCGGTGCCCGTCTCGGCTTTCACCGCGTCGCCAGCGTCGGCTTCCACGAATTCGAACTCCGGTTCGACCGCATCGAGAACCTGCCGAGTCGAAGGGACGACTTCCCGTCCGATTCCGTCACCGGGGATGACTGCGATTCGTTCGGTCATAATTCGACGTAGGGGAGGTTTTCGGCCGTCTCCTGGATGGCCTGCTCGTTCGATTTCATCAGTGCGGTCGTGTCCCAGATGCCTTCCACGAGTGCCTTTCGCTGGGCGTCGTCCACGCTCGCTTCGATTTTCCGGTCGTCGTAGCGAACTTGCTCGCCCGCTACGTCCACCTCGATTACGGCGTCGGGATTGGCTTCGACGTAGTCCTGGAGTTCTGCGACCGTTTCCGCGTCGGCGGTGACGGTCGGAATCCCGAGTGCGAGGCAGTTGCCCGAGAAGATTTCCGCGAAGCTCTCGCCGACGATGGCGTCGATGCCCCAGCGGGCGAGCGCCTGCGGCGCGTGCTCGCGCGACGAGCCACAACCGAAGTTGGCGTTGACGACCAGCACCGAGGCGTCTCGATGCTGGTCGTTGTTGAACGGATGGGCTTTCTGCTCGTCGTCGTCCGTGAACCGCTGGTCGAAGAAGGCGAACTGACCCAGTCCGTCGAAGGTGACGACTTTCATGAACCGCGCCGGGATGATTTGGTCGGTGTCGATGTCGTTCCCACGAACCGCGATGCCAGTTCCCGACTCCTGTTCGATTGTTTCGGTCATGCTTCCGCCACCTCCTTCAGCGTGCGCACGTCGGTCACTTCGCCGTGGACTGCGGCGGCCGCGACCATCTTCGGATTCATCAGCACGGTTCGCCCGTCCGGACTGCCCTGCCGTCCGACGAAGTTGCGGTTCGAGGACGAGGCGCAGGCTTCGTCGCCGTCCAGTTGGTCGGGATTCATCCCGAGACACATCGAACAGCCCGCACCGCGCCAGTCGAACCCTGCCTCTCGGAAGATTTCGTCCAGCCCTTCGTCCTCGGCGGCGGCTTTCACGCGCTGACTGCCGGGGACGACTATCGCTCGCACGTCGTCGTGAACCGCCCTGCCTTCGACGATTTCCGCGGCCCGTCGCAGGTCGGGCAGTCGAGCGTTCGTACAGGAACCGAGGAACGCCACGTCGATGTCGTAGCCTTCCATCGTCTCGCCGGGTTCGACGCCCATGTGTTCCTGCGCTTGTCGGGCCGTCTCGCGCTTCACTGCCGGGAGGTCGTCCGGCTCCGGAATCGGTTCCGTGACGCCGACGCCCTGTCCGGGCGTCGTACCCCACGTCACCATCGGTTCGAGATCGTTGCCGTCGATTTCCACCACGTCGTCGTAGGTGGCGTCCTCGTCCGACCGAATCGACTCCCAGTAGGGTTTCAGGCGCTCGAACTTCTCGGGGTCGTCCTGAAATTCGTCCGTCTCGCGCAGGTACTCGAACGTCGTCTCGTCGGGATTGACGTAGCCCGCGCGAGCACCGCCCTCGATGGACATATTGCAGATGCTCATCCGACCTTCCATGCCCAGATTCTCGATGGCTTCGCCTGCGTACTCGTAGACGTAGCCGACGCCGCCGTCGGTGCCGAGTCGGCGGATGATTTCGAGGATGACGTCCTTGGCGGAGACGCCCGCACCCAACTCGCCCGTGACGCGAATCTGGCGCACGTCCTGTTTCTCCATCGCCACGGTGCCGGTCGCCAGCACGTCCCGAATCTGGCTGGTGCCGATACCGAACGCCAGCGCACCGAACGCGCCGTGCGTTGCGGTGTGGCTGTCGCCACAGACCACGGTCATGCCGGGTTGGGTCAGTCCCTGTTCCGGCCCGATGACGTGGACGATGCCTTGGTCTCCAGAGTCGGGATGCGAGAAATCGATGCCCGCTCCTCGGACGTTTTCCTCCAGTTCCGACATCATCTCCTCCGCAGAATCGTCGCTGTACGGTCGTGACTGGTCGGCTGTCGGAACGATGTGATCCACCGTCGCGTGCGTTCGGTCGGGGTACGCGACCTCCATGTCGCGCTCCTGCAACATCCCGAAGGCTTGCGGACTCGTCACCTCGTGAACGAGGTGCAAGCCGACGAACAACTGGGTTTGTCCGGTCGGCAGGTCGGTGACGCGATGCTCGTCCCACACCGCGTCGTACAGGGTTCCTTCGCTCATTTTTGTCGTACCTGACGCTCGTAACCGCGTTCGAAGACTTCGGACGAGTCTCCCGCACCTTTCGGCGGTGTATGGGATACCTCGGCCATCGTTCGGGATTCGTCCTCGGACGTTTCCGCCGATCCGCTACCGTCGGTCGCGACCGGCCCGCGGTCGAATACACGGTTCATCGCGCCCTGGTCGGTGTGGGGATGCGTGTGGCTCACGTTCGCCATTTTTCGTTTCTCATTACTCGCGGGTCGGATCGCTTCCCGCCCGCTTCGAGGTTTCTCGGAAGTATCGCTAGTCATCGGCGGGCACCTCCTGTTTCTCATTTTCGTCCCCGGATTCTTCCTCGTCGGCCCACGCGAACAGGTCGCGCAGTTCCGCGCCGACCTCCTCGATGTCGTGGTTCTTCTCGGCAGTCCGCTTCTGGTGGTAAGCCGGGCGTCCGGCCTGATTCTCCAGAATCCACTCGCGAGCGAACTCGCCGTTCTGGACTTCCTCCAGGACGTGCTCCATCTGTTCGCGGGGGTGATCGTCCTCGATGTCCTCGCCGCGCGTCAGGCCGCCGTACTCGGCGGTGTC
>CAYNQM010000121.1:0-1435 GCA_964399275.1 uncultured Haladaptatus sp.
GTTCGACATCGTCGCCGACCTCGAACTGTTCGGGGAAGACGACTGAATGGGCGAGTGTGACAGTTTCAGCCCCACCCCGCACAAAACGAAACTCTTTACAGTACAAGGCGGAAATGAGGATGTACGGGATCGTGGGGTAGCTTGGTATCCTTTCGGCCTTGGGTGCCGATAACCCTGGTTCAAATCCGGGCGATCCCATCCAGATTTTACGGCGAACGAACTGGTGAGCCACAACTCCGTTCTGAGCACATAATGATGCCAAGCACGGCGGAGCACCACGATACGAACGGTTTTCGAAAAAGCGTTGCGAACGTTATTCGGCCTGCTGGCTCGAAGACGAGGACTCCGTGTTCTGCGACGACTCGTCGTCTTCGAGAGCTTTCCCTTTCATCTTCGATTTGAATTTCCGTTTGACGAAGAAGTAACCGCCGACAGACCCGGCACCGAGCACCAGCGCACCGGTTTTCCCGAATCGTTTGTAGCCGAACTTTGCCGCTTTCTTCCCGACCGTCAGTGGTCCAATCATGGATGTTGATTCGATGCACGAAGGGGAAGGCGGCGGGGTTGCAATGGCAAGGTCGTTATCCATCCCCCGACGTCGTTGGTCATCAAACTCTGACTGAATTTTGCGAAAGTTCTTACGTAATCGAGAACCAAGGGTTGATGAATGGCTCGCGCGGAAAACACGGAACTGGTAGACAAATTCGAGCAGTTCTACCGGCGATACTACAGCGACCAAATCGGGGAATTGGCCCAACAGTACCCGAACGAAAAGCGGTCGCTGTACATCGACTGGGACGACCTGTATCGATACGACGCGGACATCGCGGACGACTACCTCGCGCAACCACAGCAGTTGCAAGAGTACGCCGAAGAGGCGCTTCGTCTGTACGACCTCCCGGTGGACGTGAGCCTCGGGCAGGCACACGTCCGTCTCCGGCACCTGCCGGAACACACGGACATCCGCGCGATTCGTGCCCGGCACGTCAACACGCTGGTCAGCGTGCAAGGAATCGTCCGCAAAGCGACCGGCGTTCGACCGAAGATTCAGGAAGCCGCGTTCGAGTGCCAGCGCTGTGGAACGCTGTCGTTCATCCCGCAGTCCGGCGGCGATTTTCAGGAACCTCACGAGTGTCAGGGCTGTGAGCGACAGGGACCGTTCCGCATCAACTTCGACCAGTCCGAGTTCATCGACTCCCAGAAACTCCGCGTACAGGAGAGTCCGGAAGGCCTCCGCGGTGGAGAAACGCCCCAGAGCCTCGATATTCACATCGAAGACGACATCACCGGCGAAGTATCGCCCGGCGACCACGTAACCGTCACCGGCGTCCTCCACCTCGAACAGCAAGGAAACGCACAGGAGAAGTCCGCCGTCTTCGACGTGTACATGGACGGCGTCTCGGTCGTCATCGAGGACGAAGAGTTCGAGGACATG
>CAYNQM010000121.1:1445-9908 GCA_964399275.1 uncultured Haladaptatus sp.
TCACGGACGAGGACAAAGAGGAAATCATCGAACTCTCCAACGAGTCGGACATCTACGAACAGATGGTCGATTCCATCGCACCGGCCATCTACGGCTACGAACAAGAGAAACTCGCGATGATTCTCCAGTTGTTCTCCGGCGTGACCAAACACCTCCCGGACGGGTCGCGGATTCGCGGCGACCTGCACATGCTTCTGATCGGGGATCCGGGGACGGGTAAGAGCCAGATGTTGTCATATATCCAAAATATTGCGCCTCGTTCTGTCTATACGTCCGGTAAAGGCTCCAGTTCGGCAGGGCTTACTGCTGCCGCCGTTCGCGACGACTTCGGCGACGGTCAGCAGTGGACGCTCGAAGCAGGTGCACTCGTCCTCGCGGACAAGGGTATCGCGGCGGTGGACGAACTCGACAAGATGAGTCCGGAAGACCGCTCCGCAATGCACGAGGGACTCGAACAGCAGAAGATCAGCGTGAGCAAAGCCGGAATTAATGCAACCTTAAAATCGCGCTGTTCACTTCTCGGAGCGGCGAACCCGAAGTACGGGCGGTTCGACCAGTACGAATCCATCGGCGAGCAGATCAATCTCGAACCCGCGCTCATCTCCCGGTTCGACCTCATCTTCACGGTGACGGACAAACCGGATCCCGACCACGACTCGCGGCTCGCGGAACACATCCTGCAGACTAACTTCGCGGGCGAGTTGAACACCCAGCGAACCGAAATTAACGCGCCGAACATCTCGGAGGAACAGGTCAACAGTCAGACGGAGGAGGTGGCCCCGGCCATCGACGCCGAACTCCTGCGGAAGTACATCGCGTACTCGAAATCGAACGTCTATCCGACGATGAGTTCGGAGGCCCGCCAAGCGATCCGGGATTTCTACGTCGATCTGCGTTCCAAGGGGACGGACGAGGACGCCCCGATTCCGGTCACGGCCCGGAAGTTGGAGGCTCTCGTTCGCCTCGCCGAGGCGAGCGCTCGGGTTCGACTATCAGATACGGTGGAGAAAAAAGACGCAGACCGCGTCATAGAAATCGTTCGGTCGTGCTTGCAGGACATCGGCGTTGACCCCGAGACGGGACAGTTCGACGCGGACGTGGTCGAGACGGGAACGTCGAAATCCCAGCGCGACCGCATCAAGAACATCAAACAGCTCATCGCGGACATCGAAGAGGAGTACGACGAAGGTGCGCCAGTCGAGGTCGTCCTCGACCGAGCCGACGAAATCGGCATGGATCCGACCAAAGCGGAGCACGAAATCGAGAAGCTAAAACAGAAGGGTGAAGTGTACGAACCCTCCACAGACCACCTCAGAACGACCTGATATGGATAGGATCTCCGCGCTTCGGAACATCGAGGACGCGCTCTCGGAGTTCGAATCCGGCGAGAGCGACCTCGAATCGACGGAGCAACGGGTGCTCGCCGTACTCAGGACGTACGCAACTGAGTTCGAGAGCGAGGGCGGTTTGGCCGTGTATCGCGCTCGTGGCGACGCGAGGGCGGAGGGCATCGTCGTCGTCGCGGAATCCGAAGGGGATGCGCGAGAGCGGGTGTACGAACTGCTCGGCGACCGGGACGCAGAGTTTTTAATAGATGGTCTATGACGAGTGGCAATATCCGGAATATGGAAAAATAAATAAACATGCTCAGAAAATAGTATTGACATAGAACTGCGTGTGTAGGTGTGTAAAATGCGAAACTGCCAACAAAGATTCAGTGACTTATCAAGCTCATAATAATGGAGGTGGCCCGATGATACACACTGGATGGCACGGGACGAATCACGCAGAGAGCAGGTTCGCCATAGCCGGGGACGGCTCAGTATGAGCAGTGTTTCGGACACTTTGGGCGACAAATCTAGCGTTCTCGTTCTGGCTCCGTCGATTAGCTCGGAAACCGACGAGGCCTGTGTCGACTTACTGACCCAAGTGCCGTCCGAACAGGAAAACGTTCTCTGGGTAACGTTCACGCGTTCGCCCGACGGATGCCTACAGGACTGGCTTTCGCATGCCGGAGGTCGTCCGGCGAACCTCCGATTCCTCAGCGTCGGAGAAACGGTTCGCTCCGTGTCCACATCGACGTCAGTACACGAGACGCCGAACGACGCGGTCATCGACACGCTCTCGAATCCGGGCGACTTGACGGGGTTGGGTATCAAGATTAGCGAGGTGCTTCAGCAGTGGCACGGAAACGGCTATGAAACCGTCGCCTGCTTTCACTCGTTGACGGCCCTGCTCCAGTACTCCGACGTACAGACGGTGTACAAGTTCCTGCACGTGCTCACTGGCCGATTCGCCACTGCAGGCGTGAGCGCACATTTCCATCTCGACCCCGACGCACACGACGCACAGACCATCAACACGCTGAAGACGTTGTTCGACGCGGTCGCCGAACTTTCGGACGGCGAATGGTCCGTCAGAACGCGATAACTGATTTCTATCGACGGCGTATCAACGTTCCATCATCAGTCCGTAGACGATGCCCAAGACACCGCCGTACAGCACCCACACGAAGACGTGGAGGCTCAGATTCGGAATCGGTACTGGAACGTCACCGACGTACCGCAACAAAGCTGGCAGAACCAGAGCGTGGAACACAATCGCCAGTGCGAGTCCGTACGCGAGGCCGAGATTGAACGCGGTCAGCGTCAGTGCCGACCGCCGGAGGAGCGGCACGAGGAACTTTCTGAGGTGCTCCTGCTGGCTCGACATGCTGATGACCTGCGTGACGAAGGAGTTGACGGTTCGGGAGAGAAACTCGACGAAGACGAGGGCGAACGCGGTGCTCGAAACGAGCAACACGAGCCATCCGACCGAGTAGCTGGCACCCACGAGCCGTCCGAACTCCATTACGGCGATGTTGCTGTTCGTCACCTGAAGCAGGATTCCGACGAGGAGTGCGCCAGCGAGCGCGGCGAGCGACGCCGCGCGCGCTTCCTCGTTCGAGATGGTGGTTCGCGTCTGAAATCGTACGGACATCGTTGGTTGATACGTGTTCACAACTCTCGATGAAAGTACTGCACCGTGTACACGGTCTTTTTTGCTCGTCTCGGGTTCATCGGGGAGGTTACTCGCGCTCGTTCTCGTCGGCGTGGCGTTCTCGGAGTCGTTTCTTGTCGATCTTGCCGATTGCCGTCTGTGGTATCTTCTCGACGAATTCGACCGAGCTGGGGCGGGCGTGTCGCGGTACTTTGCCCGCGAGGAACTCCCGGATGTCCTCGGGCGCGAGGGCGTCTTCGCTATCGGGTTCCGGTTCGACGTACACCTTGACGCGCTCGCTCCCGGGTCGCTCGGGGTTCGGCACGCCGACGGTCGCCGGGCGTCGAACGCCCTCGTGATCGAACAGGATTTCGTCCACTTCTTCCGAGTACACCTTCAGCCCGGAAACGTTTATCATGTCCTTGACGCGGTCTACGACGTAGAATCGGCCCTGTTCGTCGATTCTGACCACGTCCCCCGTCGGCACGAACCCCGCATCGTCGAACGGCGGCGTTTCGGCGTCGAGATAGCCGAGCATTCGCTGTGGTCCGTTCAGGTACATCTCCCCTTCCAGCCCGTCCTCGATGGCTCGTTCCATCGGAATCTCTTCGCCGGAGTCGATGTCGATTAGTTTGACGTCGGTGTCCGGTACCGGAATACCGATAGTCGGCTGGTCGAGACCGGCGTCGTCGGGGGCGTTTCCGAGCATCATCTCGTAGACGCCACGAATGTCGAAGTGGGTGATGGGAGACATCTTCGACAGGCCGTACCCTTGCGAGACGCCAGTTCCGTGACGCTCGAACGACGCTTTCGTCTCGCTCGCCAGCGGAGCAGAGCCGGAGATGCCGACGACGCTCGTGTCCAGTTCTTCGTCCACGATGTCCATGAACTGCGTCGGCACGCCGAACAGGAGTACCGGGTCGTGGTCGTCGATGAGTTCGACCATTCCCTCGGTATCGCGAGGATCGGGCGCGAGCAGGACGGTGACTGGGAGGTCGAGAAGCGAGTGAGCGACCGAGTAGCCGTAGGCGTGGTAGATGGGAAGCGCGAGAAGCGCGGATTCGGTTCCGCGGAGCATCGTCGCCAGTTGCGACATGCTCGCCACCCCCTGCCGGGCGTTGGCGAGGACGTTCCGATGGGAGAGCAAACAGCCCTTCGGTCGCCCGGTCGTCCCACCCGTAAAGAGAATGGTGTGAACGTCGGATTCCACGTCGAACTCCACGTCGGGTGGGTTTCGACTCGTGTCCTCGATAACGTCCACGAACCACTCGGCGTCGGGATGTTCGTCGTGCGTCGGCGGGTTAGCCGAGTAATCGGCTATCTCGGTGAGCAAGAGGTGGTCGATGTCGAGTTCGTCGTACAGGTCGAACAGGAGGTCGCTGTGCGCCGCATTTCCAATGAGTGCTTGTGGATCCCCCTGTTCGAGTCGATAGGCGAGGTCGTCCTCGGAATCGAGGAAGTCGTTCGGGATGTGGACGCCGCCCGCCCGCGTGATGGCGTGTTCCGCGACGATAAACTGGACGGACGTGGGAAGGACGGTCGCAACGCGGTCGCCTTTCTCGACGCCGCGAGCGACGTGAGTCGCTGGGCCGAGTTCGAATACTGGAGAATTTTTTGCATGTTGCCGTCGAGTTCGAAACTCCCGCTCATCAGCCCTCGAATGATGTCGGTGTCGCCGCGAAGCAGTTCCTCCCAATCTTCGGTGTGAGCGGTGAGGTGAAAGCCGGTATCGACGGTGTCCGGGCCGGTAATCAGGTCAGACCCCGTGCATCGACCGTCCTCCAGTCCGAGGTAGGCGAATCCCGTGTACCCGTCACCCGTCTCGGTCATATACTGGTCGAGTTCGTCCCGTAGGTACTCGGGCATCGCAGCGGTGTCGAGGTCGTCTACGGGCATGTTCGTCATCTCGAAGATGATGTCGCCGTCGAACTCGACGCCCCACCCTTCGCTCATCTCGTTGTACTCGTCGTCGTCGTTGATCGTCTTCTCGTACCGCGAGAACCACGCCTGACTCGGGAAGTACAATGGGTCGAGATAGTCATTGTCAACCATAGGATTTCATCGAGTAATCGCACAGCGAGCAGAATCAACGTTCTCCACCGCATCGGCGGTCATTTATTAGGGCGGGCGCAGCGTTCGAACCCGACCACCGAATCGGAACGTCCGCCCGGACACGGTGAGGTAATTTTAAACGATAGTAACAGCGAACGAACCTGTGTGCTACTGATAATTACGTACTCCAGTCCCGCCCGGCAGACGCTCCGGAACGTCTGTACGACTCACGAGGAGTGCGTCGTTCGACGATTCGGACGCGCCGTACTACTTCGGGAGACGGAGTTGGGGGCTTTCCTCGCGCTTCGACTCCGCGAGAAACACGAAGCGGACGTCCAGATAGAGCGCACAGCACCGCTGAACGAATTCGCCGACGTTCCCGACTCGGTTCGGAAGGCCGCGAGCGAGTACGAAAACCGCGACCAACCGGCCACGCCGTACGCCAAATTCGTGTCGGAACCGACCACCCGACGCCCGACGCCATGCGCGACGAGGAGCTATGAAGGTTCGAATCGGGAGCGAGACCCGAACCGGACGAGCCATCGACCTCTCCGACGCGTCGCTGTCGCCGAACGCAGTCGTCGACGTCGTCAGGGGAGGGGCAGACGAGTCGCTGGCAATCGACTGTTCGAACCCCAGCGCGATGCATCAGCACGTCGGCCTCATCGACTCGCAGACGAGCGTTCGAACGCGAACTGCACTGGCCGCCGTCGCGCGTTGCCGTGGGGTGACGACACCACAGGACGACGAGATAGCCGCGCTCGAACGGAAATTGAATTCGATGGACGTACCGGACGTTTCGCTCGAATCGGAGCGACGACACGTCGCGAACACGAGTGGGTCGGAGACCGAACTTCGGGAGCGAGTGGCCGCGCTCCGCGGACAAGTGCAAGCGATGCGGGAGGCGGGACTGAATCCGGCAGACGCCGAAACGAGTCTTCGGGAGGCGACGCGAAAACTCTCGGAAACCGAGACCGAGCGAATCGCCGCCGAACAGACGTTGGAGCGCGCACGGGAGCGACAGCGGTCGGCGAGAGACCAGCGAGCCAAGCGGTTGCATCTCCGCGACCGAAAGGAGAATCTCGAACGGACTGCGCGTCGGCGTCTCGCGCGGAGCGTCCGCGAGGAGTTCGCTGACGCAGTCGAACAAATACCGGGAACCGGACGGGTAACTGACGCCGGAGCGTTCGAAGGCGATTCGGTAACAGAGGCGCTGGCGATTGCCCGCATTGCACCCCTTCGTGCGCCGATCGTGCTGGCCTGTAGTCGGTTCGAGACGCCGGTGGAAGCCAGCGAATGTCTCGGTGCACCCGTACTACAGATTTAAATCCGAGAACGAAACCAACTCGGGGCATGGTAACGCTACGCTGGACGACGGACGAGCGAGACGCCGTCACGCTGGTCGAACTGGTCGTCGAAAATTCGACCGAGACGCCCGTCAGGATTCGAATCGGGAATAGACTCGACGGAGAGGTCTGGCCGCCACGCAGTGAGGGAGTTCCGGACGCAGGGTGGGACGACGGCGGTTTCGAGGGCGTCGTCGGTGCGGGCGAACGCCTGTCGCTCGGGTATGCGAGTCCGTCGATTCCGACGGACACGCCAAACACGCAAAAACAGCCGGAGTCGGACGAACCACCCGCCGAAATCGTCTGGACTGAACGGGCCGCAGAGCCGCGACCACGGACGCAACCGGGTGGATTCGGTCTCGATGGACGGGACGTGTCGATGACCATCGAGCCGACGGCGACGGGGGTCGTTCGGGCGCTCGGGGATTCCCGACCGCCTGCGGACGCCGTTCCACTGCCGAACCGTCCCGAACTCCCCGATGCAGTCAAAACGTGGCTGTCAGCGGTCGAGACGCGAATCGAGCAGTACGAAATGTGGGAAGACACGACAGTCGAAAGGCGGGAGGAAAAGCGAGAGTTGGTTCGGCAGATCGGCGACGACGAAGAGAAACTTCGCGCAGTTGCGAAGCGAGTGGACGACGCTCGCGAGCACATCGAATCGGTGCGCGCAGACGAGAGCGTCGGGAGCGAGCCGTGATTCTCGCGGTGACGGGCGGAAAGGGTGGCGTCGGGAAATCGACCGTCGCGCTGAATCTCGGCTACGAACTCGATGCCGTGGTCGTTGACGCTGACCTCGCCATGGCAGACCTTCCGGCGGCACGCGGCCCGGACTTGCACGACGTGCTCGCCGGGCGCGCGCAACCGCTCGAAGCGGTTTCGCGCGTCGGAAACGTCGCCATCCTTCCCTGTGGTCGCACCCTCGCTGGCGCGCGGGCGTGCAACCTGACCGAATTCGTCGGGGTGATCGAACAGGTCGCGGACGAGCGCGAACACGTCGTCATCGACTGTCCTGCTGGAATGTCGGCCGACGCGGGATTACCGCTCGTCGTCGCGGAAGCCTGCGTACTCGTCACCGTTCCGCAGACGTTCGCGCTGGCCGATGCGGTTCGGACGAGGGCGCTGGCGCGCCACCTCGATGCGGGTCTCTTGCGGGTCGTACTAAACAGAGTTCGAGACGGGCCACCGGTCGAAACGGTGGAGCAGACGCTCGGTGCGCCAGTGACGACGATGCCGGAATCGGAGACGCTCGCGGACGCACAGAGACACGGTCGGCCAGTAGCGACGACTGCGCCGGAGAGTGAGCCGGTAGAACAGTTCGCGGAACTCGGACGAGCAGTTCGGTTGCTGTAGGTCGCTTCTTCGGTTGCTGTAGGTCGTCGTCCGTCGTTACTGTAGCTCGCGGTACGTCGAACGAAGCGTTACGGGCGTCACGTCGGCGACTTCGGCGGCGACGGACTGAGTGATTTTCTCGTTGCGCTCGCGGCCAGCGGCGTAGAGACAAGCCGCAGCGACACCACCGGGATTGCGTCCGCTAACGAGATTTTCGGCTTCCGCCCTTCCGACAAGTTCCTCCGCGCGTCGCTCGGTCGCCATCGAGAGGTCGAGTTGGCTGGCGAATCGGGGAAGATACTCGCGGGGGTCGATTGGCCCGGTTGGAAGGCCGAGGTCGCGGTTCAGGGCGTCGTATGCGACAGTCAGTTCGCTCCGTTCGGCGCGGGCTTTTTCCACGACTTCGTCAAGCGTACGGGAGACAGCGGCGGTGCGGCACGTCGCGTACACGGCCGCCGCGGCGAAGCCTTCCAGCGAGCGACCGCGAAGCAGGTCTTCGGACTGGGCGGATTCGAACAGCACGCAGGCCCTGTCTCGCACGTTCGTCGGCAACTGGAGCGCGCCGACGAGTCTCCGGATTTCGGTGAAGCCGTACACTTGGTTGCGCTCCGATTTGGAGGCGATTCGAGCGCGGTTGTGCTGGCGACGCATCCGCATCACACGTCGTCGCTTGCGGCCAGTGAGTCGCACCGAACTGTCCTGATAGCCGATTTCGGTCGTCAGCCCGCGGTCGTGTCGGGAGCGCGTGAGGGGGGCA
>CAYNQM010000122.1:0-9777 GCA_964399275.1 uncultured Haladaptatus sp.
CCGAACCCTCGGTTCGACTCACCGAACTCGGCGACTCCGCAGTCGGCCTGAAATCCCGCTTCTGGATTGACGACCCCGCACGCGGCGACTTCGTGAAGACGCGCGGCGAGTACGTCACCGCCGTCAAGGAGCGTTTCGACGCGGAAGGCATCGACATGCCGTACCCCCACCGCCAACTCACGGGCGGCGTCGAAGTCGCCAACCCTGCCGAGTTGGAGGCGCTCAGCGGCAACTGACTACGCTTCGAACCGTCGGTCGTTTCAATTAGCCTGAAAGAGCGTTAAAGTAGCTCGAACAGTATTTCCACAGCATGGAGAGTGACAGACGTGCGTTTCTTTCTGCTGTCGGTGTCCTCTCGGTCGGTGGAACTACCCTTCTCAGTGGCTGTTCTGGCAATGCCCCAAACGACGCCAAGGCCGGGACGGTGACGACTGCGACGACGCAGGCGAGTACGACGACCGAGAGCAATACCGAGGCAAAGCAGACGGTCGAAACCTCGAAGATACGCGCCGGAACCGAGCAAGAAACGACGATGTACACGATTCGCTCGGGAAAGCAGGGGCCGACGGCGTTCGTCGTCGGCGGGATGCACGGCAACGAGGAGAGTGGCTACCGGGCGGCCCAAGACGTGCGCCGGTGGGACATCGACGCCGGAACGCTCGTCGTCCTGCCGGAGGCGAACGTCCCTGCAATTGAGGAACAGCGTCGGGAGTGGCCCGGCGAGATGGACTTGAATCGGCAGTTCCCGATCGGTGAACCGCCGAAGAACGCGCTTGCTAAGGAGATTTGGAGCGCGATAACCGGTCACAGTCCGGACGTTATCATCGACCTCCACAGTTCGAAGGGGATTCTGCGACGGAAAAACGATGAGGGCGTCGGACAGAACGTCTTCCGGTCGAAACACGGGAAGGTGACGCGGAGCATCAAGACAGCCATCGAACGACTGAACGACGAGTACGTCACCGGCTACGATTCGGTATACGACTTCGTTCAGACGCCCGTCGAAACGACGAAGTACGCGACTGCGCCGATGCTCGTCAACAAGACGCGGTACGACTTGGCGATGCCCTCCTGTCTGTTCGAAGTGACGCAGGACGACGTGAAACCCGAGAAGCGCACACGCTGGACGAAGGTGTTCGTCGCCAGCATGCTCGATTCGTGGAAAATTCGACCGTTTCGAATCCAGTAGCAGTCGTTTCGACGCGAATAACGGGCGTTTCGACTCGACGTAAGAATGCGATATGAATGTGGACGGCCGGAGTCGCCCGGCGTTCCGGGCCGGGGAATCCCGGTTGCCTCCTCCACCCCGCGATCCTACGAGCGACAGATGTCCGATGGTCCGCTGCTCACTTCCGTGCCTGACGGATTACCACCGACTAACTGCGACGAGACACCCCTGCGAGTGTTCGACGCAGACCGCTGGCCCCGCAGGACGAGGCTTCTACGTTGGCTTCCGGGGCCCGGCCCGGTCTGACCGGACTCATCCGGAGTTCGGTTCCCGCTCAAGACCACAGCGCGGGCAAGGAGCAGGGCCTAACTGCTCAACCTAGTCCACATCTGAATAACCGACACCGCCTTAAGGGCCTTTCGGGTTGCGATTTCTACGGTCGTGGTTCGACTCAGGCGACCGCGGCGATGGCGACAACGTTCGAGAAGACGACCAGCAGGCCGACGACGAGGTAGACGAGGCTTCCGAGTCGGAAGGTTCGGTGGGAACGATGGGTCCACCCCGAGAGGACGACCAGCAAGAACACGGTTATCGCCTTGAGAATCACGAGGCCCATCAGCCCGACCTCCGCGAGCAGATGCGCGACGAAGGGATTGCCCTCTTGCAAACCGAGTTCGAGTCCGACCCCGGTGGTGACCACGTCTCCCAGCATGACGACGACCACGGCGACGAGCAGTGGCCGAGAGACGTGCGACCACGGATGGGTGGCGTCGGATGGCACGAACCCACCTCCACCGTCACACCACTTTGTTATAGGCAGACTGCAACTAGGTAACAACTCACTGTGCCGCGAAAAGGGACGACTACAGCACGTTTCGGGCGTACCAACCGGCGCTTGCGGGGACAGTCAGCGAAACGAGTGCGAATCCCCAGCGATGGGCGGAAAGCGCGTCCATTCGCGCCGCTTCCACGAGCGTGTCCGGCGGCGTCACGGCCGCCCACCAGAGGGTAATGGCGGCCATGAACCCACCGAGAGCGAGGGTGACGCCAGCGACGGTCGCCGGATCGCTTCGCTCTTTCAGTCCGGAGCCGAACGCGATGAGGGCTACGAGTGCGAAGAACGTATCGAGCAGGTCAACGGGTACCGGAATCGTGCCGTAGTAGACGCCGACCGCCGTCGCGGGGGCGAGGAAGTACGGAAGTGAGAGCGCTACGAGCACTGCCACACACGACGCGATTCCGACTTTCGGGGCGAGTCGCTCGCTCATGCCCGAAGCCACTCACCGAGATGCATTAAACGCCGCGTTTGAGTCGGAAAAACCACATTACTTCAGAACGAATGCTCGAATATGGGACTCGGAAGCACGGCCAAGAAGATTCAGAAAGTCGCCGACACTGCAGAGAAATTGTACGCGAAACTGAACGAACTGCGCGAGCAAGTGCTCGCCATCCGCGATTCGCTGGAGGATACGGACGAGCGCGTCCAGCGCCTCGAAAACGAAAACGCCGAACAGCGCGCGATCATCGAGGCACTAGCTCGCGAGGAGGGTATCGACATCGAATCGGTGCTTGAAGACGCCGAACTGCCGGAACAGGACGAAACGGAAGACGGCGCGGAAGACGATGCGACGGACGAGACTGCAGAAGCCAGCACATAACAACGACTAACAGGCCCGCCACCTATTTTTCGCGCATGACGACACATCGGGAACCGCTCGATTCGGTGTTGGACACTATCGGGCAAACACCGCTCGTCCGCGTTCAGGACGTACCCGACGACGTGCCGGTGTACGCCAAGTTGGAGTCGTTCAATCCCGGCGCGAGCGTCAAAGACCGCATCGGGAAGTACATGCTCGAAGCGATGCTGGATTCCGGCGATCTCGTTCCCGGCGGGACTGTCATCGAACCGACCGCCGGAAACACCGGTATCGGATTCGCAGTCGCGGCGACTCAACTCGACGTGAACGCCGTCTTCGTCGTTCCGGAACGGTTCAGCGTCGAGAAACAGCAACTCATGCGAGCGCTCGGTGCCGAAGTCATCAACACGCCGACCGAGGACGGAATGGGCGGTGCAATCGACCGCGCCCACCAACTCGCCGAGGAGACGGAAAACGCGGTCGTTCCACAACAGTTCGGCAATCCTCTGAACGTCGAGGCGCATTACGAAACGACCGCACCGGAGATTTACGACGCGCTCGATGGCGAAGTGGGCGCGATCGTCGCCGGTTGTGGCACTGCGGGAACGCTGATGGGGATGGCACAGTACGCCCGCGAGCAGAATCCCGACACCTACGTCACTGCCGTCGAGCCGACTGGTTCGCTTTATTCGACAACGCTGGGTGCCGACGTGGAGGAAGAAGAGTACAAAATCGAAGGCATCGGTACCCACGACCCGACGACGAACGAACTGTTCGACCCCGACCTCGTGGACGACGTCGTGCAGGTGCCAGACCGGACTGCCCACGACGAACTGAAACGACTCGCGCGCGAGGAAGGACATCTGGTCGCCTCCAGTGCGGGCGCGGCGAGCGTCGCCGCCCAGCAGGTCGCTGAAAAGATTCGGGACGGGGAAATCGACGCCCCGTACGATTCGGTCATCACCATCTTCCCCGACTCCAGCGAACGCTACCTCTCGAAGGGGATTTATCGCTCGTTCGCGGAATGGGACGGATAGGATACCACCTCCAGCAGTTCGTCGGAGTTTCGTCGCTCGCTTACTACGGATGTATACTCAAATCACGAAACTACTAATGAGTCACCGTCTTTAATTTCAATGTCCCGCATCCGGTTTGGAACGGTCGCTCCAACAGCGCGCGAAAAGCGGAGGGAGACAAACGATGCCACAAACCAATCAGAACAGCCCTCTCGAAGAGGACGAATCGATATACAGAGACTACGTACTGGGTGTCAGAATCGTTACGGTAGAGCGTCCGGACGAGGACGAAACCCGGTATCGATTCGAGGCACCAGAGCACATCGAGATTTGCTTCGAAGACCCCGATTTAGCGGAGTTGTACGCCGATGTATACTTCGACGTAAACGGGTTCGAAGAGGCTGGCACGGGCGAGCGCGGCGTCCCACCCGAAATAATTCAAGCGGGCCGCGATACGCTGTCCGCATACTTTCTCACCCAGCCGTATTCGGACATCAACTGGGTCGCTTCGTTTTACGGCAAAAAGCCCACGGAAATCGAACGGTACGTCGCTTCGGTTCGAAAACGCGCCCAAGAGATACGCGACGGGGCGAAAGAAATGGGAATTGAGTAAGGTCGCCCGTTCTTCAGGAGACGGTTGCACTATCGCACCATGAAATCGCCTTCTCTGCGTCGTCGCGTCAGTCACTTGCTACTGAAAGCGGAACTCCGAGAACGAGTTCAAAAATTCAAATCTATGTATCCAAAAAGACACATAGTAACTGTGTATTTTGTAGTAGAATTATATATCAGATATTTATATTATGAATTTACATGCGATTAGTGTATATTCACACGCTTGCATGGTCGAGTTTACCAGACGTAAGCTGATGGAAACGTCCGTGGCCGCCACCTTGGGCGCGAGCGTCTCTGCGAACGTTACCGGAATCGAAAGTACGGAACCTCCCGAAGATACCAACACGCCTCGCGCACCCTACGTGAACGGGAACCTCAAGCGATTTTCATCGACTGCGTTCGGTGCAGAGGTCACTGGGCCGTTCGTATTTGAGGACGGAACGCCCCTCTACAGCCTCCAGCACCCAAGCCGTGACAACCCCGCACCGTACAACAAGTCTGGAATCGGCTACTTCAGCGGATTTCAGTTTACGATGGGCGGGAACAACGACGATTTTGACGAATTATCGACACCCCAGACGAACGAAGAACAGGGTGCGATTCGGAGCGCTGGCGGGGAATACGTGTTCCTCGCTCAGGAAGAAGACCTCATCAACGGTGACACCGAACGTCTCGGCGTCGTTCAGACACCTGACGGGCGGGACATCACTCGGGACATCTTCGCCGGAACTCAATACGGGGACGCCGCTTACAATCCGGACTGCAACGAGTTCGTCGCTACCGACGACGAAGGTACCGAGGGATACCTGTTTACGAACTGGGAAAATAGCCCGGGAAACATCTCCCGAATTCCGATTTGGCAAGACGAGGACGGTGAGTGGAATGCCGATTTGGAGACTGCTATCAACCTCGCCAACACCGAATCCCTTCGCGAACTCGGCGGAACGCGAATCAACTGCTACGGTGACCTCTCGCCGTGGAACACGATGATTTCGTCCGAGGAGAACTACGCACACACCCGCGTTTCGCTCACCGCGACGGTCGGCGACATCGTGGAACAAGGAACCGGCAAGAACCTCATCGGTGCTGGTCAGTTCTGGAACCGGCCCAATCCGAACGGTATTCAAGAGGCCGTGGATGGATACTACGGCGACGAATCTTGGAACATTCAAGGTTACTGGGCCCTGACGGGACTTGAATTCCTCGCTTACTACCTCGGTGCCGAACCAGTTGACCAGACTTCGAGTCCAGCCGACCAATCCGCCGAAGATGAGCGTAACACGACCAAACCGATTGGTGACGTGTACCCCAACCCGTATCGCTACGGCTACCACGTCGATGTCCGCGAGCCGACTGCAGAGACCCCGGAACCCATCAAATACTGGGTCATGGGCCGTGCAGCCTGGGAAGCGCCGGACATCCAGAGCGACAATAAGACCGTCTACGGTTGTTCCGACGGGGACAGCAAAGGTATCTACAAATTCGTGGCGGACAAGCAGATCGATTGCTACTGCGACCCGATGGACCTCGCTGGTACCATCTACGCACCGAAGGTAACCAACGAGGAAGCCGCAAAAAAGAACCCGCCAGCGGACGTATCCCTCGAATTCGAGTGGGTGAAACTAGGTCACGCCACCAACCGCGAAGTCGAAGAGTGGATTGCCCAGTACGACGACATCACGCAGGTCGATTATCTTGAAACCCACGCCGACACCGACTGGGAAGAAGACCTCGAAGCGGCAATCGAAGAGGCCGACAAGGAAGTTGTCGAGAACGGAAACCGGAACTACATCACGAACGAAGAAATCCTCGAATGGGCGGAGCAGTACGAGAGCGAAGGGCCGGACGGCGTCGATGAGGAACTCCGAAAGGTTCCGTTCCTCGAAATGCGTGCAGCCGCCAAAGAAATCGGCGCGACCATCGAGTTCAACAAGGCCGAAGGGGTGGACAGCGTCGATGGCGCGAAACCCGGCGACTACGTCTACTTCGCAATTTCAGAGCTCAACGACGCCATGGCCGACACGCTCGGTAACGTCCGGATGAATCGCGTGGACGGCGGCGTCGTCTACCGTGCCGAACTTGAAGACGACTACAACGTCTCGACGCTCGAACCCGTCATCGTCGGTCCAGACGCGAGCGACCCGGCAAGCGTTGCGGACGACGCGCTCATCAACGTCGATAACGTTTACGTGATGGACGACGGTCGCGTCCTCTGCTGTGAGGACGCGGACAAGTTCGGACGGTCGTACAGCAACGACTGCTTGTATGTCTACGAGCCGGAGGCGGACGACGACCGCGGTCACGGAAACGACGAGGGTGACGACGAAGACAACCCCGGCAAAGAGAACTCAAACAGCTAGCCGTCTCTCCACCGGCCCTGTTTTTAAACGAACCAGGCTATTCGCACGGAGTCTATCGCTCGTCCAGCGTGGTGAGTCGGCCGGATGTCTGTGTCGGGGTCTTCACGTGGTTGAGCGTCAAAGGGCGTCCGTTCTCATCGCTGGACGTGTGACAGTCGTCGTGTGACCCCCAACCGTTGGAAAAAGCGAAACCGACCGCATGACACGTGGTGATGCTCACTCCATTAGTCGCTGGTGTTCGACTTTCATACAGTGGTCTTGTACCACTCGCTTTCCGGCGTCCTCGGCGCGCTTCGCGGCCTCGTCGTCGCGGATGCCTAACTGCGTCCAGATGACGCCAGCATCGTCGCGTTCGATGGCGTTGTCCACGATTCCGGCGACTTCTTCGCTCGGGCGGAATACGTCCACGATGTCGATGTTCGCTTCCACCTCGGTGAGCGAGTCGTAGGCTTTTCGCCCGAAAATCTCGTCGGCGTAAGGGTTGACCGGAATGACTTCGTACCCGTGCTCACGGAGGTACTTCGGGATTTCGTGGGCGTCCTTGCCGGGCGTCGAGGAGCATCCCACGACGGCGACTGTATCGAGTTCGAGAATGTCGCGGAGTTCGTCGTCACGTTCCACTGGCATACGAAAACAGAGGCCACGCGCGGGCAAAAGGATTCGGCTGGCGGTGGCCGTGGCCGACGACGCGCGACGACTTCCGCCTACAGCGGTTGCCAACCGAATGTCGAACCGACGCCTTTCAGCCGGATTTCAGACTCGTTGCCGTCGGCTTCTCGAACCTCGATTTCGCCGTCGAACAGTTGGCGGAGGGTGCTCATCGTCTTGCCATCGTGTGCAGTCGAATCGATAATGAACAGGCCCAACGCTTCCGCGCTCTGGACGCGACCAGTGAACACGTGGAGAAACCGGAACACGGTCTGCAGGTTCGAGTACATGAGTAGCGTCGAGAGCGAGTCGAACGCGATTCGGTTCGCGCGCGTCCCCAAATCGTAGAACTCCTGGAGGAACTTGGAGAGTTTGATACCGATACCGGTCATATCGACCGGCGAAGAGGCGAATGCGACGCGGTCTGCCCGACGGTGGTTCATCCCCTGCTGTTTCGAAACGCAGTCGATGACGCCGACCGGCAAAGAGGTGTCGAGGCGCGATTCGTACTCCGAGAGCACGTGCTCGCCGCTGTCTTTCGTCGTTACGATTATCGCGCCGTCGTCAGTTCTGCCACCCTGTGCGAGAACGTCCAGCGCGAGATTCCGCTTTCCGGTCATGGGCGGGCCTGCAACAAGCAGATTCGTCCCCGGACTAACCTCCATTTCCGAGAACGTCTTACCTAAATTGTACATGCTGGCACCTCACAGCAGAGTAGCGAACGAGGAGCGATACGGAACGTGTGCCGAATTTCTCCCCCAACTCATCTGAGATTAATATATTGGAGTCTACTTATATTCTTTTTGATTGCTATTTGAACCGTCCAATCGTTACAGTAACATGGCGACTCGACCGACGACGAATGCGATGGCGGCGAGAAACATGCCATACTTCAAATATTTTTGGCCCGCGGTCGGGTCGTCGAAACTTGCGTAGACGGCGTAGAGCATCACCGCGTCCGCCGGGAGGACGACGGCGAGGTACGGAAGCCCAAACACACCCCAGAGATACGGTAGTGGACTCGCCGCGACAGCGAGCACGAGCAAAACCGCGCCGACGACGATTGCAGGCCGTGCGCCGATGGCCAGTGGAAGCGTATTCAACCCTTCCTCTCGGTCGCCAGCCATGTCCTCTACGTCTTTGACGACTTCACGCGTGAACGTCGAGAGCGCGGCAAGCAAGAACAGTATCGCCGCGGCGCGAATCCCGTCGCTCCCACCGGTCGGGATGGCCGTGCTCCTCGCATCGACGACGACCGCCAGACTTCCGAAGAGGAACGTACTCCCACCGAGATACGCGACGACGGCGTTTCCGACCCCCGGCAGGCCCTTGAACAGCTTCGTGTAGCCGACCAACGCGATGAGGTTGACCGCCGCGATGGCGGTCGCAACCAACGGCAGTGCGAGCACCGTAACGACAGCCCCCGCGAACAGGACGCCGCTGAACGCCAGCGCACCCTTCGGAGAGACCGCGCCGCGCGGAATCGGTCGCTCCGGCGCGTTGATGCGGTCGATGTCGCGGTCGAAGTAGTCGTTGATGGCGTTCCCCGCACCCGTCGCCAACCACGTCGCCATCACTGCGGCGGCGACTTGCACCGGCTCGGGCTGAGCGAACACACCCCCCGCCACGAACGCTCCGATGAACGTGAGCACCCCCGCCGCGAACGCGTTGGCCGGGCGCGTGAGTTCGAACAGTCCTTTCGCGCGCCCGTCAGTAGTCATACGCCGACGTACTCGGTCTATCGGGTATAAATGAACTGGATGCGGATTCCGCGAGACGAAACCACGACGTTTAAAAGGTATCGCGCGATATGTTTGAGTACAGGGCGCTTAGCTCAGTCTGGACAGAGTGCTTGGCTTCGGACCAAGCTGTCACGGGTTCAAATCCTGTAGCGCCCATAGATTTCTTGACTTTCGTTCGATGCTCGAACGAGGGAGTGGTTTTCGCTGGATTCACGTACATCTAAACTGGTAGGGATTCAGAAGATCAATCGCCGATTGACATTTACCTCTCCAATTGCTTAGTTTATTTTGTCAATCCCCACAGCGAACGCACCAATAAGTAAGGCTGCGACCCTAACGTGGCGATTTATATCAAATATTATGGGTGTTAGCGGATACATGCTTAATACAAGGCGTGTACTGCACGACCATTCCCGGTGAGCAAAGCCGTAACTTCGTCCGTAATGGTGACGAGAAAAGAGATTCTTGAGCGACGGTTACTTCCGAAAAGGTCTCATCACAGCCGACGTCTGTTGTTCTCGTCGTATGCTCGGAGATCCTGCGCCGCGAGTTCGACCGTTCGTTCGATGCGCTTTTGCTTGGTCTCGTCCG
>CAYNQM010000123.1:0-9728 GCA_964399275.1 uncultured Haladaptatus sp.
GCGACCGATCCTACGAACTATCGCTTGGAATCATCGACTCACGAGATGATGATATCTTCCAATCGCTCGTGAGCGCGCTAGTGCTGGACGGAGACGAGTTGGAGTTGACGAATGGAACGCTCCAGGTCGAGAGTTTTGAGAGCGAGAACACGACTCACAAGGAGTTACTCGAACAAGCGAGCGAGTACAACAACCCGTCCATTGAGATGGAATTCCGCACACCGACCTGTATCGAAGAGGCAGGCGACGTGACGACGATGTTTCCCACGAGAACTGCCGTTTTCGGCAGCCTGGCGGGGAAGTGGGCGCGAACAGTCCCAGACGAACTGGCGTTTGCGCTGGAGGACGACGACCTGCTTGCACACATTATCGAGAAACCCGATGCACGTGAATACGATACGCATAGCGTGCTGGTGAACCGCGTTCGAACAGACGACGGCGAATCCCGTGCGATTTTCCGACAGGGGTTCACCGGACGCTGTGGCTACTCGTTCAAAGACGCGAGTGAAAGCATTCGAAATGCGGTCGTGACACTGGCACTGTTCGGCGAGTATTCTGGTGTTGGGAGTGCTGTTGCTCGGGGTTGTGGGTGTGTGAATGTCAGGGTGAAAAAATGAGAATTCCGAATGGATTTTCTTGTTTTTTGCGCCAAGGACACTTTTTCAATCCCTATTTGGGAATTTCAGTAGGCGCATTTAGATATTTCTTGCTTGGCAATTATGAATATTTTGGCGATAGCCACTCACTATTGACCTTCAACAAGAGCGTAATATCTATATACGAAAAAGAAATCGAGGGCTTAGATAGTTGCACCAAGAACACTAGCCATCAAAATAAAGTCGATAGGCGAAGGATGATTACATATGCGTCACACAAATCAGTTACTCAACCCAGTCGAAGTCTTACTATTCGAAGACGAATTTTCAGAAGACTACGACAAGGCGGGTCGCCTAATAGACGATACCAACCAGCAGTATCGGTTCCTAACCGATGTTTCGAACGTAGAATCTGGAGCACGATACAAAATAGAGCAAAAATCAATCGACGAACATACGGTAAAGATAATACATGCATGGAGGTTCGAAGAAACAATTTGGGGAGTTTAGAGACTAACAACAGTATCTCCGCAGAAAAGAGGCTACAAAATGATCAGTAATCAAAAATCGCATCAAGGAGTCTTTTCAGACAAGTACACCTTCGAGAACACACCGACAGGACATGTCCTCGAAGCGTACGTCCGCGACATCGACCCGGAACTGCTCGACATCGGTTGGGGATTCGTCTCTGCGAAAAGTGTTGAGTACGGAAAAACCGACCAACCGATGGTGAACCACGTCAGAAACGGCGTGTTCGCGCTCGGGGAATTGAACAAAATCGTTCCCGAACTCGGCGGCTGGGAACTTGATGAAAAAGAACTGCGTGATGCCGTCGCGCTGTTCGTGATGCACGACCTTCACAAACTTCGGAACAACGACGATCCGGAGGACGAGTACGAAATCGAGAAGTCGGAGGTCGAACTTCTCGTGGAACGCCTTGAGCTGCGCGAATTTACGGCGATACAGTCGGACGACGATGGATCATCTTCGTCCCACGGGTCGCTCACGATGGAGGAATTTTACGCGTGTGCGGTTGACCACGAGGATTCCGAGCGGTCGAAATCCGTCCACGCGACCCAACGGTACAATCGTCTTCGTCCGTTCGTTCGACTGGCCGACGCGTTCGCATCAAGCGATTCGCCGGAGGCCGCCGTCGCTCCGCGCAATCAGAACCTACTTGCGAAGGCGTACCCCGGACTTCTGAATCTCTCGCTCCGGTATCACGTGCTGGATGATGTGAAGGGCGTGTTCACGAATCTGTTGAACGGTGTTGTCTCGAAGACGCTCGAGGAGCAGTACGACTACCGATTAGTGTCCATCTATCAGGACGGATGCGTGTACGTCACCACGAACGAGGACGACGTTGCACTGACCGACGAGTTGGTTGGAACGCTGTACGACCGACTGAAAGACGACGTTCACGAGTCCCACAACGCATACCAAGACAGGGATAAACTGGCACAGAATCTCACGACTCGCTCGCAGGGATTTTACGGAATTAATCAACAGGATTTTTTCTACGCAGGAATCGAAGTTGTCCTCAACGCAATAGTAGTCAAAGCGACACAGGACGCCGACCCGGAAACCGACCCGACCGACAGTATGCAGTCGACGATGGAAGATCTTTCTTCGCACCTTCCCATCGAAATTGACAGCAAGAGTCGGTTTACAGCGGGATACGCTCGACTCGTTTATACAGTCAAACGCACGTTCGTGGATCCTATCGTCGCGGAGAGCGAGTCAAGCGATGACGCCCTTACTGCGACGTGTCGCGTGTTCGACCTCCCACAGGAGGTGACTGACGCGCTTGTCTCTATCCGCGAAGAAGGCGAGCTGAATCTCACGGCGGGCGGAAAGTGGGACTACGGCTACGCTATCGGTCAGCACGTGGCAAATCGCGTCCAACGAGAATCACTGCAACCGGGCGAAATTTCCCGAATCGTTCTTGTTGGACTCACCTCTCTTGAAGAGGAGTGGCCCGACATCGTGATGGACGCTCATACTGGGGAACTCGCCGACGAACTTCGGACGTACATCGCGGACGTAGTGCGTGTCGGCGGTGGGTCGCTTCCACCAACAGAAACTGACTCCTCTGATGCGTTCGACGAACATCACGCGAAACGTCGAGGGAAGACGTGCACGTTCTGTAATCGCGGAACGACGAGTACGCGAAAGAGCGACATGGAAGCGCCAAAATCGCTCACGACGTTTCAGGCGGGGTATTCCAACCGTATTCCAGCGGATGCCGGGAAACCGGACAGCCTCCTTGTTTGCGTCCCGTGTCAGGTTGAGTTCTCGCTCCGCGAAACGGGGTCGCAGTGGCGTGACAGCGGTGATCGGCTGTTCGTTCATCTCGTTCCTGACTACTTCTACACACCACAGATGTGGAATCTCTACGTGGACGAGATTTTCCACCGGTTCCGCGGCGAGGAGATGACGCGTATGGGACGAATGGCAAGCGCGATGTTCCGAGTCGCAAGCCGTGACGAGGGCAGATTCGAAACCGTTGAGGAGTACGCTTCTGCCGATGACGACCTGGAACGGGCGGACGACCCGGAGAGAGTAGAATCGTTTGCGAAACTGCTCCGCGAGGTGACGACCATGGAGGGTGGTCGCCGGATGGTAGAGGAGTTACAGCAGGGATTCAAGCCGGATGCCGGATTCGGAACGCAAACGTTGAGCTTCCACAAACCGCAAGACAACGAGGTAGAGTTCCAGTTCTTTGGCGTCTTCCTCGGCCTGTCAGTCGCCTCTGCGATGGGGCTGCGAGCATACGTCTCCCAATCGCCACTACCCGACGTTCGTGGGAGAGATTTCCCGGAGATGGCAAAAATCGGCGCTGGATTCAGTCGTATCACGGATTTTTATGGAACTGACGTTCCACTCTCCGCACTCCGAGAACGACTCGGCGCGGCGGCAGCGCTCATTCAGTTAGGATATAAAAACGAGCGGAACGATTCGCTGTTTGCGAAATATCTCCGCCTCGCCCGGAACGAACTGCTTCCGGGGTCGTACCTGCTGAAGCGGGCGGTGCAGGCTTCCGATGACGGCAATAACGCGATGTTTCTGCTAGAGGAAGCTGACTTTCTGGATAGATACAGTGGGACAACTGTTAGCGACAAATATCGACAAAGTACTCAAAAAATGACAAACGATACCAGTGAACAAATATCAACGCTTGCTGAGTACGCGTTTGACGCAATTCGCCCAAAAAGGTGGAACGACAAACCATACGCAGTTGAACGAGTATTCCGTGAGAGTGTGAAAGCAGTTAAACAAGTAGATAATCTAAAAATAAGCGAACAAAACGCAATCGACCAAATTAGCGGTAAATTGCGAAAGCTACCTGATCGGAGTAATCAGGTTTACCGCGTGCCCGCAGAGGAAAGTAAAAGCGGGAAGCAGTTAGATGAGCGAATCGAAGCGTACGCGGAATACTTCGTAACTGGCTTTCTCAAACCCAAGTACGACATGAAGCCGTCTCTTCTCAAGCGAGATGCGAATAACCTTGCAGACGGCTTCTACGCCGCGACGCTTCGACTCCAGCGAGAAAACAAAAACGACGAAACTGAGGACTAACGATGTTTGACTACGACACCTACCCGACACTCGAACGAGGAACCGTTCACCGAGACGAGATGACGACCGAGCCGCAGAACAACTTCACGAACGTTCTGGTTCTTCGCGAACTAGAGAGCCACGCCGTTTTCACGACGGATGGCGAAAGCGCCGACCTCGCAAATGTCGCCGTCAGCGCAGACGGCCAGCGCGAAACGTACCTTCCAGGGCTGATGTTCATGCGAAAACAGACCGGAAGCGATCGCCGATTTGCGAAGGCGCTTCAGCGCGACTATCTGGGCGACGTGGACTGTTCGATGAAAGTCAACGAGATGTGCCAAGACTGCCCGGAGTGCGTTCTCTACGGAAGTGCGGCGAGTTCCGACGCCGACAAAGCACTCTCGATTACATCCCGCGTGATGTACGACACGGCCTACACTCTCCGCGATGCGAGCACAGTTATCGACGAGAAGTTCCAGAACGCACCCGGCGACGACTACGCCAAAAAAGCACAGCCGACGATTCGTGAACCCGACTTCTTCGAACCGGGAACGTTGTTCCCGTCCGTCATCACCCTTCGAGATGCGACGCCTGAAGAACTGGCGTTTGTCCTCGGCATCACGAAAAAGAACAAGCGATACGGCGCGACAACGTCTCGGCTTGGGCGAGTCAAAAACCACGTTCTCGGCGTCTATGCCGGAAGTGAGGAAGGCCCGGCGAATCTTGAATTGACCCGCGAAGTCCTGCGCCGAGTGCAGGCCGATTCGGATGATGACCTCCGTAATGTCGTCGCCAAACCGGCGTTCGACCCCGGTGTTGTCTCCGACTATCTCGCGGACGCCTTCGATGAGCAAGTGGCGAACGGTCTTGACCTCGAACGAGTGCCAGAGGACACGGTTTCCGACCTTGTTGACGCCGCGACGGGAGACACCCTCGCCGAAGTCCTCGAAACACAGCGCAACGCTTCGCAGAACTTCCTCAAGGCCGCACAGGACGAGTGAGACGATGGCAGAGCAGGTACTCGAAGCGGAGTTGCAGACGCAGGGAGAGGTGTGGTTTGCCTCCCGAGAAGTCGGACGACTCGCCGACACGGAGTCGTTCATTCTCAACACCGCGCTCTACTACGCGCTCGGACTCGCGTCCGGGCGCTATGTCGATACGACCTTCAAACCCACGTACCTCGCGGACACTGCCGACGTAGCGGAGCAGATGTACGTTTCACCGGCAGTGCCTATCAACGGACAAGGTGGCACGAACTTCATCACGACGACGTACAACACGAGCAACGACGACTACGCGACCGTCAACTACTCCGCACAGGACGACCCGGACGCGAAGAAGAATCTGCCATCGTTCGGGCGACGGCGGGTACTCGGCCACGGCAACCAAATGCGATTCTACATCGTTCCACGTGAAGACGACGCTGAGTCGATTCAGTCGAATCTCCCGCGGTACGTTCGTCTCGGGAAGAAACGCGGGAAGGTCGAGGTCGAGACGACACTTCACCCCATCGAGCGAAAAACTGGTGCGTACCGACTTGGCCATCCGGTCGGCGCATACGACACGAACCAGACGCCGGTCGGAAACCTCGTCACAAAGCGAATGCGACCGACTCCGCTCGTTGCACAAGCCGACTTCGAGGGCGACTATTTGTCGATATGTCCCGAATCCGAGAGTTCGGTCGAACTGCCAGCTGATGTCTCGTTTCTCAAACAGAAACGATGACGGAAATTCCACTGTCCGGCGTCGCGCTCCGACAACACGACGATTCGTATCCTCCACCAGCAATCGACCCGTACCAGCACCAGCGCGTGCTGCGAAACCTGTTTCAAACGGGTGAGGGATTCGTAGCCGTCAACGATAGTCCGACGGGCGGCGGGAAGACGATGTCGTGGCTCGCACCGGCAGTTAAATCCCGCGAGCACACGATTGCAGTGTATCCGACGAACGCGCTTATCGCCGACCAGAAGGTGGGAATAGAGAAGGAATTGGAAGAACACTTTGCCGAATACGAAGCGGATACCGAGGTGCTACAGGTAACTTCGGAGACGCTCAGGACGGTGTATGCGAATCAGTATCGACCTGAAAGTAACGGCGACATTCTTCAAGCACTGCTCAAGGACAAGCTTCGACGCACTGAACAGGTCATCGTCCTTACTAACCCGGACATTCTCGTGATGATGTATCGGAACCTGTACCGCGGTGGATTCAACTTCCAGAGTGCGGGTGACCTCATCCGTGAACTGAACGAGTTCACGACTGCTGTCGTGGACGAATTCCACCGTGCAAGCAGAAAAGAACAGAACACCTTGATGTTCCTACTGGACGAAATGTTCGACGAAGATGACCAATACTGTTCACTTTCGAAATTCGTCTTTTTGAGTGCGACGCCCGAAAAACGGCTCGAACGCCGATTTCAGGACGCGATGTCCGCGCCGTACTCCCGCGTGACCGAGAGCGACCAACAGGAACGCATCGTGTTCGACACTCCACCAGCACCCGACGGTTGGCGGTCGGTCATGCCGCCGACAGACCTTGACGTGCGATCTGCTTCGACGTTCGCAACGGCGGACGCTCTGCTCGGCGGCGATTGGGAGGAAACGAAGTCGTTCTGCGCCCGAGACGGTAAAACGGTCGTTATCCTCGACGGCATTCACGAAGTCGAAGAGGTGTCGACGAAACTTCGTACGGCGCTTCCCGACCAGCGCGTTGAGCGAATCGACGGCTTCCACGGAAATGAGAAAAAAGACAAGCTTGAACGGTTCGACGTCCTCGTCAGCAACTCCGCAGTCGAAGTCGGCATTGACTTCGAAGTGAAGCGACTCATCTTTTCAGGGCACAACCGCGCCAGTTTCCTACAACGACTGGGCCGGATTCGGGGCCGTATCAAGGACGGCGCAACCGTCCGCGAAGCACGATGTTACGTCCCTGCTGGCGTTGCAAGCCAACTTGACGAAAAGATGGAAGAATACGATGACCGGGTATCCCGCGACGAACTTACTTCGTGGCTCAAGGATGCCTACAACGACCCGCGAGAGCCCGAAACATTCGACTGGCGATACTCGGCGGCGGAGGCGTTAGCACACGTCAAATCGAAGATAAAGCAGTATACTCAATCAAAGGCTGACGCCGTCAAGAGAGCCGGTGAAAAACGAGTTGAACGGCATTTCGCTCGTCCAGAAGAGAATATTCGCTTGCAGGAAATCAAGCAATTCGCTCGCACCGTCTCGAATGAAGTCAAAGAATCGCTTCAGCAATACCGCGGTGAATCGCTGAACGTCCTCGTCTACGACGTGTCGCCGGATTCTGAGAACGAACTGAAAACCTACGACCCGTTCTACCTTCTCCGATATGGGCGAGTCGAGTTCTTCCTGAAAGCGGAGTTCCTTCGAGAAGTCCCGACGGAACTGCACAGCGAAATCGAATCACACGCCGATTACGTCGTCGGCTTCTGCGTCTATCGTGGAACGATTCCAACGACTGAGGACGGCTACGGTCGATCAGTCGTGTTCAAATCCACACCGGAAGTAAACACGTGGCTGTCTGAAGAGGATCGCAAAAAGGGTCGAAAGCCGAAGAAAGTACCACTCTCTATTGATACGGCAAAGGTAGATGACGAACGATATCGAATCCCATCCTTGGATAACCTTCGTGAGAAAATGGAGACGAAGAAAAACGAAATTCTCTGTTACGTTCTGGAAGAGAGCAGTTGGGACGTGAAAGGGCTATACGAACTGGGTAATTTCTTCTTCCTCTATGGCTTGACAACGCCTTGGGGAGAGGGATGCGTCGCACTCGGTACCGACGCACTCTACTTACACTGCCGTGTGCAGGAGGAAAACGCGACGTTCGACAACAGTGACCTCGGACTTGACCTCGGCCCATGAGTTCGAGTTTCAAAGAAAATCTCGTCCACGTCAGCGCACTGAACGAGTACGTCTACTGCCCGCGACGATTCTACTATCAACGATACCACGACGAAATTGGCACGCCGTACGAACTCGTAGACGGGCGGTCGAAACACGAAATGCAGAGCCGTCGTGGTAGCTGGGTAACGGAGCGATATTTTCGGTCAGATGACCTTGGCCTGCACGGCAAACTTGACCTCATCGAAAGCGACGACGAGACGTTGACACCGGTCGAACGGAAGCGTGCCGAGAGCGGTGATTACTACCCCAGCGACGAAATCCAACTCGCAGGCTACTGCCTCTTGCTTGAACATGCAATTGGCGAACCAGTCAACGTCGGCTACATCTACCTCTATTCGAATGACCAGCGATACGCGATTCACATTACGGAAAAACATCGGCAGGCGGTTCACGAAATCGTTCGCCGTATTCAAACCATGAGTGTCGATCGGATACCACCATTCACCCAAAATCCGAACAAGTGCGATGCCTGTTCGGCCCGCGAGTACTGTCTGCCAGAAGAAACCGCACTGCTTGAACCCGACAAAGCAACAGGGACAGCATTCGAGCAGGAGAAGCCACAATGAAAGCAACTGAAGGAATGTTCGATGAATCGGTCGTCTACATCACGAAACAAGGAACGCAGGTTCGAACCGACGGAGGCCGAATCGTCGTCTGGGATATGGATGGCGACGGAGACGAACTCGTCTCGTATCCCACGGAAAAACTCGACACTATCAACGTCTTCGGTGGGGTGAACTTCAGCACACCATTCGTCGCACGAGCGAACGAACACGGCATCGTCCTGAACTATTTCACCCAGCATGGCAAGTACCGCGGGAGTTTTGTTCCAGAGAGAAACACCATCGCGGAGGTTCGGCGCGCACAGTACGCGCTTTCTGACGCTGACGAACTCGCTATTGCTCGCGCGATGATTGCCGCGAAAATTCGCAACGGACGAACGCTTCTCGGCCGGAAAGGGATTCACGGAACCGATTTGCTGAAAGATCTTGGTGTGCGTGCTGAAAACGCGACGAACAAGGACGAACTCCGGGGAACCGAAGGTGAGGCTGCCGAACGCTACTTCTCGCGCTTGGACGAAACACTCGCAGACGGCTGGACGTTCGAGAAGCGGACGAAACGGCCTCCGGAAGACCATACCAACTCGCTCCTCTCGTTGACTTACGTGATGATGAAAAACGAGGTGCTAAGCGGACTTCGACAGTATAACCTTGACCCGTTCCTCGGCGTTTTGCATGCCGACCGGCACGGAAAACCGTCGCTCGCACTTGATCTCCAAGAAGAGTTCAGAACGAGTTTTTGCGATGCATTTGTCACTCGTCTCGTAAACCGTGGGACGATTACTCACGACGATTTCAATCGTGACAATCGACTCCGTGACGAGGCGTTCAAAACCTACCTTTCGAAGTTCGACGACTACATGAAAGAGGAGTTTACGCATCCGTATTTCGACTATTCGGTGAGTCGGAGAAAGGCGATTCGCCAGCAGGTCATCCTCCTTCGGAAAGCCATCGTCGGTGAACTGGACGAGTACCACGCGCTTACCTTTACCCGATAACCATGCGCCTCGCAATTGTATACGATGTCAGTGATGATTCGAACCGCCGCCGTGTCTACCGGACGCTTCAGCGCTACGGAGCGTGGC
>CAYNQM010000124.1:0-9703 GCA_964399275.1 uncultured Haladaptatus sp.
AGCTACCGCCGACTCCCAACACTGCAAACTGCAACCGTCCTGCATCAGCCACGTCCTCCCCAACCGACTGCGCTTCTCGCTTCGCTGCGATGCCTGCGAGCCACGGTCGCAGGTCAGCGGGATACGGGGCGTCTCGCAAGCCTCATCCCTCGCGCGACTTCAGCACAAACCCTCGGCGGTGAACGCCTCGGGCCTGTGCCAGCGCGCACCGAGGTGGGAAGTTCAGATTTCTCTCAGAGATTCCCGAGAAGTCACCTTTCCGACTTACCCGCCGCTGACGGGGGGGAAGAGCGCGAGTTCGTCGCCCGATTCGAGCTCCGTTTGGAGACCGTTCTCGGTGAAGATGTTCGTGCCGTTGCGGAGCACGTTGATGTGGTCGTGGAGGTGGCCGTCCGCGTCCAACACGCGGGATTCGAGTTCCGGACGCGGGTCGAGAAGTTCGTTCAACGCATCGCCCACGGTGTCGCCGGAGTCGGCGTCTACGGACACCTCTTTGGACCCTGCGATTTCCGCAAGGTCGGCGAAGAGTTTCCACTGCATGTGCAACGAAATGGTCGGACGCGGGAAGTCGCTTTCTCTCTCCACAGGTACGACGGACGAGCCAGCGAACCAGCAGGAGGAAGCGACGAATCTCCGGCGCGAGAGTGCGCATTGCCGACGTTGGTCTCGGGATGGTATTTGAACCTTCGCGTCGGTTGGGACGTTCGCGCGGCTGGTATCAATCACGCCGCGGACTCTATTCTCCTCCGTTCTATCACGTCGCCGTCCGTTTCCGCGAACCGTTCGATTCGCCGAAGCTCGGTCGGTTTGGCGACGACGTAGACGGTGTCGCCCGCCGACAGCAGACGACCGCGAAGCGGAAGCGTCTCGATAGCGCCGTCGGACGGTCGAACCGCGACGACCGTCGCGTCGAGGCTTCCGACGGGAAGGCCGACGAGGTCGCTTTCCGGGCCGACCGTCAGCACGCCCATCGTCTCGTCGGCAGACTGGAGCCGAGTGACGAACTCGCGTTCCGGTCGGGACTGTCGCGGAAGCGTCTCCAGTCGGTACTGCTCGTCGGCGTCAAACTTCGTCGCATCGGATGCCTCCACGGCGAGCGTCACCACGTCGTCGGCGACGCCCCTGATTTCGCCGGTCGTGACGCGCTCGGCGCGCCCTTCGTCGTCAGCCTGCCGCCAGACCGCGACGAAGTCACCAGACCCGGCGCTGAACGCCGGGTCTGCCCGGATGGCAATGGCAACGGTTCCCGGAACGAGCAGTGGACCGAGTCCGGCGACTCGACTACCGAGAGCGAGATATTCGACGGTTCCGTCCGGGGCGAGGTCGATGTCCACGTGGCCGACGCCGTGGTCGTCTTCGAGTCGCGCGACGATGCGCTCCCGGAGTTCGGTGACAGTGATTCCGCGCGGGAACACGAACGACGACCCGACCAACGCCTCTTTTGTCTCATCCGAAACAGCGTCGTATCCGTCGATGTCCTCGATGATTTCGGGGAGCGTCACCGTCACCGTGTGCCCAACCGCGCCGACAATTCTGCTCACGTCGTCGTCGAGTTTCGTCGCTCCGGAGAGAACTGCGACGTTGGTCGTCAGTCGGTCGCCGATTCGCGCGCCGACAACGGCCGTGAGGCCCGCGACGACGAACGACGCGACGTTTTTCGTCGCGGTAGGTATCGTCAGTACGTCCCGACTTCCGACGGTGAAAAACGGCTGAAGCGTCTGCCACGTTCCCAACGAGATCCCGACCGCACCGACGCCAGCGAGGACGGCGAGTCCGGTCGGAACTCGTTCTCGAGCGTACCAGCGATGGACGAACGCGATAGCACCAGCGACCGCTCCGGACAGGATTCCGAGACCGACGATTTGAAGGAGTGCGCCCTCCGGATTCTGGGGTATCGACTGTATCATTCGACCACCTCCGCGAATCTGCGAAGCGAGTTGCGCGCGCCGACGACGTACAGTTCGTCTCCGGCGGAGAGCACCGTAGTTCCGGACGGCGCAATCGTCCAGTCACTCGTCTGCTCGATGCCCAGCACGGCTACGTCGTGCGTGTCCCGAACTGCGAGACTTCCCAACGTGACCCCGTCCAACTCGCTTCCGGCGCGAATTTGGAGCTTTTCCCACCGTTTTCCGGCCTGCCGAAACAGATGAACGAGTTCGAACTCCGAGCGAGTTTCGCGCGACCGAACGCGCAGTTTTTCGGGGTCGCCGTCGATGAGGTCGCTCGCATCGGCTTTCCGAACTGCGATTGTCACCCGACCCTCCCCACCGGTCGTCGTCGGTGCGCGGGAGACCGACTCCGTGACGTCGCTCTCGTCATCCGACGCTTCGGCGTCCGTCTTCGCACTGAGAACCGTGCCGACGACTTCGTCGTCCCCGAGGTCGAGTGCGATTTCGTCCCCACGTGCGAGTCCGGTCGGCACGAGGGTATCGAACGATACCGCGCGCCGGTTTCCGGGAAGGCGGCGGGAAAGTGCACCCTCGGGCGGTGCGGCGCGTATCGTCGCTTTCCCGCCCGTGTCGATTTCGACGGACACGTCGGCGAGGTCGTGTTCGGTTCGAAGCCGATCTTCGAGTCGGGATTCCAGTTCGCCGATGGGGAGGTCGGCGGGAAACGTCCACTCCCCCTCGCGGAGGGGCGACCGAATCTCGTCCGACAGCGGTGGGTAGCCCTCGATGTCGCCGACGTCGCCTACCGGCCGGACGCGAACGCGACCGAACCGACCGACTCGTTCTATCACGTCGCTCGAAAGCCGATGCTCCCGGAGTTGTCGAAGGCCGATGCGGCGAGGGAACGACGCCCCCATCGAATCGCCTTTCGCGTGGGCGTACTGCGTTGCCAGCATCACGACGATGACCGCGACGACGACCACGGGCGATTCGATGACGTTCGGGTCGAGCAACCCCAACAGCCCTCCTTGTACGCCCGCGATGGCGACGCCGAGCACGACGACCGCAAATCCGGGAAGCGAGACGCCCGTCACGTACCGAAACACGAAGCCGAGACACCACGCGACGAGCGCGGGAACGACCCCAGTGAGTGCCCCGAGATACAGACCGAGGAGCACTGCAACCGGAAGCGAGTAGTCCATACGCCAGACTGTCGTGGGAGTTACAAAGACGTACCGACGATTTCCTTCGCACGACCGTTCGGCCACCTGATTTATCGGGCGGGACGTAGCAAGAACTGTCGTATGGTGCGTGGGGCGCGGGGGAGAATCGTCTCCGCTCGCATTGTGATTTGGTTGACAATCGGCGTCGCACTGCTCTCGATAGCGACCGGACTCGTCTCGACCGGACTCAGCGGAACCGGAGGGGATGGCGGCCTGTTCGGCGGCCTCGTTCCGGCAGTCGTTCGAACGACGGCAGCCTACACCGGCACCATCGTCGGTTTCCTCCTCCTCGTCACCGCCGTCGGTCTGCGTCGCGGATTTCGCGTTGCCTGGTACGCGAGCACGGTGTTGGTTTTCGTCGCCGCAATACACGGAGTACTCCAATCGACGCCGTACTCGCTCTTTCTCATCGTCGGGTCGCTCGTCACTCTTCCGCTGTTGATTCGGGTTCGTCACCGGTTCGAGCGACCCATCGAACCAACGACGACACAAATTGCCGCCGCATCCGCCGTCGTCGGGGCGCAGTTGTACGGGACGATTGGAGCCTACGCGCTCCGACAGTACTTCGACGGCATCGGGGGTGAGGATGCCATCTTCGAGGCATTTTATTTCACCGTCGTGACGGCGAGTACGGTCGGGTATGGAGACATTCAACCGACGAGGCCCTTCGCACAGGCGTTTGCGATGACCGTCATCGTCCTCGGTACCGGTAGTTTTGCCGTCGCGCTCGGGGTTCTCTTCACGCCCATCGTGGAAAGCAGCTTTTCGAGCGCCCTCGGTCGAACGACTGACGCCAACATCGAACTCATGGAAGACCACATACTCGTACTCGGATACGGAGAGTTGCTCACGGAGTGGATACTCGACGAACTCGACACGGGCGACGAGTACGTCCTCGTCATCAAAGACAGCTCGCTCGTCGAAGAGCTCCGTTCAAAGAAACAAAACGTCATTCACGGAGACCCCTCCGACGAGGAGTTGCTCGAACGGGTCGGCATCGAACGGGCACGGTCGGTTCTCATCGCAACCGACGACGACGCCGACGACGCCCTCACCGTGCTGACCGTTCGACAGATGAATCCGGACGTTCGAATCGTCACCGGTGTGAACGACCACGAAAACGTGAAGAAGTTCAAACGAGCAGGTGCCGACGTCGTCATCAGTCCGGCTTTCGTCGGACGGATGCTGGTGAAAGCGGCGGTCGGCGGAGATCACGTCGAGGAGCTTGCCGACCAACTGACCGGCGACCCCGAAAACCAAACGTTTGACGATTTCTGAGTCAGCCGCGGTGGACGACCGCAACGTCGCAGTCGATTTCGTGCATTCGCTCGAACGTCGGCGGCGAGATGAATCGTGAGGCGGCGCTTCGGTCGGTGCTCGCGCCCATGATGATGAGGTCGTAGTGGTCGTCGTTCGCGGACAGGAAGTCCTCGATACTGTTCCGGGAGACGCGCGTCTCGAACGACCCCGAAAACGCTTCCACGAGGTCAGCGAGCGTCGATTCAGTCGCCCGTCGCTCCGCTTCGCGGTCGATGCAGGTGCAGACGCTCACCGACCCCGACCGCCCGACCAGTCGCCGAGCGAAATCTATCATCGTGTGGGCCGTGTTACCCGCCCGCCGAACCGGAACGAGGACGCGCTTCCAGCGCCGACGCGAGTCGCTGTCGAGACCGGGACGATACGCGATGGCGTCCACGTTGCCACGGAACAGTCCCCTGATGAATGGCGAGAGCGCGCCGTGTTGCTCCTCGTAGGGGGCGACGACGAGGTCGCAGTTCACTTCCCGGGCGGTCTTCAGCACCGTCTTCGCCGAAGTCTTTCCGTCGCCCGCGACGACGACTTCGCAGGGGACGCCCATCCGCGTCCGGATTCTATGCGCCTGCGTTTCCAGTCGGTCGGCGGCGGCGTCCGCTGCCTGCGTTTCGGCGTCTTCGCTCGACTCGGACGCCGCCTCGGGATTCACGAGTTTCGGATCGGTTCCGCCGGACGATTCGATCGTCGCCTCGGCTTCCTCGATGGCGTTCTCGTCCACGACATCGATAAGGACGACCTTTCCTGCATCGTGCGCCGCCGCCAGTTTCGCACCGAACATCGCGGCCTGCTCGGCGTATTCGCCGCGCATGGGAACAAGGACGTGGTCGTCGCCCTTGGTCGAGCGATAGAGGTAGCGCGCCCGACGCTCGTAGAACTCCCGTCGCCAGACGACGAAAACGCCAGCGACGATACTACTGGAGATTGCGATGCCCAGGACGTACAGGAATCCTGTGAGCCATCGGCCTTCGCCGACGAACGCGAAGCCGCCCGCGTCGGAGAATCGAAACATGAGGACGAGCAGAGCTGTCGAGAACGCCGTCGGCTGTTCCAGGTCGAGCGACCACGTCGCCAGCACCGTCAGAAAGATGCCGAGCGCCGCGGCACCTGCGTGAACGTTCATCGAGTCCGGCGGGACGTTGTAGAAGTATCTGGCAGAGAACTCCAGTGCGATCCAACCGCAGAGCGCACCGGCGGTCATCCCCCCGACAAACTTCGTCGGCGAGGCGTACTTCCCCTCCGGGTCGGCAAAGAGGGTGTACGTCCCTGACGCGAGCGGGGGAAAGAGTAGGAACGACACGGGTTCCAGCGTGTTCGAGAGCCACGTGATGGCAGCGATGATGAGGGGTGCGACCACCAGAATCGTGAGACGGGTCAGATTTTGCGTGTGTTCGACCCACCGTCCGAACTGCCGAGCTTCGCGTCGCTCGAACCGACGGATACGGCGGAGGGCCGCGTGATACCGCATCCGAAGGTCGTCAAGCATAGGAAAAAATGGGAGAGTCCAAAATAAATGCGTTCTGTTACCGAGAGAGCGAGACCACCGCGTCGAGCGAGATGCGAATCGCCCGCTCGACGTTGTTCTTAGCTTTCTCGGGAAGTTCGTCGTCCTCGGTGTCGGTTCCCTTCTGGGTACCTTTCACGAGGTTGCCGTCAACCGTACAGATGGCTCCCGAGCGCATTCCCTTCCGGCGGGCGACGGAGAACACCGCGGCGGCTTCCATCTCGACCGAGAGAATGTTGGCCTCTTCCCAATCCGCCACGTACTCGTCGGTTTCGGCGTAGAAGGCGTCGTCGCTCGCAATCGGGCCGACGTGAACGTCTTCGTCGTTCGCTTCGGACGAATCGACCAGCGCGGAGAGCACGTCGTAGTCCGGCACCGCCGGGTAGGTGTCCTTCTCGTAGCGTCGGGTCGTCCCCTCGTCTTTCGCCGCGCCCGTGGCGACGATCATGTCTCCGATTTCGATGTCCTGCTGGAGCGCCCCGGTGGTTCCGACCCGAATCACGGTTTCGACGCCGACGGCCTCCATCTCCTCGATGGCGATGGTTGCGGAGGGACAGCCGATACCGGTCGAGCAAATCGTCAGGGGAATGCCCTCGTACTCGGCGTTGACGACCTTGTACTCGCGGTTCTCCGAGACGACTTCCGAGGAATCGCACTGCTTTGCGATTCTATCGACTCTGCCGGGGTCGCCGGGAATCAGCGCGATGTCGTTCAGGTCGCCCTCGTCTACGAGCAGGTGCGGTTGCGTTGCCATACGAGAAGCGTTTCTGAGTCAGGTAGAAAAGATTAGCTGTAGCGAGTGTGGATGTCGTGTTCCTCGCGGATGAGTTCGCCGATGCCGTGTTTCATCACGGCACTGCCGAGGGAGGTAGCGACGTAGTACGAGTAGAGTCCATCAGCACCGCGTTCTTTCCGTTTTCTGTTTGCTACCAGTCCCACATCCACGAGTTCGTCCAGATGATAGTGGAGTTTGTTCGATTTGATGTCGAGTGCACCCACCAGCTCGGTAGCACTCATCTCGCCCTCGCGCAGGAGTTCCGCGAGAATTCTGTAGCGCGATTTCTCACCGATTGCTCTTTGCATAGCGAGATAGTCCTCCAAGTCGAGGACGCTGTTTTCCGGCAGCTTGGGTACGTCGTAGCGTTCTGCTTTGGACATGGTTTGGTTGGTGGTGTCGTTCAGCACATTATTATCGTTCACAATTACAGTTCACAATGCCTACCGACATATTATGTCGGCATGCTATTAACGCTTCTTGAGTCAACCATCCCTGAAATCACCGTTATTTATATACGGTCGCATTTCGTTGACTCCGGCAGATGCGAGAAACCCTTCTCGAAAAACTCGAAAACAGATATGCTCCGGTTCACCACCGCAAGTTGCTCATCTACGTCATGGGGCCGTACAAGTCGCACGTCACCGAGGATTCCGAGATGTTCGAATTTCTCGAAAGTTTGCGCGATAACCTTCGGCAGGAAGGCTACAACGCATTTCTCGCTACCGACCCGGAAATCGACCTCAACGAGATGGACGCGGGAACACAGAGCCTTGCGTTCGCACGAGTGAGCAACGTTGTGCTGTTCGTCCTCCCGAATCACGGGAAAAATCTCGGCGTCGGTATCGAAGTCGGTGCAGTTCTCGAAGACATGAGCGAGAAACAGCGCGAGAGGGTGTTGTTCGTGCATCAGGAAGGAATGCGAAGTGCAATGATTGGTGCTGTTGCAGACCGCTGGGACGCGACAATTCGAACGTTTGAGGACGAATCCAACTTGCTTCACGAAGTCGCGCTGTTCATCCGCGACGTGATGCGGCGAGAAGGGAATGGAAAACTACCACAGTCTCCGGACACCGAATGTTGACTCCTCAGATAGTATTATATTCTCATAACAAAACTCTATTTTCATGTCCCACTGCCCCGATTGCGGCGACGAAGTCGATGAATTGGTCAAAGGAAGTACCTCGGCCCCCCAGACCTTCAGCGCGGCAACTGTCTGGGAATGCCCGCACTGCGGAGCGATTCTCGGTGTGAGCGATAACGGGTAGTTACGGCAAATACCGAACGCTCACCACGCCGTCTTTCGACCGCACTTCGACGCGATTTACGCCGAGTCGGGCGGCGCGCGAGAGGGTTCCTTCGTCGTCTAACACGTCGCTCACGGCATCCTCGGTTTCCTCCGGAGGAACCGATAAGACGTGAATCTCGCCGATTCCGGCGCGCTCGGTTCGTTCGAGGTCGCCGACTTCCTGCTCTTCCGCGATGTCGTTCTCTTGCTTGGTCGGTGGTTCTTCGCTCTCGTGCACCGCGAGCGGTCGCCGGTCGTCGATTTCGACGACTTCCCACGTCACCTCCATCGGTGGTTCCGGAGCGACCGTCGCCTCGACTGCGTCGTGGGTTTCGACGCCGGGATTGGTCGAGAGGGTGTGAACCTGTCCGTCGTGAACGTCCTTCAGCACCGCCGACTCCTCCTCGGCGTGGGTGACGAGGAACGTACTCGTCTTCTCGGTCATGGGCAGGAGTAGGAAGTCGGGCCTTTTCCGGATTACGCTCCGACGCGCCGGACTACCGGGCGAATCGGTGGATGGCGAAAATCAGGAGCGCGGCGACGAGGGGCGGGACGAGGCCGAACAACTGCGGAAGCGAGTAGAGGAAGCCACCGATGGGGCCAGCACCGGCGGACTGGTACTCCGGCGGAACGGTGATGATTAGTCCGGCGTACAGCGAGACGACGAACAGGAACCCGCCGAGAGCTAGCAGGGTGTCGTAGGTCGAAACGGTCGCTTCGCCGCGTCGGTGGCGACGCGCGACGAACAGCACGGGTGCGAAGAGAGGACCGAGGACGAACATGGCTACGACGCCGAGGAAGGCGTTCGAAGTGGTGTCGAGCGCGGAGTGACCGAGCGTTTCCACGAACCAGAAGATGAGTGCAAACACGAAGACGAGACCGAGGACGAGGCCGAGAGCGGAACTCACGAGGACGTACAACTGGAAAATCCGCGAGTCCGACGCGCGGAAACTGTAGCCGAACGCGCCGAACAGGCCGGAATAGTCGTCCTCGGCGGTGACAGCGTCGGTCATTGTCGAACTCTCGCACTCGCGCGAAGGTAAATGACGCGACTCGCGCTCAGATGACGAGCCGCGCCGAGGTCGATGGCGGCGGGCGTGTTCCGAAGAACGTTTGAAACGGATAGTTCTCTATAGCAGTATGAGTGCTGACAACGTCACCAACTCGTCCGAAACTCCCTCACAGGACTCCGGCGAAGTGCACAAGAACGCTCGCAAATCCGTCGTCGCCGTGGACGCCGACGACAACGAACAGGAAGTCGTCAACCGACTCGAAGCCCACACGGGCGACGGCATCCGCCACCGGGCGTTCACCGCGCTTATCTTCGACGAGGACGACAATATTCTGCTCGCCCAGCGCGCGCCGACGAAGCGCCTCTGGGACACCTACTGGGACGGCACCGTCGCCTCGCACCCAAAGCCCGGCCAGTCGCAGAAAGAGGCCACCCGACAGCGACTCGAAGACGAACTCGGTATCTCGCCCGACCAGTACGACGACCTGCGCCAGACGGACAAGTTCGAGTACAAACGCTACTACCCCCAAGAGGGCGTCGAACACGAGGTCTGTGCCGTGCTGAAACTCACGCTGAAAGACACCGCGCTCGACCCCGTCGAGGAGGAAGTCGGCGGCCTGATGTGGGTTCCCTACGAGCGACTGTACGAAAACCCGCGCTGGTACCGCCAACTGCGTCTCTGCCCGTGGTTCGAAATCGCC
>CAYNQM010000125.1:0-9694 GCA_964399275.1 uncultured Haladaptatus sp.
TGGCTTGCGGACACCGCCGTGACCGTTGACCTCTCCGGACACGATGACCTCGCCGAAGCCAGTGCCGAGGCACTAGACGCCGCGCTCGAAGTCGTCGAACCCGGCGTCGAGACGGGAGAAATCGGTGCCGAAATCGAATCCGTCATCGACGGCTACGGCTACAACCCCGTCGTCAACCTCTCGGGGCACGGTCTGGCCCATTACGAGCAGCACACTGAGCCGAACATCCCGAACCGAGCGGTTGCACAGGGCATCGAACTGCAAGTCGGCGACGTGGTCGCCATCGAACCGTTCGCCACCGACGGCAGTGGGAAGGTGCGTGAAGGTGCCGAGGAAGAGATTTTCGCCCTCGAACGCGAGGCGTCGGTTCGTGACCGCAGTGCTCGGAAGGCTCTCGACCAGATTACCGAGGAGTTCCGAACCCTTCCGTTTGCGACTCGCTGGCTCGATGTCTCCCGTCCCGAGATGGCACTCCGCCGCCTGAAGATGAAAAGCATCGTTCACGGCTACCCGGTGCTCAAAGAAGAAGAGGGCTTCCTGGTTAGTCAGAAAGAACACTCCATTATCATTACCGAAGACGGCTGTGAAGTGTTCACTAGATAGTTAGTTGAACTATCGACGATTCGATAGTGATGACTAACTAATTGATATTCCTCGAAACGAGAATAGCAGACAGGAACGACGAACGGATTACGCGTTGTTCATCCGCTGACTTCGCTCTTTACCACATGCTTGGCATGTCGTAACACGGTACGGTTCGCGCGAAAATTCGGCGTTCTCGCGCTTTTTGCTCTCCGTCCGTATTTCGACAGATACGTCGTGCGAAGTCTCGCGTTCGCAGTTGTCGCACAGTTCGACCATCGCCTGGAACCCCTGATTTTTTGTAGCCATGATGACTTCCTGCTCAGTTCGTACAAGTGCTGACAGGAGCATAAAAACCCCTCTCTGTTGGGAGGCGTTCGAACCGTTTATTCGGCCGCAGTCTTGCGGTTTGGCCAATCAAACAGCCGAGAGCGTCCCATTTCGTTTATCGAAGTCCGTGAATCGTTAATGTGGGCGAAACGCTCTACAACAGCCGAATTATTTATATACTGGGTCAGGGGTTAAGACCGAAGAGTGCAGACCGGAGAAATACGAGAACCGGGATAATTTCGAGGCGGCCGATCCACATATTCAGGACGAGCATTCCCTCGCCGAAGGGCGACATCGAAGGACCGACGATACCAGTCGAGAGACCGACGTTCCCCTGTGCACTGGCCACTTCGAAGAGGGCATCGGCGTAACCGAACCCGGGGGTGACGTTGACCAGAAGGACGCTCCCCGTGATGAGCAGGATTATCCAAAGCATACTCACGATTGCTGCCTCGCTGAACTCTTCGTACATCTGGTTCCTGTCGAGAGAGCGCCCGTCGATTTTGGTGTTCACGACCGCGGACGAGGGGAGAAACACCCGCGAGAACTCCCACTGGACACCCTTGCTAATCATGTAGCCGCGAATGATTTTGATGCCCCCGACAGTGCTCCCCGCCGCTCCACCCAACACCATCGCACCGCTGACGATGAGTTTTCCACCCGCACTCCACGCCCCGATATCCGACGATTGGAATCCGGTACAGGTGAGCGCGCTTACGAACTGAAACGTGGAGTCGCGGGCCGCGTCTCCCGCCAACGCCGACAGCCCCAGATTTTGAACGCCGAACCACCCGGTTTTCGTGAACGCCTCACCCGCGCTCGGGAGCGTGACGATGTTCTGCACCGACAGCAGGAAACTTCCCGCGACGAACAGGATGAGCAACCAGCGCGTCTGGAGGTCGGAAAACAGCGCGTCGAAATCTCGGTCGTGCAGGACGAGATAATGGATCGGGAACGCGATGGCTCCGAGGGTCATGATGGGAAGGAGGACGCCTTCGACCAACGTCGAATCGTAGGACTCGATGGAGTTGTCGGTGACGCTGAATCCGCCCGTCGAAAGTCCGGTCATCGCGTGATTCAACGACTGCCAAAACGTTTCAAACAGCCCTTGCTGTGGCTCGCTCAACCAAATCGCGCCGAACAGCGCGACAACGGCAATCACGGTGTACAGCAAGAAGATTCGCCACACAGTCTGTACCGTGTGGACGATGCTCGGATGGATGCGCTCCTCGCGCGTTTCGGCGCGGTAGAGCGCGTAACTCCCGCTTCCGGGCCGGGCGAGAATCGCCGTCGTGAGGACGATGACGCCCACGCCGCCGACCCACTGGATGAGCGAGCGCCACCACTGAATCGCCCGCGGGAGCGACGGTTCGTGAACCGCCATCGTCAGGCCACTCCCCGTCCACCCGGACATGCTCTCGAACAGCGCGTGAAGGGGATTCCCGTAGTAGGCGAGACTGGAGAACGTCGTCGCGCCGCCGATTCGTATCGGTTCGTAGTTCGTCCCGGCGGGAACGTAGCTGTTCATCACCGAAACCGGAGTGAGGTGCGCGGAGAGGAAGAACGGAATCGACCCAAAGATTGCGGTGGCGAACCAACCTCCGGCGGCGATGATCATCCCGTGTTTCATCACGGGGTTCGGCGCGTCCGCGAAGGCTTTGCGGGCGACACTCCCCACGACTGCCGTAACCCCCGCCGCGATGAAGAACGCGAGCGCGACATAGAACTCCCTGAAAGCGAGCGCGACGAGGACGGTGAACGTCATCAAGGCCGCCTGCATCAGTACGAGCGCACCGATGTCTCGCAGGATGATTGCGAGGTCCTCTGGAACCCCGGAAACCGTCGGACGTCGTGGCATGTCAGCTATGATCCTCGTAGTGGCCGAAAATGTCGGTTACGTCCGGCGTCGCGCCTTTTTCCGAGAAGACGGTGACGAGATCGCCTGCCTCGATTTGTGTGTTCCCGCGAGGCGTGATGACCGAATGGTCGCGCTCGATTGCGACGACCAACATCCCATCGTCGAACAAGCCTTCGTCGGCGGCTTCCGAGAGAGACGAGCCTGCAATCGGAGCGTGAGAGTCCACCGTGATCTCGAACACTTCCGCCCGGTCGCCGACTTTCATGTAATCCTTGATAGACGGGCGTTTCACGGCGCGATAGAGGTACTCCGCGATGAGTCGCTGTGGATTCTCGATAACGTTGACACCTATTTGACGGAAGATGTTCATGTGTTCGGGGTTGTGAACCACGGAAACCAGCGAGGGAACGTCTAGCTCCTGTCCGAGCAGACTCACCATGATGTTCGTCGCGTCTTGGTCGGTCGTGCTGATGAGTGCGTCCGCGCGGTCTGCGCCCGCTTCCTCCAGCGTGTCGATTATCGTCGCGTCGTTGTGTAAGACGAGGCAGTCGAACTCCATCGACGCGCGTTCCGCGCGCGCTTGGTCTTTTTCGATGACCACCACGTCGTTGCTGTTCTGGGTCGCAATGCTGATGAGTTGCGAACCGATGTCGCCCGCACCGACGATGATGAGATACATTCGTTGTTTCTCCTCTCCGAAGTCAGCATTTGAAAAGATACTGTTGTTGAACTGAGGTGGAGAAACCGGTGATAACTCCAGTAGGCGGTGATTTCTCTGCGGTTATGGAGTCGTTAAACGCGCCGTACAGTCCGTTTCGCCCAGTTTCGGTTTCGTTCGGCCGACTCGACGCTCAGAAACTTTTTCTCTGAATCGACTAGTAGTGAAACTAATGGAACAATACATCATTCATTAGTATAATAAAACAAGACAAAATAATTCGATGGATGAAAATCGACGAGCATTTCTTTCTACCGTGGGGGCCGTGGCGGTCGGCGGTTGCACCGGAGACCCGACCGGTTCAACCACCTCCAACGGAACTCGTTCGTCCGAAACTGACACGACTGACGAACCGACCACTTCGTCGGAAGACCCAACGCATCGCGAGGTGACGATTGGATTCGCGGGCGACACGATGGTCGGACGAGACCTCAACGGCATTTACGGCAAAGAGGACGTGGAACCAGCGAGCATCTGGGGCGATTTCCAGTCCAGACTCCACTCTCTCGACGGCGTCTTCTGTAATCTGGAGTGCTCGCTCTCGAAGCGCGGCGAACGGTTTCCCGACCGAGCGTACTACTTCCGGGGAGACCCCGATTGGGCGGTGCCCGCGCTGACCGCCGGAAACGTCCAGTTCGCGACGCTGTCGAACAACCACTCGATGGACTTCGGGGAAGTCGCCCTGATGGACACGATAGACGTGCTCGAAGCGGAAGGCATCGAAAACGCGGGCACCGGCAAAACTCCGACGGCGGCGTGGGAGCCAGCCACGTTTTCCGTCGGTGGTCTGGACGTCGCCGTCGTCTCGTTCTCCGACGAGTACGAAGTGTACGCCGCGACCGACGACCGTCCCGGAATCGCGTGGGCCAAAACTGACCACGAGAATCCGAGAACCCAACGGCTCGTCGGGGACGCAATCGAGCGCGCGAAAGCGACGAATCCGGACTTGCTCGTCGTCTCGCTCCACTGGGGAGAAAACTGGATAGAGCGCCCGAGCGACCGACTCGTCTCGTTCGGCCACTGGCTGGTAGACCAAGGCGTAGACCTCGTTCACGGCCACAGCGCGCACGTCGTCCAATCGGTCGAGCAGTACGGCGACGGCATCATTCTCCACGATACCGGCGATCTCGTGGACGACTTCGGAATTAAGGATGATTTGGGCAACGACAAGAGCTATCTCTTCGAGGTGACGCTCGACGGCGGGAAATTCGAGAAGATACGACTCACGCCGTTCCACATCGACGACGGGGTTCGGAAGACCAACGAGGGCGAGGCGGAGTGGCTCCGGGAGACAATGCGGAGACGCTCCGAACCGTTCGAAACGACTTACGAACGGGACGGCGAGGGTCTCGTGGTCAAGCTTTGAACCGTCTCCGAGAAGCGCGAATTGCCACGAACCACTCCGGCGCGCGGGAGTGAACGAAGTGAGCGACTCGTGCGAGGGTCGAGCGACGGAGGAGCGGAGGCTGGGGAGGACGAGGTACGGTTGCGGTGCGGTGGCGGGATGTGGAGTCGGCAATAGCCAGCAACTCTCCGGAACAACCGAGAGTAACGAACGACTCAGAGGTGGTGACGTGACGGTTGAGCCACGAAATCATCGAGAACAACCGAAACTAACGAACGACCAGAGTAGAAAATCGCTCAGTCAAACTCAAAAAGGGGAGAGGAGACTGAAAAGATAAAACGCTACACGACACCACTACATTCATGCAAGAGGTGTTCGCGCCGTGGCGAATCGAGTGGGTCGAACGCGAGGACAGCGACGTGGAAATAGAAGACTGCGTCTTCTGCGAACTTCCGAATCGCGGTGCCGACCGCGAGTTTCTCGTCGTCGCGCGAAACGACCACGCCGTCGTGATGCTGAACAACTATCCCTACAATCCGGGGCACGTCATGGTCATCCCAAACCAGCACACCGCGGATTACCGCGAACTGACCGACGAAGCCTTGTTAGGACATGCACATCTCAAACAGCGAACCTTCGACGCGCTGGAGACCGCGCTCTCCCCGGACGGCTTCAACGCCGGACTGAACATCGGCGAGGGAAGCGGTGGCTCCATCGACCACCTCCACACCCACGTCGTCCCGCGCTGGGAGGGTGACACGAACTTCATGCCCGTCATCTCGGATACGAAGGTCATCGTAGAAGGACTGGAGGACACCTACGAACGAGTTCACGCCGCCTTCGCGGAACAAGAGGGGGCGACCGTCGCCGAAGACGAAGCAGTGCGCTTCTAACGCGGAGGGTTTAACAGTCGCAGGTCGATTCTACCGTCCCCTCGACTTCGCTCGGGCACGGACAGTCCGGTGCAGCGTCCACAGGAACCGGACAGTCCCCATCCGGGCATTCGACCACTTCAACTAGCGACTCCACGTCGTACATGACGGTCGCCAGTTCGTTTCCGTGGTCGGTGAGTCGGTACGTCGTCGTCGGTGGCGACGTAGCGTGAATCTCTTTTTCGACGAATCCGAGACACCGAAGCTCCCGAAGTCGTTCCGAGAGCGTTTTCGCGCTGACGCCGTCCAACACGCGCTGGAGGTCGTTGAACCCCTGTGCTTGCTCCGAGAGCGCGCGAACGACGTGAAAAGCCCACTTCGAACCGAGGACGCTCCGGACGGCGTGCCACGTCTGTTGCCAGTCGTCGCTCATCGTGGTGCCCTTGGAACGCTACGGAGGTAAGCGTGCGCGGGTAGTTTCCGTGGCGAAACCACCTTCACATCTGGAAACTGACTCGTTTATTCTCGTGGGGTATCTACAGTGGAGTGCAATGTCTCACGACTGTTGCGTTCCCGAACGCGCGTCAGACTGCTGTACCGACGCCAGAATCGACTGTTGTGACGATACCACCGACGACTGCTGTATCGACGCCGACCGTGTGCTCGTCGTTCATCGCCGTTCAAGCACGTGTTGAACGGGCGGCGCGTGCTATCCGGGATGTTGCTGACCCGGGCGATACGCCCTTTTCTTTGGAGTGCGAACAACTTCTTCGATGAACCGGTCGTCCGCCGTCCGCGTCGCGGGAATCGTCGTTCTCACGGCGAATCTCTTGTTGGCGGTCGCCAAGGGTCTGGTCTGGTGGCAGACCGGAAGCCTCGCGGTGGGTTCCGAGGCGGTCAACAGCCTCGCGGACGCAGTGTACAGCGTCGTCGTGATCGCCGGTTTGTATCTGACGACGCAACCGCCGGACTTCGATCACCCGCACGGCCACGAGCGAATCGAGCCGTTCGTCTCGCTGTTCGTCGCGCTCGGGGTGTTCACAGCGGGGGGAGTAATTCTGTGGCGCGCAATCTCGTCGCTCCTCACTGGCGACGTGTCGGCGACCACGAGCCTGCTGGCGGTCGGCGTCCTCGTCGGTACAGGCGTCACCAAGTACGGTCTCTACCGGTACTGTCTGCGAATCGGCGACGACACCAGTTCGCCCGCCGTGAAAGCAATCGCACTGGACAACCGCAACGACATCCTCACCGCGGGGGCCGCGCTCGTCGGCGTTCTCGGCGGTCGCATCGGCGTCCCGGAACTCGACCCGCTCGCCGCGGGCGTCGTCTCGCTCGGCATTCTCTACACCGGGTGGGAAATCGTTCGGGACAACGTGGACTACCTCGTCGGGCGCGCGCCGCCGGAGGACTTCCGGGCGGACATCGTCCGGCGAGCACTCGCTCATCCCGAGGTGGAGGGCGTCCACGACGTCGTCGCCCACTACGTCGGCCCGGAAATCGACGTGAGCATCCACATCGAAGTCGAGGGCGACCGGACGCTCATCGAAGCCCACGACATCGAAACCGCGGTTATCGAGTCGATTCGAGACCTCCCCGAAGTGGACGACGTGTTCGTCCACATCGACCCGAAAGAACTCGGCGAGTGGAAGACGGACGACGAGGCGGACAGATTGGCCGAAACCACGGTTCGCGACGGAGAAGGAGACGGCTGATTCCGAAACCTTCGTTTTCAAATCGTGGGAATCGGAAACCGGTATTTTTTACCTGATTGTTGTAGCGAAGAATGCAAGTTCCCATGACCACCCAACACAACAGGCGGACGATGCTGACGGCAACCGGTGCACTGCTCGCTGGAACGTCCCTCGCTGGCTGTCTCGCAGGTGGACACCTCGGGGCCAGCGACGGGCCGAAGTCGGACGAAACGAAGACGGACGACGAGGCGAACGCGGACAGAACGATCCAAGTCGGCCCCGGCGGCGAGTTGGCGTTCGTTTCCGACGACATCACCGTTCACCCCGGCCAGACGGTCGCGTGGGAGTGGGAGTCGGACGCCCACAATATCGTCGTCCAAGACCAACCCGACGGCGCGAACTGGGAGGGAACGCCCGGCACCGAAACGAAAATTTACGACAAAGGCTACCGATACACGCATACCTTCGAGACGCTCGGCGAGTACGAGTACGTCTGCCAACCGCACAGAGCCGCCGGAATGGTCGGGTCGGTAACCGTCGCACCGGAAACAGAGACGACCGAGACCACGGAAACGACCGACGAAAAACCGCCCGCGACCGAAGACTGTTCGGTCGAAGTCGGACCGGGCGGCAACCTCACGTTCGCACCCGGCACGGAACGCCCTCTGAAGATAGCCGCGGGAACCGAGGTAACGTTCGTCTGGGAATCCGACACCCACAACGTCGCCGTCGAAAGCCAACCCGAGGGCGCGAACTGGGAGGGGTCGCCCGGCGGCAATGGGAAAACGTACGACGCAGGCTACGAATTCAGCCACACCTTCGAGGTTCCCGGCAAGTACGAATACTACTGCGTGCCGCACGAAACGGCCGGAATGAAAGGTGCGATTATCGTCGAGTAATCGTTCGGCCCTCCAAAACAGCTCGCTATTTTTCGCACCGATTGGGTCAGCTACCAGTATCGACCGTTCGTTCGTCGGAAACGGAGCCTTCGACGCTCGCGGTTACGATGCCATCCTCGCCGCCGCTGTACTCCACGCCGAACGACTTCGTCCACTCGACGCGGTCGCCAGCGGCGACTGACCGAGCGACGATGGTCGATTCGTCGTCGTCCGCGATACCGCTGGTCGGCCAGTAGACCGCCGCGAGAAATCGACCGTCAGCCTCGGAGACGTTTTCGGCGACCAGCGACAGTTCGACGGACGCCGTCCGAACCGTCGCCTCGAACGACCGCAGTTCGAACGTCGGAGCGGGGCGAGCGAGCGCGGAGACTCGCTCGTCGGAGAGCGACCATTCGACCGTTTCGCCGCCGTACCGACACCGAATCACGGCGTCGTTCACGTCGAGCGGCGACGGCAGTTCGAAGGCAATCCAGCCGACTGTATTACGGCTCGCGTACGGATTGTCATATCGGATTTCGCCGCGTTCCGCGAGCGAGGTGGTGTACGCACCGGTCGTCCGGTCTTCGATTTCGATGGCGGAGTAGGTTTCCCCGTCGGCAATGAGTTCGAAAGCATCGTACTCCGGGTCGGACGACGCATCGGGAGTCCGTCCGCTCTGCACTTCCGCGACGACGAACTGTCGATTTTCCGGCGCGAGCACGCCGCCGGATCCCATTATCGACTGATAAGAAATCGCTTTCTCGGCGGCCACGTTCGCCACGGCGACTTGCACACCGCCGACAGTCTGTACCGAAGAGTCGAGAAGCGAAAACGAGTCCGTGGATTCGGCCGTGGTCGGTTGGTCAGTCGTCGTCGAAGTCCGCGATTCGGTCGTCGTGTCGGACGGCGCTTCGTCGTTTGCGCCGGGCGACGTGTCGCCGAGACAGCCAGCGATTCCGGTCAACGTCGCTCCGACGGCGCCCAGAAACAGGCGTCGATTCGTGGAGGGCATCGCCCCGAACTGATAGTCGAGAAAACAAATGCTTTCTGTCCGGTTACGCCGGGGTTCCGAAGGCGTACACCGTCTGATGGCTCGTGATTTCCACGTCGAGGAAGTCGCCGGGTTCGATGCCGTGCTCGGAGGCGTTCTGGACGATGATCTGCCGGTACGCCTCGTCCCGGCATTTGACCGAGTCGCCGGTTCCCTCCTCCACGACCATTACGCGCTTTTCGGTGCCGACCATCGCGTCGTAGGCGTCGCCGACGACATCCATCTTCAGTTCGGACATCGCCTTCGAGCGCTCTTTCTTGATGGTTCCGCCGAGTCCCTTCATCTTCGCGGCGTCGGTGTTAGGGCGCTTCGAGAAGCGAGAGACGATGACCTTCTCGGGGCGCGACTCGCGCAGGAGCGCCATGCTCT
>CAYNQM010000126.1:0-9618 GCA_964399275.1 uncultured Haladaptatus sp.
GACTACCCCTGTTTCTTCGCGGAGTACTGGCAAAAACCGGAGAAGACAGCGGATTGTTTTGTAAACGACTGGTATCTCTCGGGCGATTTGGGGCAGCTGGACGAGGACGGCTACTTCTGGTTCGAGGGGCGTGCGGACGACGTCATCATCAGCGCAGGATACCGAATCGGCCCCTTCGAAGTGGAGAGTTCGCTCGGCGAGCACCCCGCCGTCGCAGAGTCCGCCGTGGTGCCGAAATCCCACGCCGAGCGCGGCAACATCGTGAAAGCCTACGTCGTTCCGAGCGAGGGCGCAGAACCTAATTCCGACCTCGCCGAGGACATCAAAACCCACGTCAAAGAGGAACTCTCGGCCCACGAGTACCCCCGCGAAGTCGAGTTCGTGGACGAACTGCCGAAGACGGTGACGGGGAAAATCCGCCGCACCGAACTCCGCGACCAGACTGGAGAGTAGAGGAGCGATGGGAACGTGATTTTTATGGAATCGAGTGGAGAGGACTGTTTTTGTGGAATCGAGCGGGAAGCAACTGCTAAGCTTGCACCTAGCAGTTGTGAACAGCACAACGCTGCAGAAATCGCTCATCACGTGGAGGCGTGGCTTGCGCCTAGAATCGTCTGCGGTAGCGCTGTCGTCAGCAAAATCCGTTCCTCATCAGCGCAGGCGTGCACCACACACTCGTCCTGCTTCCATCGGAAAAACCAGTTGTTATCCGCGTCTTCCCACGAGGTTACGTCTCACGGCCGAAATTGTTCATCGCGAATTACCAGCCCGATTTCCTGCCGGGTCGTGTCGAAGTCGCCGGTCGAGGCGATTTCACCGAGGGCTTCCTCGTACCGGTTCAGCGACAGGACGAACTCGTCGGGGGTGACGTTCGACGACCCGTCCGGCGGGGTGTAGTCGGGGAGCGGAACGAGGGTTCCGTCGCCGAGCGCGAAGAGGTCTATCTGGTCGAACGGTTCGCCGTCGTGGAACAGGCGGTATTTCGCCTGCTGGAGGGTGTCGCCCGAAGACCAATCCGTCCACGGTGCTGGTGCCGACGACCACTCGCCGATTCGCTCCACCGTGATGCTACGGTTCGGATACGCGAACGAGTCCGGCACGTCGTCCGTGTCCCAATCGTCCGGGTTCGAGTCGAGCACCGCCTGTTTGAGGTCAGTGGTACTCATGCACACAGTTGTTTCAGCACCGGAGTGAAATAACTATTTGCTGTGCAGTTATGTATCAATGATTCTGCTCGACCATGATGCCCTACTGATCGCCGATAGTTTGATGCATTTGTCGGCCGTCTGTCGTTCGACTTCGCGACCATGCAACCGAGACGCCCCATCTACGTCGGTACCGACCCCGAAGACGCCAACTGCGAGCGACACGGCGCGATGCAACCCCGAGCGCCGGTCGTCACCTCCGACGGACGCGTTCACGCCCTGCGCGAACCGGTGTCGGTTCGCAGTTGCGACGACTGCTGTCTGGAAATCGCCCGAAAGAGTGGCGGCCCGACGGAGACCGGGGAAGACGCGTTCGAAGCGTGCTGGCGGCAACTGGTGGACGAGAGCTGGCGCGACGGGCTTTCCCGACTGTTCACCGACCTCGGACGGGGTGCGGTCGATGACGAGACAATTTACCTCCACGAGCGAGTGGACGAAGACCGGATTCCGGCGTACCTCCGCGAGGCCGAGGATTGGAGCGTCCAACTCCGAGACGACTGATACGTCAGGGGCGGTTTCGTGCCCAACACGCTCAAGATGAGTGCCGTCGACTACGGACTAGGGGTGGATGGCGTCATCACGACTCACCAGTACGAGCGCCACGCCACCGGTGGAGTCGATTCCCATGCTACGTTCGCTACGGTTTACGCTCGTTCAGCAACTCCCGGTTCCCGACGCGCGAGCACTGCTCTCGACGTTGTTACTCGTCGTGCTCGTCTTCCTCACGTGGGCGCTCTGGAAGGCCGCACCGAGACTGAAACGGCGGTTCGAACCGCGCGCCGTGGACGTTGCCTTGCTCGTCACGGGAATCCTCGCGGCGGTTCTCGTCGGGCAGTACACGCTCGCGCTGTGGACGGACGCGACGTATCCCGCGCCGCCAGTCGATATCTTCTCCCGACTCACGTCGGCGGGACTTCGCGTCGCCATCACATTCGGCGTCCTCGCGGCGGCGTACATCGGATCGGGGATGCTCGTCCGAGTCATCGACCGATTCACCACGAGCAGTGGGCAGGTTACGAGCCATCAGAGCGAAGTTCTCGCCCGAATCGCGGAGGTCGGCGTCTACCTCCTCGCCGGACTGCTACTCCTGGGAGTCTGGCAAGTGGACGTTCGCGCATTCCTCATCGGTGCTGGCTTCCTCGGCATCATCATCGGTCTCGCGGCGAGCGAAACCCTGAGCGCACTGATTGCGGGATTCACGCTTATGTTCTCGCGTCCCTTCGAAATCGGCGACTGGATACGCGTGCCGACGGACGAAACCGAGGCGAACGAGGGAATCGTCACCGACATCACGCTGTTCTCGACGCGAATCGAGACGTTCTCCGGGGAGTACGTCATCATCCCGAACGACGTGGTGGGATCGAGCACCGTCACCAACTACGGACGAAAGGGGCGACTTCGACTCGAAGTTGCGGTCGGCATCGACTACTCGACAGACCCCTATCGGGCGATTCGCATCGCAGAACGGGCGATGGCCGACCAGAAAGACGTTCTCGAAGTTCCCCAACCGAAGGCCGTCCTGACTGGATTCGGCGATTCTGCCATCCGCCTCGAACTGCGGTTCTGGATAGACCGGCCGAGCAGTCGGCGGAAATGGCGCGCGACGACCGCAGTCATCGCGGCAGTGAAGACGGCCTACGACCGTAATGGCGTCAAAATCCCGTTCCCACAGCGGGAAGTCGCCACGCGCGAGGAGACCGGCGGGTTCCGAATTATCGACGGTCGAGACCGGGAGCGACGAATCGAGTGAGACGAGAACTGACCGAATCAGTCGAGTTTCTCCAGACAGTTCCCGCAGTAGTCCGCGTATTCGGGATTGACCGCTCCACAAGCGCGACACTGAGCCGACTGCAGTACACGATTTTCGACGACGAATTCGCGGCGACGGTTCGAGAGACCGAAGAACTTCGGATGAATCAGCGAGTTGGGCACCGAACCGAACTCCCCGTTCATCGTCCGATTGACGAGGTCGTCGTCGCGGAGCGCCATCAGCCCTCGCCAGAGACCGAGGAAGAGAAGCGTCGGCGCGACGGTGAGCACGCCGGCGACGACTACTCGAAAGAGGGTTTCGTACCCCATGGCATGGGATAGCACAGCAAGAGTATTAACGATTCGATGCGGCGGCGAACTACTCGTCCGGGTTCGTCACCGGATTGCGCGTCTCGCAGTAGGGACACCGGTTTCGGAACCGCTTCAGGTTCGTCCCGCAGTATCGACAGACGTAGCCCTCTTCGGGCGGTTCGACGGTCGTCTCGGACGACGACTCGCGCGTCAGCAGACCGGCACGGTACGCGAGCACGCCACCGACGACGAGCAGGGCGACCATGATTCCCATCAGTATCGTTCCGTCGATGGTGACGCCGCCAACGGAGGTTCCGAGTCCGTTCCCTCCGATGAGCCGTCGGCCCAACGAGAATATCATCAATAGCACGATGAGTCGGAATATCCGACCACGTCCGGGCATTGCTCGTCGCATCATTCTCCCCCTACGTTCATACGATATCTCGGGAGCGAACGGCTATAAGCCCTCTGCGGCAAGTGGCAACTCATTCGTCGCCGAACAGCGACGATTCGGGTTCGTCCGCATCGAGGTTGAGCGGAACCGGCGGTCCCCAGAGGTAGCGATGTTCGTCGCCACAGTGCGGACAGTCGTACGTTGCGATACCCTCGCCATCTTCGACAGCCGAATCCCAGTCGTCGGGGTCTGTGTGTTCGGTCGCGAGCAGTTCCAGCGTCTCCGGACAGCGGATTTCGATGCGATGGTCGCGGTCGAAATCCGCTCGTTCGCCTTTCTTGCTTCGACCGAACGGATTGAGTCGATTGAACATGTTTTCCGAACGCGTTTCGATCGACGGCGAACGATTCGCCGTCGGGCATCCAAATTCGTCTCGGATGCAGTCCGTGGACGCGACAGCATGAATAGGGGCCGAGCGAACACCAATCCGTCGATGCACGTCGACACCTCTCACACGAACCCTGCGCCAGCGGTTGCGGCGCTCGATACCGGACGAACTGGCGTTTTTTCGCCGAATGGATTTCAATTTGATATGTATGGATGAAGAATAGAAATCGAAAAACCACGTTACTGGCGTAGACACGATACTCATCTCATTCAGAACTGTTAGAAATAGATATATAGTAATGGAATTTAGAATTTCATTGAGGATTCACAGTAATATTTTTGATTTAAAACCCTCCCCCTTGTATACTGCCGGAGTTAACCGTGACAATCCTTAATATTATAAATACGGGTTAGTTTGTGTATGGTAATCAATACCAGGAAGTTTGCGGTGACAATCGTTGCGGCACTGGTGATTCAGACGGGCGTCGTCGGCGCAATTATGGCAGGTGGTGCCGCCATGGCGGTACCGACGGCGGGCGTTGGTGGCTTTACCGTGACTTTCGACAAGCTCGAGGGGCAGGGCTTCCAGCAGTACGCGTCGCTAGAGAACAACAGCGAATGTGCCGCCTACCCCTCAGCGGTGGCGAAAATAGATAAAGGAACCATACACGAACTTAAAATGTACAAGGACGTCACGATTCCCAAAGAGATGCCGGGAGGTGGTGACACAGTCCGGTTACTCATCGTCGCCGACAAACCGGTGAAGTTCAGCGGCATGACCCAGAAGTTCACCTACCTGATGGGCGACCTGAAGATGACGAATCAAAAGACTACGTCCGACCCGGAGAGCATGCAGAGCGCCATGTCGCTGTCGGCACCCACCATCGTCATCAACGACGGGAAGATAAAGGCCCAGAGTCAGTTCCTCCGTAGCATCACGCTGTCCGGAACGCACGTGAAGACGAAAGTGAACCCCGAAGAAGACACCCAGTTCCCGACCAGCCAGTGCGCGGCCAGTTCGTAAACTCACCCGGAGGTACCCAACAATGTCCACATCATACGGCACGCAGTTCGCAACGTATCGCTCCCAGTTCCGGTCGTGGCGACACGACCGACCGTTCTGGGGTGGCGTCCTCGTCATCCTCGCCGGACTCGTTATCGGCATTATTCCCGCCGAACTTGCCATGCGATTCGCGCTCGTTCCGAGTGCGTTCATGTTCGCCGGATTGGTGTTCGCCATCTTCGTCGTCCTCAGCGGCATCTTCGCGCTCCTGAAACCGGAGTTCGCCGAGTTCTTCGGTGCCGCAGGCATCCTGCTGTCGATAGCCTCGATTTTCGGGGCGCTCGGCGGATTCGGCGTCGGAATGATGTTCGGAACGATCGGTGGCGCACTCTGTGTCGCGTGGGAACGCCCCGGAGAAGCCGACGCGCCCGAAGCGACCGCGTAACACCGTCGGCGACGGTCTTCGACATTCGTTTTTGAACACGACCAATGATTCGAAAGAACGGACGCTCGCATACCGATGCGTGATGAAAATATAGAAATGCATGTCATACGGACGATGGGATGGCGATGAGATATCTCACGCTGAAACTGCTGCTCGACGGCGGTGGCATTCATCCAGTTGGGAATCTCATCGCTTCGCACCCGGACGTACAACGAGACGAACTGTTGCACGTCAACTCCCTGTTCAGTGGAGGCGGCGTGCTCTTCTATCGGCTTCAGGGGGATGCCGACGCGCTCGCCGAGGAACTGGACGCACACGAGTTGGTGCTCGCCTACGACATTCTCGACGTACAGGACGAGCAGTTTCACATCTACATCTACGTCGAGGCTGGCGAACCGGCGGGGACGCTGATGTACGTCGTCGAGAAGTACGCGCTTATCATCGACACGCCACTCACCTACACCGACGCCGGCGACATCTTGGCTACCGTCGTCGGCAAGCAGGAGATGATCCAGCAGGCGTTCCGCGAACTACCGCGCAGAATCGACCTCCGGGTCGAGCAGGCTGGCGACTACGCTCCCGAGTCCGGCCACCTCCTCGCACGACTGACCGAACGCCAGCACGAGGTGCTCGAAACCGCAGTCCAACTGGGGTATTATCAGATTCCGCGACAGGCCACTCACGCGGACATCGCGGAGCAGTTGGGGTGCGCACCGAGCACCGTGGACGAACATCTCAGAAAGGCCGAACAACACCTCTTCTCGACGCTGTTCGGACAGAGCAACTGACAGGGACACGAAATGAACGCGCCCCCGGATATAAATAACCGGGAATGGACGCGGGAATGAATATCCCCCTGTAGTCGTATGCTAGCGATAGTCATAATCGAAGTGATGGTGATGAAAAATCGGTGACAGCAGTCACCCTCTGTCTGATGCTCGCATCGCTTCCCCCCGCGACAGCGGTGTCTCATACCGACGAGGCACCCGTAACGGCGAACCAATCCACGCCGGACGTGCAACAGTGTTTTCAGGGAGTGACGTTCCGAAACGTCTCGTTCCCCGCCTTCGCGCAGAACGCACGTAACCTGCAAGCCACCGAGGCCATGGCAGGGTACATCGGCGACGGGCAGTCGAGCGACGGCGGTCTCTTGATTCGAATCTCACAGCTTCGGGCCGAAGCGGTGTGTATCGAGACGAACGTCTCGGCGGGAGGGCAGGGCGTTCAACTCCAGTTCCGCGACGCGACGCTGAAAGACACCACGCTCCGCGGGCCGAACCTGCTGTTCGAGCGAGCGACGGCGGATTCGATAACGTTCCGCGTTCCGGGCCGCATCGGGGAACGATTGTACTCCCAGTTGGCGGGCGACGGGACGAACGACTCCAGCGACAACGGCACGGTCGTCACCGACCAACCGTCGAGCGACGCGGTTCCAGACGGCGACGACGTGGAGAACACCACCGACGGCAGTGAGAACACGACTGACAGCGTTGAAAACAGCACGGACGAAATCGGGGACGGGATCGATAACACCACGGACGGCGTCGAAGACGGCGTGGACGACACAACGAACGAAACCGAAGGTGCGGTGGACGACACCACAGACACCGTCGATAACACCACCGACGAGGTGACTGACGCGGTGGACGACACCACCGAGACCGTTGACGAAACGACAGACGACGTTACCGACACCGTGGACGACACGTCAGACGGCGCGACGGACGCGGTCGATAACACCACCGACGGAGTGACGGACACCGTCGATGACACGACAGGGGGCGTCACCGACACCACGGACGAGACGACGGATTCCGTCGAAAACACCACCGGAACAGTGACGGACAGCGTGGACGACACCACCGACGCAATCGGGAACACCACGTCCGGCGGTGACGATTCAATTGGCGACGACTTCACCGGTGACGATTCGACCATAGCATCCTCGGCGGCGAAAACGAGACCAACGACGATTCGAGTTCGGACGACCCCGTGCTGAGACGCTCCCGGACCGCGGTCTGAGAAACCGCTATCCGTTCTGCGGTTTGAATATCTTGGCGATGCGCCCGACGAAGGAGTTCTGCGAATCGGACTCTTCTACGATTTCGTACTCCCGGCGGAGCGTGTCGTTTTTCGTCAGGCGCAGGACGGAGAGTCGTTCGTCCGCAACCACGTCCGCGACATCCGTGCCGACGATTTCGCCGGATGTAGTGACGAGCGTCGCGCGGGCGTTCGCGTCGCCCGCCAGCGAGAGGAGTTCCGTAACGTCGGTTTCCTCCGGGCGCTCGTGAACTGCGGCAATGACGCGCTCGTCCAACAGGGCGTCGTGCGCGGAGACGTGAACCGGAATCTTCTCGCCTTCGCGATTCGTCACCGTCGTGTCGATGGTCGTTTCGAGTTTCCGGTCTTCTAAAATCTCGACGACCAACTGGCGAGCGGTCAACTGCTCTTCGACCCATTGGGAACCCGCGTCGCTGATGTAGTAACGATAGAGGATTCGTTCGATGGTCTGCAGTGGTTGTGCGACGACGTAGCACTCCCGACACCGCAGTCGGTCGGCGGGCGTGTCGAACACCGTTTCGCAATTCTCGCAGACGTGGACGGCGTCCGATTCGAGGTGACTCAGCGACTCCAATTCCGTCTCGCAGTCGGGGCAAACCACCACGTCCTCGGCGACGAACTGCTCGCGCAGTCCTTCGAACCCACACTCCTCGTGAAGATACCGATCGGTGCGAATCGTCTGCGGCGATTCGCACGCCGGACAGGCCGTGGTGTACTGCATCCCCTTCGTATCACAGCGAGGGCAGATGTACTGTTTTTCTTGAAATTCGCGGTAGAGGAGGTCGCGTTCGGCCAGCGTCTCCAGCAAGTCGAACGTCTCGCCGTCGCGATCGTCCAACCGCTCGGTCGCATCGGGATACGTCACCTCTCCCGTATCGATGTCGAGCGTCGGTCGGATTTGGTCGAGCGACCCCTCCCAGAGGGCGGTCAACAGTCGTACTGTACCCGGGGAAGCCATGCTAGCGCACGACGGGAAGTGGCTATTTAGTAATGATTCGGCTACTAATCGGGGTGGCGAGGGTATCGGTTCGCAGGCACTGGCTATGGATCGCAAGGGGTGTTTCAGTCAGTGTCTGAAAGCCAGATAGTTCGTACTGTTTCTCGTATCGCAACGCGACTCGATGAAACAGGCGGTGAATTGCAGGTAGTTGCGGACGCGACTAAACCATACACCTGAGTCCGTAGTTTCTTGGCCCTGCTGACCGAACGAATCGGTATGCCACGAGCAGTCGTCGTCGGTGCTGGAATGACCGATTTCGGCCCCCACGACACCCCACTTGAAGAGCTGTTCGCGGACGCCGCGTTTGGCTCGATAGACGACGCGGGCGTCTCGCTTTCTGAAATCGACGCCTTCTACTTCGGCAACGCGCTGGGCGGGCAGGCCGAGAGCGACACCCACCTCGCGCCGAAGTTGGCGACCCATATCGGCTTGCAGGGAATCCCCTGCCAGCGATTCGAGGACGCCTGCGCGACCTCCTCCAACGCGTTCAAGCACGCCGTTCAGGCGGTCGAATCCGGCGTCCACGACGTCGCTCTGGTCGGCGGCGCGGAGCGCTGTACGCCCGAAACTGGCCTCGGAACCGGCGAGATGACGAAAATCTTCGCCAGCGCCGCCCACCGTCAGTACGAGCAACCCGCCGGACTCACGTTCCCCGGCGTGTTCGCACTGCTCACCAAGCGTCACATGCACGAGTACGGGACGACCGAGGAACAGCTCGCCGAGGTCGCGGTGAAAAATCACCGGCACGGCCAGTTCAACCCACATGCCCACTTCGGGCGGGACACGTCCGTCGAGGCGGTGCTGGACAGTCCCATCGTCGCAGACCCCTTCCACCTCATGGACTGCTGTCCGTTCTCCGTCGGTGCGTCGGCGGTCGTCGTCGTCTCGGACGAACTCGCCGAGAATTTCTCGGGCGAGTCGGTCGATGTCACCGGCGTCGGCCACCGAACCGACGCGGTTCCGCTGGCCGACAAGTCCTCGCTCTCCGCGACGCAATCCGCGCGCGATGCCGCGAGCGAAGCGTACTACCAAGCGGGAGTCAGCGCCGCGGACGTGGACTTC
>CAYNQM010000127.1:0-3897 GCA_964399275.1 uncultured Haladaptatus sp.
GCCCTGTCCGATTGCGGCGTCCAGCACGAGCAGGTTTCGGTCGGGGTTGACCTCCGCCTCGATTTCCTCGATTTCGTCGATGAGGTCGTCTTCGAGCGCGTGCCGACCGGCAGTGTCCACGATGTGAACGTCAGCGTCGGCGGTCTCCTCCAGACCCTTCCGGGCAATGTCCACGGGGTCGTCGTTGTCGGGGTCGCCGTAGAAATCCACCTCGGCGCGGGAACACATCTCCTTCGCTTGGTCGTAGGCACCGGGGCGGAAGGTGTCGGTCTGGATGACCGCGGGTCGCAGTCCTTTCTTCGAGAACCACCACGCCATCTTGGCGGAGGTGGTCGTTTTACCGGAACCTTGGAGACCTGCGAGCAGAATCGTCTGGTTTTCGAGCGGAATCTCCGTGCTCTCGCCCACGAGGTCAACGAGTTCCTCGTAGACGATACTCAGGACGTGGTCGCGGGCCGTCGTTCCGCCCGGCGGTTCTTCTTCCAGCGCCCGCGTTTTGATGGAATCGGAAAGCTCCATCACGAGGCTCACGTCTACGTCGGCCTGTAGAAGCGAGCGCTGAATCTCTTTGACGATTTCCTCGATGTCCTCCTCGCTGACGCGGGATTTCCCGCTCAACTTGTCGAGGGAACCGCGAAGAGAACTACCGAGATTGTCGAGCACCATCGTTAGGAAGTGTTTGGCTTTCTGGCGGTTTAAATGCTTTTTCTAGTCGGTTTAGGATCGTTTCTCTGTTTTGACCTGCGTAGAGACACTTCGACTGGACGATACCGAGCGTCACGTACCGGGTACATACGTCTGCGACGGAGCGGGTCGTATCGAAGCGGTTCGAAATTGCTCGGAACTGACGACGCCGTCGCTGACGAAGAGCGGACGTTACTGACGATACAGCCACCGCAGATGATGCTCGCGTCACGTCACCAAACGTAGTTGCACAGCCTCAATCCACGGATAGCGCAACATCACAAAAATTGTGCTACTCACGTACCGCGATAACGTTCAAATCCGTAGAAAGCCACCATTCACGTATGCGACTGTTCGTGAGCATCGACCTGCCGGACGACCTCGCGGAGGGCGTCGAGGGCGTGCAAGACCGATTCCGGGACGCAGAGGGCCTGACGTTCACGAAGCCGCGACAGGCTCATGTCACGCTGAAATTCCTCGGCGACGTGGACGAAGATAGCGTTTCAGACATCGAGGACGCCCTCGCCGCCGACGTCGCCGACGACATCGACTTCGGCCCCTTCCGGGCGACGGTCGGCGGACTGGGCGTCTTCCCGAGTCTCGACTACATCAGCGTGGTGTGGGTCGGAGTGGACGTCGGCGGGAAGGAGTTGAGCCTGCTCAACGACGCCGTCGAATCGCGCGTCTACGACCTCGGATTCGAACCGGAGGAGAACGATTTCGTCCCGCACGTCACCATCGCCAGAATGCAACACGCTGGCGGGAAGGAACTCGTGCAGGAGAACGTCCGCGAACTCGACCCCGAAGTCGGCGCGATGGAAGTCGAGGAGATTCGACTGACGAAGAGCGAGTTGACGGCCGACGGGCCGGAGTATTCGACGGTTTCTGCGTTCCGGTTGTAACGCGGTTTGAAAGGAACAAGATTTTATGCGACGGCGGAAAAGTGGCAACCACTATGGGCAAGAAGTCGAAGGCCAAAAAGAAGCGGCTTTCCAAGTTGGAACGACAGAACAGCCGCGTCCCCGCGTGGGTCATCATGAAGACCGACCGAGACGTGATGCGAAACCCCAAACGCCGCAGCTGGCGGCGTAGCGACACTGACGAATAATGAGCGCAAGTGATTTCGAGGAGCGAGTCGTAACGGTTCCGCTCCGAGACGTGAAAGCAGAACCGAAGCACAAACGCGCCGGAAAGGCGATGAAAGTGGTACGCGGACACCTCGCCAAACACTTCAAGGTTGACGAGGATGACGTGCGCCTCGACCCCTCCATCAACGAAGCCATCTGGTCGCGCGGTCAGAAGAACCCGCCGCGAAAACTCCGCGTTCACGCGGCACGCTTCGAAGAAGAGGGCGAAGCCGTCGTCGAGGCGGAGTACGAAGAGTAGAGCGGTGTTTCGTACCGCGTTCAACGGGTCGTCGTACGTCGGCGTTTTCGCTCGTGCGACTGACGAGTATCTCCTGATTCGACCCGACTTGGACGACGAACTGGTCGAATCGCTCGCAAAGGAGTTGGAAATCGAGGCGATACGGACGAATCTCGGCGGGTCGTCCACCGTCGGCGCGCTGGTCGCAGGCAACGAGAACGGCCTGCTCGTCAGCAGTCGCATCACCGACCGCGAGCGCGAGCAGATAGAAGACGCCACGGACGTTCCCGTTACGGAACTACCGGGGCGAATCAACGCCGCCGGAAACGTCGTCCTCACGAACGACACCGGCGCGTACGTTCATCCCGACCTCTCGCACGAGGCAGTGCAGGCCGTCTCGGACGGTCTCGACGTTCCGGTAGAGCGCGGTATGGTCGCTGGCGTCCGAACCGTCGGTACTGCCGCAGTGGCGACGAACAGGGGCGTCCTCTGTCATCCGAAATCGACGGACGACGAACTCGACGCCGTCGAAGACGTGCTCGGCGTCCCGGCCGACATCGGCACCATCAACTACGGTGGGCCGCTGGTCGGGTCGGGACTCCTTGCGAACGTCAATGGCTACGTCGTCGGGCAGGATACGACCGGACCGGAACTGGGACGTATCGAAGACGCGCTGGGCTACATCGACTGATTTTCGTTCGTGGTTGCGTTTTCGGTTTTAGCATCCGAAAACGCCAGACGTAGTGAATTTTCTCGCACACTGAGACGCTCTCTGCAACAGTTGCACGGTGTGACAATGACTCGGTGGAAATGTCACTGGATTGTATATTTTAACTGGAAGATGGTGTATTAATAAGTAGATTGATGATAATGGTTCCCTCCGTACTATCACCCCAATTCGGGGCGGAGGTTGTCCACAATGAAGCAAAGAGCGCCACAACTCGCCAAATCGAAAAGCGACACGCACGTCGAAGAACAGGATAGTGGAGATGTACTGTCAAAAGATGAAATATTTCAACTACTTCAAAATCGACGGCGGCGACATGTGTTTCATTTTCTCAAACAACACTCCGAACCGGTAACAATCGGAGCGATAGCCGACCAGATAACCGCGTGGGAACACGGCGTCGCGAAGAGCTAAATCACGTCTCAACAACGAAAGCGGAGCTACAACTCGCTTCAGCAGACCCATCTCCCGAAGCTCGCTCGGACGGGCGTCGTCGAGTACGACACGTCACGTGGAACCGTTGAACTCACCGACAGCGCCGACGTTCTCGACGTTTATCTCGAAATCGTCCCGGGAAGGGAGTTGCCGTGGGCGCAGTACTATCTCGGACTGGGTGGCGTCAGTGTCGCGCTGATGGCCGCGGTCTGGTTTAGTGCATTTCCCTTCGGACTGTTACCGGACGTGTTCTGGGGAGCGTTCGTAGCGAGTGTTCTCCTCGTGTCGGGTGTTGTACACGTCTACGCACTCCGCGCGACACGGCTCGGGACGAGCGCCAACCCACCGGAAGTGGAAACGCATCCCGAACGATGAAATCGAGGGGTTTCGTGGGGTACGAACCGTCCACTACGTCGGACGGAAATGCTGGGCGAGGGAGTTCGAGTTAGGAAGATTCTTCCCGCTCGCTCTCGGAGGTGTTGGCATGAGCACGATTACTCGCGGAACGGAGAGTGAAGAGCGATGATGGGCGGCGGAAACCAAGAACTCCAGCAGTTGTCTCAGCAACTCCAGCAGTTGGAAGCCGAGAAAGAGGAACTGGAGGGCGAAGTCGAGGAACTGCGCAACGAGAAGACCGAAATCGACGAGGCCATCGAGGCCATCGAGACGCTCGAGACCGACTCGGT
>CAYNQM010000127.1:3907-9539 GCA_964399275.1 uncultured Haladaptatus sp.
ACGCCGCAGAGCGCGACCAGAACGGTGCAATCGACTCGCTGAAGAGCCGAAAAGACGTGATGGACGAGCGCATCAGCGACGTGCAGGAAGAAATCGCCGAGGTCGAAGACGAGAGCGACCAGTTGGAGCAGAAGGCCCAGCAGATGCAACAACAGCAGATGCAACAGCAGATGCAGCAGATGCAGCAACAGCAGGACGACGAGGACGAGTAACCGGCGATGTTCGACAGTCTGAAGGATAAGCTAAGCGGGTTCCGTAAGGACGTCGAGGAGACGACCGAGGAGAAGGCCGAAGAGGCCGCAGACGAAGTCGAGGACGAAGCAGCCGAAACGGAACCCGTCGAAGAACCGGTCGAGGAGGAATCCGAGTCGTCGGAAACAGAAGCGGAAGTAGAATTCGAATCTGAATCCGAGACCGAACCCGAACCGGAGACTGAACCCGAAGAGACGAGCAACGGCAGTGGCTTCATGCAGAAGGCCACGTCGTTCGCTCGCGGTGAAATCGTTATCGAGGAGCAGGACGTCGAAGACCCCCTCTGGGAGTTGGAGATGGCGCTTCTCGAAAGCGACGTGGAGATGAGCGTCACGGAAGAGATGCTGAAAGGTATCCGGAGCGACCTCGTCGGCGCGACGCGAAAGTTCAGCGCCGAGACGGGCGACGTCGTCGAGGACGCACTCCGCGACTCCCTGCTGTCGGTCATCAGCGTCGGGCAGTTCGACTTCGACCAGCGAATCGCCGAGGCGGACAAACCGCTCGTCATCATCTTCACCGGCGTCAACGGCGTCGGGAAGACGACGAGCATCGCCAAGATGGCTCGCTATCTCGAAGAGCAGGGGTACTCGTCCGTGATGGCGAACGGCGACACCTACCGTGCCGGAGCGAACGAGCAAATCGAGGTGCACGCCGACTCGCTGGACAAGAAACTCATCGCCCACGAACAGGGCGGCGACCCCGCGGCAGTCATCTACGACGCCGTGGAGTACGCGGACGCCCACGACATCGACGTGGTGCTCGGCGACACGGCGGGTCGTCTGCACACTAGCGAGGGCCTGATGGATCAGTTGGCGAAAATCGACCGCGTCGTTGACCCGGACATGACCCTCTTCGTGGACGAGGCCGTGGCCGGACAGGACGCGGTTCAGCGCGCCAAGGAGTTCAACGACGCCGCCAAAATCGACGGTTCCATCCTGACGAAGGCGGACGCCGACTCGAAAGGTGGTGCCGCGATTTCCATCTCGCGCGTGACGGGGAAGCCAATCCTGTTCCTCGGAACCGGACAGGGATACGACGACCTTGAGCGATTCGACCCCGAAACCCTCGTGGAGCGACTCCTCGGCGAAGACGAGTAATCGAAGTTCCGTTTTTTCGACGCGACACAGCAGACGAGAGTGACGACTGCACCCGAGCCGAACTGTGACACACCCACCCCGAGCCGAGCAGTGACACAACCGTCCCGAATCGCACCAGCGACACCCACACAGGACGCGCGGCGAGGGCAGTTCGCGCCACTCGCGCGAACTGCCCGAGCACCGGGGAGGAGAGGGGACGCCGAGGGTGGGTGACCGTGCGGTTCCGGTCGCCCGCCCGCATGCGGTTGCGGTATTTGGAGTCAGAAGTTGCAGTCACGGTAGGAGAATCAAATTTTGAATGGGAGAGTACAGTCACGGCAGAACAACCAAATCGGGAAGATACAGTCACGGCAACAGAGCCAAATCACCGAGAGCCAAGTCACTGGCGCGATTCGCAACCACCAAGACCGACCACCGACTTCCGACAAACGACAGCGAACCGAATTGCAGCGAACACTACCCAAAAACCGTGTATCTACTCGAACTCGGCGGCGAAGACGACGAATTTGCGGCCTGCGAAGCCGAAAGCGCGGCGACCGGAATCGAACTCGTCGCGCCCGGTCTCGCGCGAGCGACGGCCATCACCGACCGAATCAGAACGCTGGCGTACACGCACCGCGCGAACGAACTGGTCGGTGAAACCGACGCCGACATCGACAGCGCGCGGACACTGCTCGACGCCGCGCCAATCAACCGCGCAGGAACCGTCGCCGTGCGCGCGCGGAGCGTGCGCGAGACGAAAGTCAGCACGCAAGAGGCGGAGCGCGAGGTGGGACAAATTCTGGTCGAAAGAGGATTTTCGGTCGATTTGGACGACCCAGACCACGAACTGCGAGTCGTCTTCTCCGGCGATTACTGCGCTCTCGGCTGGCTCGAAATCGAAAGCAAGCGCGACTTCGGCACGCGCAAACCGACGGACAGACCCTTCTTCCAACCCGGAAGTATGCATCCACTGCTCGCGCGCGCGCTGGCGAACGTCGCTGGAGCACGAGACGGGACGACGATTCTCGACCCGATGTGCGGGACTGGCGGCGTACTCATCGAGGCCGCGCTCTGCGGGGCGCGACCGCTCGGCACGGATGCACAGGCGAAGATGGTTCGCGGAGCAGGCGAAAATCTCGCGCACTACGCACCGGATAGCGACGCGGCGACGATTCGCGGGGATGCGACACACCTGCCGTTCCCCGACGATTCGATTGACGGCGTCGTGTTCGATGCACCCTACGGCAGACAGTCCAAGATTGCCAACCTCGAACTGGACGACCTCGTGGCTGGCGCACTTACGGAAGCGCATCGCGTTGCTTCTCGGACGGTCATCGTCGGCGACCGCTCGTGGGTAGACGAAGCGCGCGACGCCGGATGGACTGTCGAGCGCGAGTTCGAGCGTCGAGTACATCGGTCGCTGACGCGATACGTCGCGGTGTTGGCTCGGTAGGAGTTTTTCCGAAATCGGCTAGTATGACCAGTGCAAATCCACGCCTATGGAGCAGTATCTGGGTCTCGTGGAGGACGTGCTTCGGGAGGGGACGTACAAGCCCAACCGAACCGGCGTGGACACGATTTCGACGTTCAGTCAGCACTACGAAATCGACCTGCAAGCGGGATTTCCGCTGTTGACGACGAAGCAGATGGACGGCTTTCGCTGGGATTCGATGCTACACGAACTCCTCTGGTATATTTCGGGTGAGGAGCACGTTCGGAACTTGCGCGAGAAGACCGGGATTTGGAACGAGTGGGCTGACGAAGAGGGTCGCCTCGATACCGCCTACGGACGATTTTGGCGACGGTTCCCGGTTCCGGAATCGGGACTGCCGGGCGAGTCGTGGCCAGAAGACGGTCATCGCTGGCTGAACGAGGACGGAACCTTCGACCAAATTCAGTACGTCGTCGATGGCCTGAACGAGAATCCGAACTCGCGCCGGTTCGTCGTCTCGGCGTGGCATCCCGCGAACGCGGCAGTTTCCACGCTTCCGCCGTGCCACTACACCTTCGTCGTCAACGTGCAGGGCGAGACGCTGAATCTCCATCTCACCCAGCGGTCGGGCGACGTGGCGCTCGGGATTCCGTTCAACATCGCGGCCTACGCCCTGCTTGCAACCGTTCTCGCCCGCCAGACTGGGTTCGAAGTCGGCAAATTCGGCCACACAATCGTTGACGCTCACGTTTACTGTGGCGAAGGCGAGCGCGGCGAGTGGTATCGCAACAACCTCGGCGAACTGCAAGCCCGACTGGACGACGTGGAGACGAAAGCCGAGTTCGAAGCAGTGCGGAAGTGGCTCGAATCGGAAGCCCCCGACGAATCCGAGGACGGTCTCGACCACGTTCCCGGACTCCTCACGCAACTCTCGCGCGAACCGAAGTCGCGCCCGGAAATCGACATTTCGGCGGACTCGCTCGCCGAGTTGACCTACGATGACATCGCGCTCCGGGAGTACGACGCCCACCCCGGCATCAAATTCAGCGTGGCAGAATGACGCGCCTCGTACTCGTCGCCGCAATCGCGGAAAACGGCGTCATCGGCGACGACGGCGGCATGCCGTGGCACTACGCCGAAGATTTGCGCCACTTCAAGGAAACCACGATGGGCCATCCGGTGATTATGGGACGGACGACCTACGACAGCATCGCGGGCCGAATCGACGGCCCGCTCCCGGGGCGGACGAACGTCGTCCTCAGTCGGTCGAATCCCGACCTTCCGAAGGATGTCGTGCTGGTTCACGGCGTCGAGGAAGCGATTTCGGAGGTAGAGAGACTGGACGACGCCGCCTTCGTCGTCGGCGGTGCGACGATTTACGAGCAGTTCCTTCCGTACGCTGACGAGATGGTTCTCACCGAGATTCACAAGGAGTACGAGGGCGACACGCGATTTCCGGAGTGGAATCAGGAAGAGTGGAACGAAGTCGAACGCGACGAGCGCGACGAGTTCGATTTCGTGCGGTACGTGCGCTGATTCGGCCATTCCTCGTCAGCTACTGACTACGCTTTGCTTCGTCGCCACTGAACTGTCGGATTCACCCACGCGATCAGCGCACCGACGAGCAGTGCGACGAACCACGTTCCGAGTGCGGTCGATTGGTCTGCGGTTACGCTCTCCACACCGAAAATCGCCCACAGGACGATCGTCGCAAGCCAACTGGCGATACAAAACGCCCACACTTGATGGTACGAAGCTGGAAATTTGTCCAGCGCGACGAGGACGCCAACGACGAGACCCGGAACGAGCCAGAGGAGGGCAGTCTGCCAAGACGTGATATTTTCGGCGATTAACGGCGTGAACACGCTGATCGGAAGCGAGAGCATCAGTATGCTTCCGACAACGATACCGACTTGTTCGAGTCGGCGAGGGAGGGTCATGGAAAAAGAGACGTTCTCCTGAATAATACGTCTTCTGTCGGATTTAACTCGGCGCGGCGGGCGGGCCGAGCGAGACGATGTAAACGATTCCGCCGATGATGAGGCTCGCCAGAAAGCTGACAAGGACGTGAATGGCGGTGACGAACCCCGCAGTGCGCCATTTGATTCGGTAGACGATGTGGAACAGGCTCAGGTCGAGTGCCAGCGCGATGGCGACGACGAGGAGTCCGACGTAGCGCTGGAGGAGGAACGGAAGCACCGCGATTGGTGGCCCGATAGCGAGCGCGCGAGTAAGCGGCACACTTCCGAGGAAGTTTCTCGCGGCGATGTGCGCCGTCAGCGTGAGAAAAGTCGCCAGAAGAAGATACGTTCCGACGATTGGCGTCAGTTCACCCAACAGTGCCATACTCGTTGTTGGAAAGCGTGGCGTCTTGGGTGTGACGATTATTCCAGCAGACCGAGTTCTTCGAGACGCGAAACGATTTTATCGACTGCTTTTTCGGCGTCTTCTGGCTTTTTGCCGCCAGTGATGACGAGTTTGCCGGAACCGAAGAGGAGCGCGACGACTTCGGGTTCGTCGAGACGGTAGACGAGACCTGGGAACTGCTCGGGTTCGTACTCGATGTTTTCCAGACCGAGACCAATAGCGATAGCGTTGAGGTTGAGATTGCGACCGAGGTCGGCGCTGGTAACGATGTTCTGAACGACGATTTCGGGATTCTCGTTGACTTCGATGTTCAGTTCGCGAAGTTTGTCGAAGACGATTTCGAGACTCTCGTGAACGTCGGCGGTGCTCTTCGCACCGGTACAGACGATTTTACCGGAGCGGAAGATGAGTGCGGCGGATTTCGGGTTCTGGGTGCGGTAGACGAGTCCGGGGAACTGCTCGGGGTCGTAGTCCGCGCCTTCGAGGTCCATCGCCACGCTCT
>CAYNQM010000128.1:0-9493 GCA_964399275.1 uncultured Haladaptatus sp.
GAGTCGGTGTCCGGCGCAAAGTTGGGAACTGCCGCCGGATTCTCCTCGGAACCGAGCGACCGAGGCCGGCAGTCGGCGAACTGCCGCCCGAACTTCTCGTTCATCGACTCCTTCGAGAGGTACGTGACGTGCCCGAGTTGTCGGGCAAGCGCCAGCCCCATGTCGGGATGTTCGGGGTAGTAGTCGCCGCCCTGCCACACCGGGTCGGAGACGATTGCTCGCCGAGAGACCGCCGAGAGCGCCAGCAGTTGCGGGTCGAGGCGCGCGGAGGTGGCGATGGGAATCACTTTTTCGACCCGGTTCGGAAATCGCTTCGCCCATTCGAGCGCGTTCATTCCGCCGACGCTTCCGCCGACCACGGCCCGAAGGGAATCGACCCCGAGGTGGTCGAGCAGACGACGCTGGGCGCGTACCCAGTCGCCGACGGTGACGCTCGGGAAGTCGGAGCCGTATGGCTCGCCCGTCTCGGGATTCGTGCTCTGTGGCCCTGTCGTCCCGTAACACGACCCGGGAACGTTCGCGCAAACCACGAACTGTTTTCGGGTGTCGATGGGCTTGCCCGGACCGACCATTTCGTTCCACCAGCCAGTGCCCTGCCCGTCGGCAGAGCCACGAACCTGATGACTGCCCGTAAGCGCGTGACAGACGAGCACTGCGTTGTCTCCCGTGTACTCGCCGTAGGTTTCGTAGGCGACTTCCAACTCCGGGATTTGGCCTCCGCATTCGAACTCGAACGCGCCGAGCGAGACGGTCATCGTATCGCCTCCTCGATTGCCGCGTCGAGGTCGGCGAGGATGTCAGCAGGGTCTTCGATGCCGACCGAGAGCCGGACGAGGTCGCGGGTGACGCCAGCAGATTTCTGCTCCTCCGGCGAGAGTTGGGCGTGCGTCGTGCTCGCGGGATGGATGACGAGCGTCTTCGCATCGCCGATGTTGGCAAGGAACGAGGCGAGGTTGCTCCTTTCACAGAACTGTTTGCTGGCCTCGTATTCGCCGAGTCCGAAGGCAATCATGCCGCCGTAGCCGCCGTGCAAAAATCGAGTCGCGTTCTCGTGCGTCTCGTGGGAGTCGAGTCCGGGATAGGCCACCCACGATACGTCCTCGTGTTCGGCGAGGTATTCCGCGACGATAGCGGCGTTCTCGCAGTGACGATTCATCCGGAGCGGGAGGGTTTCCACGCCCTGAATGGTCTGCCACGCGTCGAACGGGGATTGCTGGTTGCCCAGACTTCGAAGTGATCGAAACTGGACTGCGGCGGCCAGTGGTGCGTCCGCAAACTCCTGCGAGAAGTCGATACCGTGGTAGGCCGGATTCTCACCCGCGAGTTCCGGATAGCCGTCCCAGTCGAAGTTACCGCCGTCCACGAGGACGCCGCCGACCGTCGTCCCGCTTCCGTGGAGCCATTTCGTCGTGGACTCCCAGACAACGTCGGCACCGTGTTCCAGTGGCCGACAGAGTGCGGGCGTGGCGAAGGTGTTGTCCACGACGAGGGGGACGCCGTGGTCGTGCGCGACGTCCGCGACGCGCTGGAAGTCAGGCGTGACGAGCGACGGGTTCCCGATGGTTTCGACGTGGACGAACGCGGTGTCCTCGTCGATAGCCTCGGCGTAGCCCTCGTAATCGAGCGTATCCACGAATTTGGCCCCGATTCCGCGCCGGGACGCGGTGTGCGAGAAGTAGGCCGTCGTCCCGCCGTAGGTGTCGGTCGAGACGACGACGTTGTCGCCCGCTTCGGCGAGCACGAAGGTCAGCGCGTCCAGCGCGGCCATTCCGCTGGCGGTGGCGACCGCACCCGCACCCCCTTCGAGCGAGGCGATGCGCTCTTCCAGCATCTCGACGGTCGGGTTGCTCAGTCGGGAGTAGATGTGACCGTCGGCTTGCAATGCGTACAGGTCGGCGGCGTAGTCTGCGTCCTCGAACGCGTAGGACGTGGTTTGGTAGAGAGGCGGAGCAACCGCCCCTGTCGCGGGGTCTGGCTCCTGCCCCGCGTGTACGCTCCGTGTGTCGAATCGGGGCTGGTCGTCGCTCATGTGTAACAAGCATATTTCTACAGAATTTTATAACTGATAGTTACGGCAACGTTTGCAGAGTGTGATACGCTCTCACGTAGTGGGGAGAACGAGAACGCCTGCGACTATCGTCAACCCGACGATGAGAACGAGCACGAAAAGGGAGCATCCGGTAGTTCGGTGGTGAGCCATCCGTCGAACAGTTCTACGAATTCGAAGACGACGAGGAGAGCGAGGAGGGCGGAAATTCCATTGAGCTTTCTGTGCAGGTCAGCGATGTCAGCGCCGGTCATCGCCGCGTATTTTCGTCTCCTAAATACAAATTTTACGAGCGAAGCCCGGCACGAAACGATGAAGACCATCCGCCACCTTTATTCAGCAATGCTGGTTCCTGAAATCCCCGATGGATACCGCCCTCCCTCCACGTTCGCCTACTCGTCGCTCCTGCTCGCCATTCTTTCGACGGTTGCGTTCGTCGTCTCGGCAGTCGCGTTCGGATTCTTGCTGTGGTACTTCCACGGACGACCGGATGAAATCAGCTTCACCATCGGGAGCGATTTCTCGTTCCTCCTCTCGGGCGTCGGCATCTCCGTCGGCATGGTGGTCTTCTTCCTCGCGGGGATCGTCGTGTTCGTCGGGACGCTCGTCCTCCACGAGGCGATTCACGGACTCGTCTTCCGACGGTTGGGCTACCGCGTTTCGTACGGTTTCGCGCCCAAGATTCCGGCGCTCTACACCGCCGCCTTCGACCAGTTCGTCGCGCGCCGAGACAACATGCTCGTCGGCGTCGCTCCGCTCGTCGTGATTACCCTCGTCGCGGTGCCACTGCTGGCCGGGCCGATACCCATCGCGCTGGTGGCGTACTTCGTCCTGCTCGTCAACACCTCGGGTGCAGTGGGCGACTGCTATCTCCTGTGGCGACTCTGGCAAATGCCACCCGGAACCGTCCTTTACGACGCCGACATCGACCACAGCTACGTCTTCGAACCTGCGAGCGACACGGCTATACGCGTCGGGAAACTCACAAACAACCGATGAAACGGCGCACCTTCGTCCTGCTCGGACTCGGGGCGTTTGCCCTCGTCCTCCTCAGCTTTCTCCTCTTGGGATTCGGGCGACTCCTGTTTTCCTACGAGACCGCGCGGTATCTCTCCGCGCCGACGATGTTCGGAGCGTTCGCCCTCGTTCTCGTTCTATTGGTTCAGTCGATATTCGCGGTGACGGGGCTTTCGGAGCTCGAATAGCGAATTCGCACCACACGAATCACCGTTCGTCCTGTAAGGAACCGTACGCCCGCACCCACCACACTTGAAGCGGGACGATGAGGAGCGGCATCCAGTAGGCGAGTTCGAGACTGACCAAACTCACCGCTATCGAGAACAGGAAAACGGCGGGAGTGATGAGACCCCGAATGGAAATCAGTTGAGCGTGACGGTTGCTGATCGCTTCCGGCGTGAAGTCCCGCCGCGCGGCGTACCACCACGTCGCCGTCATCGTCAGACCGACGAGCGCGAAGTTCGTCGCGTACAATCCCCACGTGAGTCGGGTCGAGTACGTTCCGACCAACTCCGTTGGGAACGGGAGGAAGGAGATTGTGAGCAGGAACAGCAGATTCAGATAGAGGAGGACTCTGTCGTGACGCTCTATCTGTTGAAAGAGATTCTGGTGGATAACCCAATAGATGCCGACGGTGAAAAAACTTAGTAGATAGCTGAACAGCAGCGACTGAAATTCGAGAAGGCGGGACGCGAGTTGGGTACCTATCTGGCCGTGCGGAACGGTCGGCACCTCGAACTGGAGAACGAGCAGCGTTAGGACGATGGCGAAAACGCCGTCGCTGAGAGCTTCGAGTCGGTCGGTTCCCTCGCCCGAAAGCACGCGGACGACCATGGCTGGTATTTCGACGGGACAACAGGTAAGTACACCTGTCGGAATCGGCTTCGAATCAGCGCAACTGCTCTCTCGCCGCGGCCATTCCGGCCTCCAAATCGGTATCTTCGCCGACTTCGAGGAACGCTTCACCGATGGCGCGCACACCGCGGAGAATCTGCTCCGAGGAGAGGTTCCCCATGTTGCTCACTCGGAAAATCTCTCCGCCGAGATGTGCCTGTCCGCCGCTGATGCTAACGTTGCGGTCGCTGACGGCGTCGAAGAAGGCGTCCGGATTCTCGCGGACGTCAGCGGGGAGCGAAATAGCGGTGAGCGTGTTCGAGTACTCCGAAGCTTCGTTTCGCTCGGGGAACATCGATAGTCCCATCGCGGTGAACGCAGAGCGGAACGCTCGCGATTGCCTGCGATGGCGGGAAATTCGCTCGGGCATTCCCTCCTCTTCGATGTTCTCGACTGCGACAGCGAGACCGCGGAACAGCGGCACCGCGCTGGTAAACGGCGTCTGGTGGGAGTCGGCTTTCCGGAGGTGCCAGTCCAAATCCTCGTAGAACGGCGCGTTTTCGCCGTCGAACGCGTCCTGTGCGCGCTGAATGGCGTACATCGCGCTGGTTCCCGGCGGGGCCGCGAGACATTTTTGGGCGTCCGTGAGCGCGACGTCGACGTTCCATTCGTCCACGAGGAACTCGTCGCCGCCGATGGAGGTGACGCCGTCCACGACGAAGTAGGCGTCGTGCTCGCTGGCGATGTCGCCGACTTCGCTGACTGGGTTCAGCAGGCCGGTGCTCGTCTCGTTGTGAACCATCGTAACGACCTTCGTCTCGTCGCTGACGGCTTCGGCGACTGTCTCGGGGTCGATGGATTGGCCCCAGTCGAACTCAACGGGGGTGACGTTCGCGTGTCGGTCGGCGATTCGCTTGAACCGGCGACCGAACTTACCGTTGACGACGGCGACGACTTCGTCGCCATCACCCGCGAGGTTGGCAACTGCGGCTTCCATCGCCATCGTCGCGGTTCCGTTGAAGATGAGGCTGGTGCCGCCACTGGTGGTCGGCGTTTCGTCGAGCGATGACCGCTCGAAGACGTAGTCGAGGCTGTTCTGCGCGCGTTCGTACACCGATTCGAACTCCGCCGACCGATGTGAGACCATCGGTTCGCTCATCACGGTTCGAACGTCCCGCGCGAGGGGAACCGGGCCGGGGTTGAGTAGGAGAAAGTCCTCTCGCATATGCCACCATTCAACGTCCCGGTAAATAAGCGTCCTGTGGGGCGCAAATTCCGCCCCTTGTCGCCGCTCGAACTATCTCGATTACTATCCTTGTGCGCCGAATTATCTCAATTAATTAACTTAAAATAACTTATGTGTAAATTGTGCGGCAATGGTACTGTCCAGAGCGTTTGAGGACGGTCTGGAGTAGCGCGCCCGTCCGACTACGCGTTTCCGCCAACGCGGTGTGCGACCCGAATCAGCGCCACGTCGAGAACGGCGAACGAGATGCCGACGATGCCACCGACACCGAACGCGATAGCGCCGCCGATGAGCAGGATGAGGAGGACGCTCGACGGTTGGATTGCTCCCGTCGGCCTGAACAGGAACGAGAGGACTGCGACGGCGACGAATCCAGCGAAAAAGAGGACACCGACCGCGCCGCCCCAGAGCGTTCCCCGGAGGATGACCGCCTTCGTTCCCGACCACGAGACGACGTCCGAAACCGACACTACGGCCAGTACGTTCCCCGTCGCCCACCAAACGACGGCCCAGAGCACCGCGAACAGTCCGAGTCCGAGCAGGGTGTTCAATCCCTTGAGGAAGTCGCCCAGACCGCCTGTGAGATGGGCGAGCAGGACGCCAACCGCCACGAGAAACGCAATGTGAAACGTCGAGAGTGCTAGCGAGAGCAGGTTACGCGCCATGAGCGAGCACCTCCGCGAATGCGAGCAGAACGAGCAAGAGACCTGTCGTCACGCCGTAACTCGCGCGCAGTGTTCGCGGAGACCCGTCGCTCGTCGCAGACTGATGAACGAGCACGGTTCGGACGACAGAAAACAGGAGTAAGAGAAGGACGATGACGAGTTTCGCGGTCAGAACCATTCCCCAGCGTGAGGATGGCGAGGGAACTGCCGGGGACAGCGCGCCGAGATTTCCGACGCCAGTTGCGACGAGAACGCCCATCGAAGGCCAGAACAGCCACTCGTAGCGCTCTGCGACGTGCGTGGCTGACTCGGACGTTTGGAGGAGCGACCACGTCACCACCGACCCGCCGAGTGCGACGGCCATGGCGAGGACGTGAAGCCAGCGAACGGAGAGCATACGTCGACAAAGATGACATCAGCAATTAATATTGCCGTGTTCGTCAGTATTCCCGAAGGTTCGGTACGAGCCACGAGAGAAACGCCGCCGGACTGCGCGATTGTGTCCAGATGGTGCCCGGCCCTTCGAACTTGCAAATCTGCCCACCGTCGCCCCTGGAAGCCGACTGTATGCCGTCGTGACGACGGACCGAGAAGCCGACCGTGTCCTCGAAGGCGACCACGTGGCCCGTGTCCACGACGTGCTGCTCGCCGGGATCGAGACTGACCACGGAAACCATGCCATAGCTCGATAGGAACACGAGCCCAGAGCCGGACAGTTCGAGCAAGAAGTCGCCGCCACATTCGACGAACGTCGATTCGTCACCGACCGCGGTGTCGAACGTTATTCCCAATTCCGCGGCGAGAAATGAACTGGACGGCGTGAACAGTGCTTCGTCCTGCAGTTCGTAGTGGAAGATGTCGCCCGGAAACGGCGGTGCTAGCGTGATCGTTCCGGGCTGGTTCGCGGTGAACGTCGCCAAAAACGGTCGTTTTTCGGCACGCGCGGAGCGACTCAGTGCGTCCAGTAGCCCCTCTTCCGTTTCTTTCTTGATGTCCACGGTTCCCGAGTGGCTGGCCAGCGACCCGGCTTCGGCACGTACTCCCTCGTCCGCGTCGAGCGCGACGACGAGTTCCGCGAAGGCTGGCTGGTTCGTTATTTCGTACTCCATCCTCGCAAGAGGCACGAGTCGTAGACGCATAGCCCTCATGGCCTCCTTTCTCGCGGATGACGTGCGATTCGTGAGAGGGATTTTAGCGATGGTTTGGCAGCCGAAATAATAGAATAATTGATACTTGTCGATCGCCGCGGTTTCTGCACCTCCGGTTTGAGCGGGACGGATTTCGCGTTTCACACGCCCAATGACTCGTTTCAGATGTTCTCCAACGACATTCGATGGCGCGATGGCGAACCTCCGTCGGAGGCTCGCCCGTGCGAGGGACAAGTACCGGAGCGAAGCGAGGAACGCAGTCGGTTGGGGAGGCATGTGGGCGGTTGCGGTCGTTTGGAGTCGGGAGTCGCTAGCGATACATTTTCACCAATTTGGACTGCCTGCCGCACCCAACGATACGCGAGAAAGCGTTCTTTCCGAAACCCCAACTCAGCTATTGTCGTTCTCGCTCTTCGTCGCCGAACGTTCTTTGCCATCGAACTACGAACGTCCTGCATGGCCACTGAGAAGTGCGACGGTTGCGGTGAGGCGGTACCCATCGCGGGCGGCATCGCCAACCTCTGGGATACGACTCCGCAGTCGTCGGGAGGGATGACACTGGAGTTCGAGGACGGGAGCGAGCACTTCCTCTGTTACGCCTGCATCGAGCAGTTGCCGAACTATCCGACGAGCGAGGACGTTGCAGGAATCGCCGGCGAGTAGAAAACCGATTTTCATCCGACGAACCGGTTCGTTTGCCGGGCGCAATATTGACGCGCCTTCGAAGCGTTTGTACTATGCTATGAGGGGGATTCGCTTCGGGACGGTGTGGGGGGTTCCAGTTCGAATCGACGTCAGCCTCCTGCTCGCGCTTCCAGTCGTGGGATGGTGGATTCAACGCGGCGTCTCGGTTCGAGTGTGGATTGACGTTCTCACGGCGATTTCACCGCACACGCTCGTCTACTCGTCTATCGACACGGGGGTAACGCCGTGGCTCATCGGCGGGGCCGTTTTCTTCGGTTTTTCGCTGAGCCTGTTCGTCCACGAACTGGCGCGCGTTTGGACTGCGAAACGACACGGTGCCGACGCTCAGTACATCCTATTGTGGATTTTCGGCGGTTTCTCACAATTCGATTACGACGCCGCGTATTTCGAACACGAAACGTCCATCGCGCTGTCCGGTACGGTAACGAGCGTACTTCTCACCGGTTTTTTCACCGGCATCCTCTGGTTGCTCCCCGGAACCACACCGGAGTTCGTGGCGTCGTTCGGTATGCTCGCGATTTTCAACGGCGTGGTTTGGCTCGTCAACCTGCTACCCATCTTTCCGTTCGACGGTGCGTTGTTGCTTCGTTCGTTGTTGACTCGGATCAGTTCCGTGAGGACGGCGACGCGAATAGCGAGTTTCGTCGGACAGATTCTCGCCATTGGTATCATCTTTTACGCGGCGATCATCCTCGGCAACGTCCTTCTGGGATTGATCGCCGTCTTTTTCTACTTCTCGGCGGTTTCCGAACTCCAGCTAGTGACGAACCGGTTGTTCCTGGCCGATATGCCGGTGTCGGAGTTCGTGCGGCAAAAAGAGGAGTGCATTCCCTCACAGACGCCGGTCGACGATTTTCTCACCGACGAACGACTAAACCTCAATGAACTGGACGAATTTCCGGTGTGCGACAGGAGCGGCCAGCCAGTCGGCGTCCTCACGACGAGCGCCCTCCAATCGTGGGACAAACGAGCGAGACCGCCGAGCACGACGAACGTCGGAAAACTCGCGTCGGACGACTTCGTCGTCGTTTCACCCGACAAGAATGCGTTCGACGTGTACATGCTTCTTCGAGAACAGACGAACTACGTTCTCGTCTCCTTTCCCGCGGCAGTCGGCGTGCTAACCAAACCGGAGTTCCTCCGCATGCTCGAAACGAGACAACAGATTGCCGGTCTCAACCCCACGTCGTGGCCGTGACTTCGGTGGAGTAGACTGACCTCTCCGAGGCGGCTGAGTCCGGTGAGGACATCGTCGAACTGGAGGCCGAAATCGGTCGGCAGCTGGGGATGGCGTGACGAAGCGCGTTTCCATCGGCGACAGACCCGAACGAAGCGTCGTCGAGCGAGCGATGTTGGAGAAACCAGACCTCGTCGTCCTCGGCACTAAAACTCGGGTCCTCTCCCGACGCGCCTTCCTCGGGCATCGCGTCGAACACATCCTTCGAAACGCACCGTGTGCAGTCGCGGTCGTCAGTTCATCGTGAAACAGTCTTGGTTCCATTCACCGAGAAACCCGCAGGTTTTACGCCCCGCCTCCCGTTACGCCATACAGTGAACCCCGAGCGGATTTTGGACGAGTTTCCCGCGCCCTCCTTCCGTGGCAATCAGCAGGATGCCCTCGAAGACATTCGAGAGGCCTTCGAGAGCGATAACGACGTGGTGCTGGTTCGCGCCCCGACGGGGAGTGGCAAGTCTCTGCTCGCGCGCTCGATTGCGGGTTGTGCCCGCCGCGTGGACGAGGCCGACCCGACCGATTCGACCGGGGCGTACTACACCACGCCGCAGGTGTCGCAGTTGGACGACGTGGCGAGCGACGACCTCCTCGACGACC
>CAYNQM010000129.1:0-9481 GCA_964399275.1 uncultured Haladaptatus sp.
TACGACCAGACGGCACATCCCGATAGACCGGCAAGTGTCCGGGTTTCAATCCCGTTCTGGGTTTTCTAGCTTCTACGACAGGGGGTGATTCTTCGGCGATAGCGCCAATAAATGTTTCTCCACGCCTCATTTCACACTCAACGTTCGTGGACCCCTGCTGTACAGAGAGTTTAAAAAGGTCGATGAAGACTCGACCACATCATCGTTCTTGCACGCCTGCGCGGAGCAGTAGTCGACCTGTAAATGTTATCTCGGCATACTTCGTTTTCCCGTCTCTGAACGTCGTGACGGCATCGTTTTCGGCCAACGTATCGACATGGCGAGTCGCCGTACTCTTCGACTGTTCAATTTGCTCGGTTAGCGCCGGCATCGAAATCGGACTATCCGCCTCGGAAATCACGGCCAATGTCCGCTGTGCCTTCTGCGGAACGTGCGCTTGCAACACCGGAAGCGCCCATTCGCGGACACGTCCATCAACGTCGCTGAACGTCAATGTTTGATGAATTCGTGGGGCGTGAACGAACGCAGCGAGTGCGAATGGGACCAGAATTTCCCGGGCGCCTCCCGTGAGTGCGACAATGAGATCACCCTCGGCAGCCTGTAAAATATCACTACATTCGAGCGCCGCACCAGATAGGTCATCATATGTGATCTCCGCCGTATCGAGCTGCACATCTGGCTCGATTTCTTCGAGGAAATCCGTCACGTCACGAATCGCACTGCGGGCCCGTTGATCATTTTCATCGGCGTCTGGACGAAGGAGAATGATGTGGTCTCCTTCGTCGAGGCCATTACTCAGAATGGGTCGAGTGACACGTCGGCTATCGTAGCCAATGGGTGAGATATACGTCCGCACGTTCTCACGGTTGGTATCCCTCGTAAAAACGGTATCGTTGCAGCCTATCGCAATCGTTGTTCTGGTTTGCAGTATATTGTTATCTTGTAAATCACTGGGTAGATTTATCATGTCCCCCACTCGAGAGGAGAACGTGTCGCAGATCACTACCTCTTCGACAACTGGCAATCATCGTCTCCGTCGCATTTCGCTCACAGTGCATCCGACGGAGTCGTTTCCAGTTCCCATCTCTGACGGCTACTCCGTCTACAGCGCGCTGTTGGCGGCGCTTCAGGACGTCGATTCGGACGTCAGCGAACACGTTCATGACTCTCCACTTGGGAGTCTACACAGTAGCGACCTTCTCGGCGTCTTCGGAAACAGCAATCGCGACTATCACAAGACGGTTCGTAACGACCGGACCTACGAGCTGTCGCTCGGTATCATCGACTCACAGGATGATGACATCTTCCAATCGCTTGTGAGCGCGCTCGTATTGGAGAGCGACGAGCTGGAGTTGACGAACGGAACGCTCCACGTCGAGAGCTTCGAGAGCGAGAACACGACTCACGAGAAGTTACTCGAACGGGCGAGTGAGCACGACAACCCGACCATCGAGGTGGAGTTCCGCACGCCGACCTGTATCGAGGAGGCAGGCGATGTGACGACGATGTTTCCACACCGCCGCGCCGTCTTCCGGTCGCTCTGCGGGAAGTGGAACCGTACCGCACCCGACGAGCACGAACTCGCACTGGACGACGAGGATTTACTCGCACACGTCATCGAGAAGCCCAACGCGCGAGCGTACGATACACACAGTGTCCTCGTTAACCGAGTTCGAACGGATAATGGCGAATCCCGTTCGATTTTCCGACAGGGATTCACCGGGCACTGTGAATACGTGTTGAAGGACGCGAGTGAGAGCGTACAGAATGCGGTCGTGGCGCTGGCGATGTTCGGCGAATACTCTGGTGTTGGGAGTGCGGTTGCTCGGGGTTGTGGGAATGTAGATGTTAAGGTGAACAAACCATGAACCCCGATGCCACTCGAAACGCACACAGTTGGCTTGTCGAACAGGAAGATCTCTACGAGAACGTTATCGATGCCGCAGGTGCGTATGACGCGAAGGTCGATTCGTCAGCGAACTCTTCGCTCGCAGCGCACATCTTAAACGCCGTAACTATCGGTGTGAATACGTTCGTGTTTAACGCGGTTGGCACCGACGAGGACGTGGCAGACTACGAGAAAGACATCAAAGTCCTCGCGGCGGCACTCGCCCTACACGATACGAACAAGTATGTGCGTGAGGCGTACGGTTTCGATGCCGACGGAAATTCCAGTGAAGCGTTCGAGTACTACTTCGACTCTGAAGAAGGCGCAGGTGATGACTTCGGTATCGAAGAATTTCTTGGCAAAGGCTACCGTGACGATCTCCATTATCTCGTCCAACGGACTGAAACCCGCGAAGATAGTCGAGAGACGCGCGGCACTGACACTGAGTTCTCCGGTTTAGCACGGTATTGTCGCATCGGAGACCAGACTGCTTCCGTCGCCCTTCGGGATGGTGTCGAAGGTGTCGAAAATAAACTTGCTACGCACTTCGGCGACCAAACCGTTCATCGTATCGAGTTCACCGAACTCGAACAGCCAATATTAAACGATGTGCTTCTGGGAACAGCAAAGGAAGTCATCGCTGGCGAAACCAACTGTGAAGCGAGTGGCGTTGTAATAGGGAGCTCACCGAACGAAATTCTCTACCTTGGGGAAGCGATCGAGCGAGGTGACCTCCGTGAAACAGTCGAGAACACAGTTCCAAGCCGTATCGGTTCCGAATTTTCGTTCTCGTGTAAACTCAATTGGAACTCCTTCGATTACGACATCCTCTCCGAAGTCGAGATCGAAACCGATGACAAAAAGAACATCATCGCTAATGCATTCCGCGACCTATTGGAGCGAGGATCTGCTGGCGTCGAACCATTCGAGTATATTCCCGATGACTTCGACCAATACTTTCCGGTGTTGGCGAAGGCAGTCTACGTTGATGGTCGTTCGGAATTCGATGACCTCGACGTGCAAGACGCCTATGACCGAATCAAAGACGAACAGGGTGTCCAGAAGGTTAAGCTCCATTTCGTAGCGTATCTCGTTCAGCACTATGAGGAGCACATTAACTTCCTTGAATCGTTCGCCCGAGAAGTTCGATCTGAACTCCACGATGATTTGGAACCAGAGAGCGACGCAATCGGTGCAGTCGTCGAACGATTCTTCGAGGGGCAGGTCACGCCTGACCTCGGCGCAAAAGGGGGGATGTGTTTCCTCTGTGGAGCCGAGACTGATACGAAGTACCAGAAAGGATTGAGTGCTATCTACCGGACGCAAGAATATTCGCGTCGAGTTCCACCGCACGCGAAGTATAAATCAATCTGTGAAGTTTGCAATCTGGAGTACGCGCTCCTTGCAGATGTATGCGACCGAAGTGATGTGAGTACAAACAGTTCGCTCGAAGTCGCCTACTTCTACTTCGACGATTTCCTCGGTGACGTCCGGGTCCGCAGTCGGCGAGCAGGTAATGTCGTCCAAGGAGACGCAGATGAGTTAGACGATACGAACGTCATCACGAACTTTGTTGGTCCGCAGTACTTCATCCAGCCGGTCTACGTGCTGGATGAGAATCACCGGATGGCAGTAATCCGGCAGATTATGCAGACTGCCCAGGATGCCGGGATGAAGGTGGTCGTGGGACGACCGTTTACGCGCTTCAAGAGTGTGGATACGGTTTTCACCGACGAGGAAGCCACCCGACCGCAAGAACTCCTCGGGCTGGATGAGGCCGAGCGATTCGGTCCGCTCCCCGACTTCGTAACGGACGAGCGAACTGATTCCCATCTTCGCCGCACGCTCCAGCTATTCAAAATAATGAGCATGGTCGGGCAAGACGCGAATTTATCGAATTCGTTCCTTCACCTCGACCGCGACACGTTCCACAGCATCGCTAACTTCGCCGTCGTCAATCACGACAACGCTACTCGACTTTCGGACCTCCGGGAGTATTTCGAGAGCTATCACGCAAATTCACTTATGAACATGAAAACCGTTGCCGAGCGAGGTGTCGACCTGCTTGGCACATCCAGCTTTGACAGCAAGTACAAGAAGACGAAAATATTCCGTGAAACGCTCGACGCGATTCTGACTGCTAAGAGCCAAGGCTTAGAAGGCGAGCAGCAGACCGAATACGTCGAAGGACAAGTGTACGCGGCAGCACACCGCGAGAAGTATGCGGGCTATCCAGATCCTGAGGAGGCTGAACAGTTCGTTGAAAGCGTCCAAGCATACCTCCGAAACGAGGAACTTGACGATCTCAAGAAACTCTCCGATTGGGAGGACGCGCTCGTGAACTCGTATTACTACGCAGTTGATCAAAACTTCGCAAACCAACAATGACACTCGATTATCCCGATAAAGGACTCGTCGAATCGCACAGCATCTATCGAACCCGCAAGCCGTCCGTCACGCTCGTCGTGAGACGCGACGTAACGGAGCCGACGCTGTTCCGGAACTCAGAGCATGACCGAGCAGAAACACAGGAGTTTGGCGAGAAACTCCATGCGCAGGTAAATGGTGAGAAATTTACCAGCAAGGAGCGGCTCACTGGTCTCGACCTGCTCCGACGATTGGACGAGGACGGATCGCTCATCCACGAAGATTACACCTACAACGAGCCCAAGAGCCTTGATGGCTCTCTGAACCTTGGTACACTGACGTATGGGCTGGCTGGTACTGGCGACCAAGATTTTGCAATCAAATCACGGGTTGTTGAGGGCTACACTTACACGAATAACGAGTACGACCTGATGAACAAAGAGACCCGGAATGCGGTCTACGAGACCGGGACGATGCAGGATGATGACCGAAACCAATCTCAGGCTTTATTCGACTTCGTAAAGGTTCAGCCCGGTAGTAGCTTCATTCACTTCATCACGCTGGAAGCAGCGACCGGATCAATGTTGTTGTACGTCCTCCACAACATCCTGAACACTGGCAAGTACGGTGCGCGCGAGACGCGGACAGGGCGAAACATTCGGAATACTATTCTCGGCGTCATTCTTGGTGACCACGACACCTCGCTATCCACAGGTGAATTCCTGCTGGAATATTACGGAGAAGACGACCAACTCACAGAGAGCCTCGGCGAGTATATCGAAACAGTACGTCGAGAGGATTGGGATGTCTATGGAACGTTCAACGGTGCCGAAGAGGTTCCAAGTTGGTTCCACGAACTCCATACGGTCGCTTCCCGTGAAGGCGATAATGCCGATGATATTCTCCGGGAGGAGTTTGGTCAACTAATGGAGGGTGCACGGGAGAGCTTCAACCTGAGCGATGATTGAACAGACGTTCGAGGCGACGCTGTACACGCCCCTGTTCTACTCCAGTTCGGAGGGCCGTGCGATTCGCACACAGCCGACGTTGTCAGCAACTGCACTCATGCACGCACTCGGTTATCGGTACTTCGAAATGGAGAAACGATACGTCGAACTCGGTGAGCGTGCGACGACGCCGGATTACTCGCACCTACGAGATACATCATTCTTCGTCTCGGACATGCGGCCAGTCGCGGTTGAAGCCGACGAACGAACGTTTCGTAGTACTGACTACCGGTCCGAGCGAAACTTCACGACAAACGACACCGACCTCGCAAAACAAATCACCGGCGACAAATCGGTTCCATCGATTCTAGAGGACTCCGGTGCAGCATACCAGACGATTCGAAACTACATTGGACTCACGCCCGGTTCAACGTTCGAATTCACCGTCTGGAGTGATCAACCAATGCCTGAACGCCCATTCTTCCGGATGGGTGTCAAACAGACTGGTGAGTTTCGAGCTAAAGAATGCGAACAGGACACGCTCGTCCTCAACAAGTATCTGCTATCGGAGGTCTACGACCTTGACGAAAGCACGCTTACCGAACTACTGGTACACAGCTCGTCGTTCCAGCGTGGGAACGACCCGCGACTCCAGCATTTCGTCGGGGCGGACCCTGCGTTCGTTCGGGAACACGTTATGCCTGAGGTGTTCCAATGAATCAGTTCACAGTTGAGGGTGCATCCTTGGCAACTGAACCTGCTAAGTACGGACTGAGGAATCTCGGTTTCGATAAGGCACGTTCATTCCAGAACCGAGTTGTCGAGTGGGTTCACGAGGGAGATGCCCCTGTTTCCGTGATTCGCGCTCCTACAGGTGCAGGGAAGACAGCAACGTTCCACGAACTCATTGCGACTCGTCAACCGACGTTACTTGTCTATCCGACGAATGCACTGCTCCGCCAACAACACGAGCGATTCGTAGATGCCGAAATCAATGCCGCCGTATTGAATGGGGCGACGCTCGAAGGCCACGCTCATAGGCGGACTGAAAATTTACTCGCCTTCTTGGATACCTACGAGAACGACTACGATGTTATACTGATCAACCCAGACATCCTGCAAGCTACGGTTCAGGATATGTACAGCGGCGATCATGCAATGAGGTTTTTTGACAAGTTTGACGCCATCGTCTACGACGAATTCCATTTCTATGATCCACTTGCGGCAAGCGGACTCCTCCTGCAAATCAAAATAATTTCGGAACGTCAAGCCAATCCGAAGATTATACTCGCATCTGCGACACCGAACGAAGACTTCGTCGAGTTCGTTCGGACACAATTGCAACTCAATGTACAGAACATCGAAGCAGAATACGTTGAAAACGGTGATCAGTTTCGACAGCGTGTCGACGTTGTTCGCCATGAGGAACGCCGAATCGTTGAAGTACGCGATGCAGTTGCAGAGTTACTTCGAGAGGAAATCGACGCAGCAGACTACCACGATGAACCGCGTATCGTTCTTGCATTTAACAGTGCCAAAGATAGCAATGACTTTCACGATTTTCTGGCAAACGAGTACAAAACCGTCTTCAAACACACCGAGAAAGATAACGGGTTCGACACGAACGACAAACAGGTTGACCTCGACGACGAAACGTTCTATATTCTAAACACGACGAGCAAGGGCGAAGTCGGTCTTGATTACGATGTAAAAACGCTCGTCATGGAGAATCCAACACGTCCTAGTGCGTTTCTCCAGCGATTTGGACGCGCTGGACGTGCGTCAGAGGCCACAGTCCACGTTTATGGCCTTGGACAAGGGCCGTGGGGAATTGATGTTGATTTCCCGACGTTCACCAAGCAAATATACGATGGTTTACAAGAAGAGCGAATGGCCCCAAAAGCACTTGCTGACCTCATGGGGCTACGGGGTGCGTATGGAATCGAGGTCAGAGAAGACGGCTATAGTTGGTTTAATCCCGAGATATTCGAAGACCTTTCATCTAACAACGACCAGTACGGTCGCTGGCGAAATTTCATTGATGATGTGAACAACGAACTGGATGCGATTGATGGTCTTGGAGGGAAACCCTATGACGAGGAAGCGAAGTCGCTCCTTGAGTTTACAAAGAAGTGTTTCGAAGTGTTTCGAGGTCTTCGAGGCCGTTCGCTCTCGGCACAAATCGAGTATCCGCGTGGTGACCGACTCGGGCTGACGACGTACGACCTCGGCAGGACGCTACGTGGATACGAGATTGATTACGTTCGAGACGGCTCGGTTCTCGGGGTCAAACCGAGTGGTGAAGATTCACTGGCAGTCGTGACAGCGCGGCTACCTGCCTACGAGACAGAACCAACGAGATACGATGAATCGACCGCTAAAATCGAGAAAACACTTCAGGACAAAATTCGACCAAAAATCAACCAAATGAGTCGAAAAAGAGATTTCGAGGTTTCAACGGACCTCCTCCATCGATTCTTTAAAATCGTCCGCATCACTGATGCGATCGTTCCGCAACGTCTCACTACAGCAACGCATGAAATCGATGTTGGCGATGATGGGGCAGGACCACTTACCATCGAGGTTCATCACCGACAAATATGACTCAGGAACTCGTTAACGTCTCGGACCTCAACCAGTACCGGTATTGCCCACGTCGCTACTGGTACTTACACTTCTACGATACACAGGGACGAAACTACTATCGTGTCGAAGGTAAGACGAAACACGAAAACCAGTCTACTCGCGGCAACTGGTTGAACGAACTATATCTCGAATCCGAGAAACTAGGACTCAAGGGTAAAATCGATGTACTGGACCTCGGTAATGACCAAGTTGTTCCAGTTGAACGGAAGCGCGCTGAGAGTGGTGACTATTACCGAAGTGACGAACTCCAACTCGCAGGATACTGCTTACTACTAGAGGAACATCTTGACGAACCCGTCAGCGAAGGAGCAATCTACCTTTACGAAACGGATCAGCGTATGCACATTCCAATCACGGAAAAACACCGAAAAGCGGTTCGTGAACAAATCGATGCAATGCGATCGTTGTCTGTAGAGTCAGTTCCACCGCTTACGGAGAATCGAAAGAAGTGCGAGGCCTGCTCGGCCCGCGAGTACTGTATGCCAGAAGAAACCGCCATGCTTGAACCGGAGAAAGCCATCGGTACTGCGTTCGAACAGGAGACCCCACGATGAAAGCCACCGAGGGGATGTTCGACGAATCAGTGGTCTACATCACGAAACAGGGAACGCAAGTGCGGACGGACGAAGGTCGAATCGTCGTCTGGGATGTCGATGGAGATGATGGTGAACTCGCCACATATCCTACCGAAAAGCTCGACACCATCAACGTCTTCGGTGGGGTGAATTTCAGCACACCGTTCGTCGCACGGGCGAACGAACACGGCATCGTCCTCAACTACTTCACACAGCACGGGAAGTATCGGGGGAGTTTCGTCCCCGAGAGAAACACCATCGCCGAAGTTCGGCGAGCACAGTATGCACTCACCACCGAGGAGGAACTTGCAATCGCCCGCTCAATGATCGCCGCGAAGATTCGAAACGGACGGACGCTTCTCGGACGCAAAGGTGTTCACGGGATGGATTTGCTGAAAGACCTCGGGATTCGTGCCGAGAACGCCGCGAACAAGGACGGACTGCGTGGGACGGAAGGTGAGGCCGCAGAACGCTATTTCTCGCGATTAGACGAAACGCTTGCAGACGGGTGGACGTTCGAAAAGCGAACGAAACGGCCACCGGAGGATCACATCAACTCACTGCTCTCATTGACCTACGTGATGATGAAAAACGAAGTGTTGAGCGGACTCCGGCAGTATAATTTGGATCCGTTTCTCGGAGTTCTGCATGCCGACCGCCACGGAAAACCATCGCTCGCACTCGACCTCCAAGAGGAGTTCCGAACGAGCTTCTGTGATGCGTTCGTTACTCGGCTCGTGAATCGCGGGACTATCACTCACGACGACTTCAACCGCGATAATCGTCTCCGCGACGAGGCGTTCAAAACCTATCTCTCTAAGTTCGACGACTACATGAAAGAGAAGTTTACACACCCCTACTTCGACTATTCAGTAAGTCGGAGAAAGGCGATTCGCCAGCAGGTTATCCTCCTTCGGAAAGCTATCGTTGGTGAGTTGGACGAGTACCACGCGCTTACATTCACCAGATAACTATGCGCCTCGCAATCGTGTACGACGTCAGCGATGATTCGAACCGCCGCCGTGTCTACCGGACGCTTCAGCGCTACGGAGCGTGGC
>CAYNQM010000130.1:0-9379 GCA_964399275.1 uncultured Haladaptatus sp.
ATCGCAGTCCATTACGTGTCGCTTGCGTCGCAGGCCGTTTCATGGTTTCGCTCCGCAATAAATCAAATACCGCGATAGCAAATTATGTAGTGTTCGGCAGCCCGGTGTACACATCCTCCGAGACGGCGTCGAAGCTGACCTCGCCCATTGGAGCCATCGTGACTGAGTAGGATTGTTCGGTCTGTGGACTCGTTCTGGATGTCGTTGCAGACTCAGTCTCATCTGCCGGTGTTGTTCCTGGGGTAGTTGAGCCGGGGTCACCGCCGGAACAGCCGGCGAGCAGGCCGCTGCCAACAATTCCGCCGCCGTACTTGATGTAGTCGCGTCGCGTCGGTGCCTCGTATCGAGTGGTGTCGTCGTCGTTCATGGTTACAAGTCTCCGTTGATGATATCTGCAACTCGTTGGCGGTCGAATAGCCGTTCTTCAGTTGAAATTTCAGGATATGATCCGCCGGTATAGGTCGGCCAGTCGCCGAACTGGCCCGGGTACAATTGCTTGGCAGTCATCTCCAGCTGAAAGAGGTTGATGACCGGGCCCTGATTACGTACGCCGCCAGCGTACACGCGGTCGTTCGTCACTGCACTGAGCTGCTGGGCGACTGGGTTCTCTTCGAACGTGCTCCGGATGTCCTCGATACCGGAGTGGCCCATCATCTCGGCGACCAGGATAACGTCAGGGTCGTGCTCTGCTAGCGTCTCGTAACCGACCTGCCGGCTGCTCGATAAGTCCGGGAACACATCTGTCGCTCCGAGCGGGCGCGTGTGTGCGTAGGTGAAACCCGGCGCGTTGAGAGGGTATACCCACAGTGACTCGTCGACCACTTTGAGAGTCACTGCCGTCGGTCGGTTGTCTACGGGTGGACGGTTTTGCTCGATCGACGCGAGCACGGAGGTGTGAATATCAGCAAGCGCTCTGTACCGATCTTCGGCTTGGAAGAGCTTAGCGACTTGCTCGAAGATCTCCCACAGCGTATAATACTCGTATAGGTCAGCCCATTCTTCGGGCGGAGAACCGTGTGTGTTGCTGAAGGTGTTGCCGAACCACGGTGCGACATTCTCTTCGATCTCAGTGACGTCGGTGCGATCCAGCGAGTCCATCCACGTCATGTATGCGGGATCTGCGAGATGGATGTCGCTATCGAGTTCGTAGAGCAGTTCCTTATCCGGGTTGAATGAGTTCGGGAGGCCACTCCACTCGACAGAGATGCCGTCGAGCCGTTCGAGGTAACTGTTCCACATTTGGGTGGCTGCGTCACCACCCCAGGTCGCGTTGACGGCATCGGCTCGGCCAACTGCAAGCGCCATCCCCGCATGATGGGTCAAATCCGTGAAGATGTGTTCCGGGACTGCGTCGAGTTCGATCTCACCGACAGGCCGGAGCGTCGCCGAGAGCGATTGGGCTGCGGTGGTCCTGTCCGTTCCAGTGGTTTGGGGCGGTTCAGTTTGGGGAGGCTCAGAGGTATCGCTTGTACAGCCAGCGAGTACTGTACCGCCTAGAAGTGCACCGCCGCCTTTGACGACGTCTCTGCGCGTCGGCATTTCGACGGAATCACTATGCATCGATTTCACCCCGAACAATGTCTGCGACCTCTTGGTGGTCGAACAGCTGTTGGTCGGAACTGAACTCCGGATACACGTCGCCGTTTTCGTATCCTGGCCACGCGCCGAACTGTTCCGGGTACAGCTGCTTGGCTGTCATCTCCGTCTGGAAGAGGTTCATCAGTGGTCCCTGCCATCGCGTTCCCTGGACGTGCACCTGGTCATTCTGTACGGCAGTCAACTCGCTTCCAACGGGGTCGTCCCGCAGGTTCTGCTCCATCTGTTCAAAGTCGACTGTTTCCGTGACCGTCCAGAGTGCGAGTATCACGTCTGGGTCGACTTCCAGCAGTGCCTCCATATCGATTCGCTTGAACGGCCCGTTAAACTCCTGATCACCGAAGGCGTCTACGGCCCCGAGTGGTCGAGTATGGGAGTTCCAGTACCCTGGAGCGTTCAGGTGAAGTGCATAGATGGCGGACAGATCCGTTTGAATAGAGAGATACGCGACAGTCGGGCGTTCCGACTCCGGTGGACGCCGCTCTTCGATAGTCCCGAGGAGGTGGTCGTGGACGGCTGCGAGTGCCTCGTACCGCGACCGTTCTCCGTACAGGCTTGCGACACCATTGAACAGTTCCCACAGCGTGTTGTACTCGTAGCCGTCGGCCCATTTCTCGGGCGGTGCGCCGTGATAGCAGCTGTAGTAGTTCCCGAACCACGGTCCGACGTTGTTCGCGATCTCGCTGACGTCGGCCTGGTTCCAGTTGTCCTCTGTCGTCACCCACGCGGGGTCCACGAGGTGTATATCGCTATCGAGTTCGTACAGCTGTTCCTTCGTGAAGCCGTACTCCCCTGCCTGGTCTGCCCACGCGATTTCGACCCCGTCCATTCCGGCGGTGAAGTATTCGAGGGCGGCCGCGGTTCCGTCCCACCAGAGGTAGTTGACGGTCTCGCCCTGTCCGAGTGCGGTGGCCATGTCAGGGAACCAGGGGAAGTGAGTGAAGACGTTCGTCGGTGGTGCTTCGAGCGTGACCGTACCAACTGGCGATATCTCGGCCGTGTAACTCGGCTCTAGCGTTGTCGTGGCTGTCTCGCTCTCGTGTGCTGTCGTCTGCGTAGCCGTGTCCGTTGGGGTCGATTCCTGATCGCTGTTGCCAGCACACCCGGCAAGTAATCCACCCCCTACAATCGCTCCACCGTACTTCAGGTAGTCTCGTCGAGTCTGTGCTTCGGTCGAATTTGTGTCGTTACTGTCACTCATATTCAAAATTCTCCGTTGATGATGCCCGCGACTCGCTGGCGGTTGAACAGCTGTTCGTCCTGGGGAACGTCGGGGAAGTTCTCTGGATCGAATGCACCGAATTCGTCGGGATATAGCAGTCGTGCAGTCAGTTCCGTCTGGAAGAGGTTGGCAATCGGACCCTGTAAGAAGTATCCGCCCGGGTATACGTTCCCCTCTTGGACTGCCGTGAGTTGGCTTCCGACTGAATCGGCTTCCATCGGAGCAATAAACTGCTCGTGGAATGCCGACGCGGAGTACTCTCCATCGTCATCGGTAAGCCGAACCCCACCGTGAACGATGAGAATCTCCGGATCGATTTCGAGCATCATCTCGTAATCAAGGATCCCGTCAGCGTGGGCATCGGTGAAGGTACTCTGGATCTCGAGGTCCCGATATTGCTTCATTTCGACACCCTCACCCTCCGTCGTCATCGCGGCGAAAGATCCCTCACTGGGTTTCGACCCGAAGTTCACGAGTCCAACTTCAGGCCGTTCAGTCTTTGGCGGTAACTTCGCCTGAATCCGTTCCTGCATCTCATCGTGAACGGATCTAAAAGCTTCATAGCGCTTGCGTTCCTGGAAGAGATCTGCGAGGCGGTCAAACGCCTTGTACAGCGGATACAGCTTGTATGTGTGGAATTCTCGCCGTCGCGAGATGTTGTTTCCGAAAAAGGGTGCCACGTTGTCGATGATCTCCTGCGTATCGGACTCGTCCCATGAACTATCGAAGCCCGTCCCATGGAGGTAATTCGGATCGCAGAGGATGACGTCTGGATCAAGTTCATAGAACAGTTCTTTGTCCCAGCCATTCGAGAGTGGTGAAGGGATATCAGTCGGCATCTCGACACTGACACGGTCATAGAAGTACGCCGGCGCGTACCAACCCGCAGGTTTGAAGCCGTCACGCTGGCCGAGCGCGATTGCCATATCTGCCCACGAACCAGTTATCGCCATCCACGTCTCCGGTGGCTCTTCAAACGTGAGACAGCCGACCGGTTCTATACAGGCCTCATAGGAGGTAGTCGTCTCCGTCGGTGAGGTAGTCTCTGACCCAGTCGCCGTGTCCGTGGTCGTTGTCGTTGGTGTTGTATTCGAGTCGTCTCCAGCACAGCCAGCGAGTAGTCCCCCGCCGATCATCGCTCCGCCGTACTTCACGTAGTCCCGTCGCGTCGGTGCCTCGATCGTATTCGTGTTGTTGTCTCTCATGGTTAAAACTCTCCGTTGATGACATTTGCGAGTCGATCGCGGTCGAACAACCGTTCCGAGGGGCTGTGCTGGCCGACCCCCTTCCACTCACCGAACTGTTCGGGGAACAACTGCTTGGCAGTCATCTCGATCTGGAAGATGTTCATCACCGGCCCTTGTGTGGGCGTCCCGCCGACGTAGACGCGGTCGTTCTGGACGGCGGTGAGTTCTTGCGCGACGGGGCTGTCGGCGAAGAAATCCCGCATCGCGCGGGTCCGATCCGTCGGCTCGATGTCCCAGTTGTGAATGATCACGTCGGGATCGACTTCGAGGAGGCCCTCGACGTCGTAGCTCCCCTCGTAGTTCTCCGCGTACGTCTTATCGCTGTCCGCGAAGGCGTCCGCGGCCTCGAACGGTCGGTACTGGGCCTTGCCGTAGCCCGGTGCGTTGATCCTGTACGGCGAGAACGCCTCCTGGTCGGGGGTGAACACGAGAAGCCCGACCGACGGCCGGTCGGACTGAGACGGAAGGTCCTCCTTGATTTCGGCGACCAGGTCGTCGCGGATCGCGCGTAATTCGGCTGCCCGCTCGGCTTCGCGGTAGACCTGCCCGAGCTTCTCGGTGAGTTCCCAGAGCGAATAGAACTGGTAGTCACCGCCGTACTCCGCAGGCGGGTCAGTGTGGGCGCGGCTCAGCCGGTTCGCGAAGAACGGACCGACGTTCTCCTCGATCTCTTCGACGTCTGTCATCGACCACCTAGACCAGCTGCTGTACCCGATGTTGACGGGGTCGAGATGATGGACGTCCGCGTCGAGTTCGTAGAACTGCTCCTTGTCGAGCCCGTCGTTGTAGAGCGACGCGAGTCCGCTCGTGTCGAAGGAGACGCCGTCGAGCTGGTCGTAGTAGCCGGCGTAATAGAAATCCGGATGCCCGAGCGAGAGGACGGTGTCGCCGTGACCGAGGCCCACGAGGACGTCGGCCCACGTCGCGTCGTACACCGTCGCCGTCTCCGGCGGCCGCTCGAACTCGACCGTACCGACCGGCGACATCGTGACCGAGTAGGACTCGTCTTCAGGCGTCGACGTGTTCGTTCCAGTCGAATCTTCACCCGTACTCGTGGAATCCGGCGTCGAACCGGAATCGGACTGTCCCGAACATCCCGCCAGTAGCCCGCCCCAAACGACCGCTCCGCCGTACTTCACGTAGTCCCGTCGCGTCGGTGCCTCGTGCCCGCTGTCATCTTCCGCCATGCGATTTAGGCCCACCTAAAACATCATAACTGCTTCGATTCTTAGGTGGGCCTAAAACTCCGGCAGATCAGTATGGCGCGCCGCAACGCGGGCACATGGGTGGGCCGTTCTCGGGAAGTTGTAGCTCACAGTGCGGACACTCACCCTCACCTTCGGGTGACGTGATCTCCTCGACCACGTCGGCAGTAGTCCTCCGAATGCCATCGACGGTAGCGATCTCGGCGGGGATCATATCCGAATCCTCTCGACTGTCCAACAGATTGAGAGCGAACTGAGCCCGCTCCGTGACGAAGGGTTCCTCGTCGTCTGCGAGCGACGCGAGTTTCGTCTCGGGGATCAACGACTCTTCGACATCGGCTCGTGCCAGTACCCCGATCGCCTCGGCGGCACGACCACGAACAAACGCGTTCTCGTCGTCGAGTCGGTCAACGAGTCTGGCTCGTGCATCACCGAGTGCGTCCGGATACTCGCAACCCACCACCGTAACCGCCGTACAGAGGTGATATCGGACGAGTTCGTTCTCGTCGTCGAAGTGTTCGGCGAGATTCGAGACCTGATGGCGAAGACGGTGGGGATTGCCCAACGCGACGAATTCGAGCGCTTTCGCCAGTTTCTCTTTGACCTCCGGTTCGTCGAACGAGAGCCCGATGCGGAGGTCGGCGAGAATCTCAGGCGAATTGACGTCGTCAGGGTGTTCTAGGGCGACGTAGCCCAATGCTTCCGCCGACCGAGCGCGAACGTAATAGAACTCGTTTTCGTCGGAGAGGCGGTCGGCCAGCGCCGAGATGACGGGAACGACTGCATCAGGGTCGGCCTCGGCGACAGCGACGAACAGCTTCGCAGTCGTTAGACGGATCGAACGCACGTCATCGGTGAGAAACGGTGTGAGAGCGGAGAGATGCGAAGAAAACGCGGTCGGGTCATCGTCTGCGACACGTCGCAGTGCTTGGAGCACTCGTTTTCGGTCCTCAGCATCTTCCCCATCGAGTCCTTCGAGACGCAAACTCGCTTCTTCATGGGCGTCCTCTTCGATCAATTCGGGTAGGTCCTCGATCAACGGCGATTGGTCCGACTCCTCCATTGGTGCATTCTCCTCGTTGCAGAGCTATCGCTGTGCGAAATGAATAAGTGGAGGTGGTCGGTCTGTGTTAGACTGCGCGGCTCTGTTCGTCCTAGAGGGACGGTCTTCGGTGAACGTGCGTGAGGATGGCATCGACGAGGACGACAGCCAGGAGCGTTCCAACGGCTATCGTCAACAGGTCGCCCCAGTAGACCCCGGCGAGGTGAACACGTAGCTGTAGAGCGCCCAGATCGACACAAGCAAGCAAGGAACGGCAAACGCGGCCAGCACGATCTCTACAGGAATCGATAAACCGACCTGGGGGACTAGAACTCTGCTTGAATACCGTCAATATGACCTCCATCTCTACTACTATCACGACGAAACCGAGACCCTGTTTGAAGCTTCCTCGTCCTCGACGGAACCGAACGGTGGCAAACGATGGTAGAGAAGGGAGAATCGGTCGCCAATCTGGTCGCCGACGGCAGCGTGTACGTCGCCACGACGAGCGTTACGAGCGCGGGAACCGACCGCCGGGAGTGGCTCGTCTCGCTCGACAGGGATGGCAACCAGCAGTGGACGTTCCATCCGAAGTCAAACGGTTCGAAACCGGCGGTGAAGTCGAAAGCGTCGCAGTTGGAAACGGCGACGGGGACGACCGGAGAGTGTACGCATCGAGCGATGCAGTGTACGCCCTCAGATAGCGCTCAGGCAGAACAGTTGTTCGGCCCGAGTTCGAGTTCGGTCGCTTCTTCTTCGTCCTCGGGTTCGTCTTTCCCGCGGTTGATGTCGATGACGGTCTCGTAGTTCGGCGGCTTTTCGGGGACATCGTCGGTCAACCGCGAGACGAACTCGGCTTCAGAAAGTTGGAGCACGTCCAAGTCGCGCCGGAGGTCGCCGACCGTCGAGGAGACGGTTTCGCCGGGGGAACCGTGCGCGAAGCGTCCGTCCTTCGTGACCGTGACGTGACCCGGCAGGACGACGACGCTGTCGGGTTCGCTCATGAGCACTTTGTGCAGCGAATCGTACTGCATTTTGGCCCCCGTCGCGGCGTCTTCCTCGCCGAACTCCAGTTCGGTGCGTCCGATGGTGTCCACGAAGAGGGTATCCGCGGTCAACACTGCTTCGTCGTTCACGAGATAACTGGTGATTTCGGAGGTGTGACCCGGCGTAAAGACGGCCTTGATTTCGGTGCCGCCGACGCGAAACACGTCGTTCCGTCCGAGGGCTTCGTACTCGTACTCGACGCCGCGCTTTCGGGCGCGCTCGCCGAGGTGGTAGGGGACGCCGAGTTCGTCGGCGAGTTTTCGACCGCCGGAGATGTGGTCGGCGTGGACGTGCGTATCGAGGACGTGCGTGATTTCGTAGCCGCGACTCTCCGCCGCCTCGCGGAACTCGTCGGTGCTTCGGGTGACGTCTATTGCCGCGGCTTCGCCGTCGCTGGCGACGAGGTAGCCGAGACAACCCTTCGCACGACGCTGGATTTGGACAATTTCTGCATCACCGTCGGTTTCGATTGGGACGTGTTCGTACACTTGACTCCACTCTTCCATTCCCCCTGCGACGACTTTCGCGTCCTCGAAACCATACTCTCGGAGTTCTTCGACGAAGTTGGCCGACGAGATGCCTTTCGCGCAGATGGTGAACACCTCGTCTCCGTTCAGCATCGACTCGACGCGCTCCGCCTGTTCCTCTGACAGCGATTCCTCCGGGCCGAAGGGGACGTTCTTCGCACCCTCGATGTGCCACGCTTCGAAACTATCCTCCGGGCGCGTGTCGAGTAGAGTGAACTCCGTTCCGGCGTCCTGTTTGTCCGCCAGTTCCTCGGGAGCAATTTCAGTCACCATACACGTCGGTTGTCCATCCACGTCCATAATATTGTTGGGTGTTGTATTGATAGGACAATACTATCACGCCGAGACGAACCACCGGGTAACGGCCGACCGACTTTCGGTCGGCGGACGGACGCGCCGGAGGGACGCTGAGCACGGGCGAAGCGTCCATGCGGGGAGGAGAGGGGACGCCGAGGGCGGGTGGCCCTGCAATTCGGGCCACCTGCCCGCATGCGGTCGGTATTTGGAGTCGGCAATTGCAGTCACGACATAGAACCAGCAGTTGCTCGGTGCTCGGCATACTCCCCCTTCCAATCACGCCTCTCCAAACTCTGCCGAAGTTCGCAACTACCGAACGAACTCCTTCGATTTCCTCTCGTCGTTCCAGCGGACTTATCCACGCCAAAGCCGAATCCAAACTCGATGGAGCGAAGCGCGGCAATTGAGTACGTCGAGAAACTCGTCGAAACGGTCGAGAACGACGTTATGCCCGTCCCCGTCCGAGAGATCTGGGTGTACGGCGACGTAGCGCTCGGTCTCGACCCCATCGACCGACTCGATGTGTACGTGACGAAAGACATCCTTCTCCGGGGTGACGACGCCGAGCGCGAAACCGATTTCGTGGACACCCACGGCGTGAAAGGCATCGGGAAGACGGTTCGTGCCGAGTGGGCCGACGAGCATCCCGACCGGATTCGAGCGAACGACAACGGCTACGCCGCACCGGAGAAATGTCTCGCGGCACATCTCCTCCCGGACGACGAACCGGTGCACATCGAAGTCTGCAATTCGAGTTTCGAGGACAACGTCACTCAGCGATTGCGGGGGGCCATGGCCCGCGACGCCTACGAGCAGATTCTCGACCCGCGAGGCGTCTGTCTCTGGGTCGATGGCCAGCGAAGCACGGAGGCTCTCCGGAAGTTGCGGGAGAGTGAGTTCGCGTTCCCGACGCTTCCCGCCGCACTGGAGATGCTCGGGATGGACGAGGCGGAAACCGACGACGCCGCGGATGCAGTCGAATCCTATCGGCGGCGACAAGACGGTGCGACGGTTCGCGGCGACGTGGTGTAGTGAGAGTTGGGGCGAACAGGCGGCACGCAAGTTCGCGTGGGGGAGTGCCACACAACGTTCTCGGCCACCCACGCGGCAGTTTTCAGGTGACGCTAATTCTGGCCGCGTGTTGGTATTTAAAATCTCGTGAACTCGTCAGACTATCCCTCGAATCCCTCTTCGAA
>CAYNQM010000131.1:0-7731 GCA_964399275.1 uncultured Haladaptatus sp.
GCCACGCCGACGTGGGCGTCAAGAGCGGGAAAGTCCAAGCCGAGATGGAGCGACGGCTCCGCGACAACCTCGCGGCGCTACTTGACGACCGAGGCATCGACGCCGAAGTCGAACGACGCTGGTCGCGCCTGCTCGTCCACACCGACGAGGATTCCGTCGAAGCCGCGACGACCGCCGCGGCGGACACCTTCGGCGTCCAGTCGGCCAGTCCCACAGTCGTCGTCTCGCCGGAACAGGAAATCATCGAGGAGACGCTGGCGAACGCCGCACGCGAGCACTACCACGAGGGAACCTTCGCAGTGCGTGCCCGGCGCTCGTCCAAAGACCATCCGTTCACCAGCGAAGATCTCGAACGTGAGGCCGGAACCGCGGTCTGGGAAGCGGTCGAAAATCCGGCCGTCGATTTGGACGACCCCGACATCACGTTCTCGGTCGAAGTGCGCGAGTCGGAAGCCTTCGTCTTCCTCGAAAAGCGCGACGGGCCGGGTGGCCTGCCGCTCGGAACCCAGACGAAAGTCGTCTCCCTCGTCAGCGGCGGCATCGACTCCCCAGTCTCGACGTGGGAGGTGATGAAACGCGGCTGTCCAGTGATTCCGGTCTACCTCGGACTCGGCGATTACGGCGGGCCGGATCACGAAGCGCGGGCAATCGAGACGGTGCGAAAGCTCGAAAAGTACGCCCCGAATCAGGACATGCGCGTTCGAAAGGTGCCAGCGGGAGAGGCGATGAACCGCCTCGCGGACGAAGTCGGCCCGGCCCGGATGCTCTCATTCCGTCGGTTCATGTACCGCGTCGCGGAGCACGTCGCCCGCGAGGAGTCGGCCCACGGCATCGTCACGGGGGAAGCCATCGGCCAGAAGTCCAGCCAGACCGCGCGCAACCTCGGCGTCGTTAGCGCGGCGACGACGATGCCCATCCACCGACCCCTGCTCACGATGGACAAGAGCGACATCGTCGCCCGCGCTCGGGAAATCGACACCTTCGACGACTCGACGATTCCGGCGGGCTGTAACCGCATCGCCCCGGATTACCCCGAGACGAACGCGACCCTCGAAATCGCCCAAAACGCCGACCCGGACGGAATTTTCGAACTGGCCGAGGAAGCCGCCGAGAACGTCGAAATCGTGGACCTGTGATTTTCCCGGGCGAGATTAGCACGATTTCGGCGCGAGGGACGAACGAACGAAGTGAGTGAGGAGGCTGGGGAGGGTGTGGCCGTAGCGGGGTGGTTGCGGTTATTTGTTGACGGCAGCCGACAACAAATAACCGCACCTCGTCCTCCCCAACCTCCTCCCTCGTTTCGGACGAGCGAACCTCGTCCGAGTTCTCGGTCACACGGAAAGAGACAAGCTCTTTCCTGCTCTCGTTCGCACCTTCGTCACTCACGAGAACTCCGTTCCCGAGAACATCACTCGGTCGTCCCTCGCGCAGGCGGTTCGCTGACACGAACCGCCATCACGCGCCGAGAGTCGAAACATCGCCGTCACGCGCCGAAATTCCAACGACAAACTGTTCCTGAAAGACGTGTTTCGAGTGAAGACGAAATCGCTTTACCCCGCCACTGCAACCCGGAAATTGTGACTCGCGTCCTGCTCGTCGGTTCGGAGGAAGTCGATTTGCGCGCCGAACTGTTGTCGCGGGAGACGGCGCGCGACGCCCTCGCCACCTTCCAACTCCGGGAACCGTACCGTAACTGCCTCGAACTGGAGACCATCAGCGTCGGCTCTGCGACCTCGCTGTTGAACGACTTGAACTGGTACCTCGTGCGTTTCGTGGACGAGGCGCTCGTTCTCGAACCGAGCATCAGCGACGAGGAGTGGCTCTCCCGAAAACTCGCGGCCCAAGTCCGGGATGGCGGCCTCGAACCCGCCGAAACCGACCCACTGCTCAAGGTCTACGGCGTCGAGGAAGACGAATCCGGCACGGAACTGGTCGAACCGATGTACGTCGCCCGAACCGTCGATGGCGTGCCGGAGTACGACCTGCGCGACGTGGACGAGACGCTGGTCGTGCGCGTGACGGAAGACGAGTTCCGGTCGTGAGTACCGCAGACGGCGATTCGCATTTCGGCACAACCCTTTTCCTCGTTGTCGGCGACGGACGCATATGGTGGGGGTAATCAGTGAAGAGCAGGTCGTAGCGTGGCTCGACGGCAAGGTAGTCACGGACGTTCAGCGTGTAACCGACGACGAAACCGAGTTCAACATTGAACTTCGACTCGCGCGACTACCGCTTCACGTCATCAAGGAGGAGCGGAAGGGACCGCTTCGACTGGTCAGCAAAAACGCGTTCGACACGGAACGAAGCCGAAGACTCATCCAGAACGACGAGGACAGGAGCGAACTGCTGGCCCGAATCGGGCCGGTTCTGGCGGTGACGCCGGGGTTCTACACCTTTCTCGACGAGGACGGAACCTCGTGTGAACTCGCGGACGCGCATTCGATTCAACTCGAACACCGAATCTACCCCGACGGCGCGACCAGGCAGGCGATGATGGAGGGGCTGATGAACCTCGCGACCGCCATGCGGTATCTCCAGAACACGGTCACGGTGCTCGTCGAAGCCCGAGAAAATAGGTAGGGGTACTGTTGGTAGAGGGATGGGCCGAGTGCGTCAGTGGGTTGGAAGCGGATGGGTGTGGTCGTACTCGGCCGCGATTAGGTGAAAATGCGTCGGGGTAAAAACATCGATTCATCGTTCCCAGTTATTGAAAACGGATGCTTCGTTACTTTGGTAGCAAACACTACGACTTTCGGCGTCCGTTCAACGGGGAACCGGACTCTGACCCGTCACGCGCCGTGTGAGAACCGATCCGCTACTCGATAGAATGCCGGGCGTTCGGTCATCGTCACTCGAAACGGTAGTCTTATTTTCGAATCGAGCGAATTGTGACGATAATGTCCTCCAGCTCCTCGTCAGATATCCGAGTCCGAAAAGTCGTCGGCCCGATACGGATTCAGAATACGACGCTGCTGTTCCAACTCGTCGGCCTCTGTTTCGCGTTCGTCGGGATAGAAGTGCTGGCGTTCGGATTCGACTTGCTTCAGTTGCCGCTCACCCTCGACGAACTGGTGCGATTGCCAGCGAACGCCTCCGGAATAAGTCGCTCGCCGATGTCCGCGGTATATCACCTCGCACTCGGGTGCTTTTTCCTCTGTAGCGGCCTCGGGATCGGCGGGGTCCGACTCCGAATCGGGCGGTGACTGCTGCAACAAACTACTTTTTTCTCACCCTCTTTTTGCCGGACGATGACCGAAGTCGATTCGCAGTTCGTCGAGTGCGACGGCCTCCGAATCCGGTACCTCTCCGCCGGGAATCCGGAAAATCCGCCCGTCGTCCTCCTTCACGGGGGCGGTCTCGACTCGGCGGGACTCTCGTGGAAGCGCGCGATTCCGGCGCTCGCCGACGATTTCCGGATCCTCGCGCCCGATTTGCCCGGGTACGGTCGGAGCGACCCGCCGGACGAACCAGTCACCATGGAGTACTACGTGTCCGTCCTCGACAGATTCCTCGACGCGCTCGGTCTCGACGCGCCCGCACTCGTCGGCATCTCGATGGGGGGCGGGATCGCGCTCGGATTCGCGCTCGACCACCCCGACCGCGTCTCTCGACTGTCGCTGGTCGATAGCTACGGACTCGGCGGCACGCTTCCGGGTGGCCCGCTCGCATACCTGTTCACTCGCCTCGGCCTGACCGGCCTCGTTTTCGCGCTGTTGGCCCGAAGTCAGAGGGCGACCCGACTCACGCTCCGCGCGCTTTCCGCTGGTAGCCCGGACGACGAACTCGTCTCCGAGGCGGTCGCCGAACTCCGACGCCACGGCGGAACTGCGTGGGAAGAATTTCAACGAAGCGAAGTGATGCCCGGCGGCTTGCGGACGAACTACGTCGGTCGGCTCCCAGACCTCGCGGTACCGACGCTACTGATTCACGGTGAACGCGATCCAATCGTCCCGGTTTCGTGGGCTGTACGAGCGGGAACCTTGATTCCGGACGCGACGGTACGAGTCGTTCCAAACTGTGGTCACATGCCACCACGAGAAAAGCCGGACGAGTTCGAAGAAATCCTGCGGTCGTTCCTCTAGTCGAACATCCCGGTCGAGAGGTACCGTTCCCCGCTGTCGGGGAAGATGGTGACGACGAGCGGACAGTCGTCGTATCCCTGTTCTACCCCACCGTCCGACGTTACCGGCGGGGGTGAGTCGCCCGCGTCGCCCATCGCATCGCTCCACTCTTCGGGCAGTTCCGGACAGTTGAGGTCTGGTTGGGCGAGTCGCTCCGCGACGCGGTAGGCCGCGACGTTGGCCGCCCCGCTGGACTGGCCGACGAGGATGCCCTCTTCCCGGACGAGTCGGCGACACTCTTCCTCGGCGTCCTCCAGCGCCACCGTCTCGACCGAATCGATGAGGTCTACGTCGAGCAGGTCGCTGACGAATCCCGGCCCCATTCCCTGATACTCGTCCTCGCCGGACTCGCCGGTCGAGAGCACTGCATTGCGCTCGGGTTCGACGGCGACGACCTCCATGTCGGGGTACTCTTCGAGCAGTCGGGAGGCGGTTCCCGTGATGGTTCCGCCCGTGCCGACGCACGCGACGAAGGCGTCGATTTCCCGCCCATCGACCGACTCGATGATTTCCTCTGCCGTCGTTCGGTAGTGCGCCTCGGCGTTGGCCTCGTTTTCGAACTGGCCGAGTTGAATCGCGTCGTCGGCCTCGGTGAGTTCGTCGGCCCGCGCTCTGGCGGACTCCATGTTTCCCGATACGAGTTCGACGGTTGCCCCGTAGGCTTTGAGCAGTTGCCTGCGCTCCGGCGATTTCGACGCGGGCATGACGATGGTTAGGTCGTATCCCCGCGCCGCACAGACGACCGCCAGACCGATTCCCGTGTTGCCGCTCGTTGGTTCGACGATGCGGTGGCCCGGCTGTAGTTCGCCCGTCCGCTCCGCGGCCTCGACCATCGCCAGCGCCGGACGGTCTTTGGCGGAGCCGCCGGGGTTGAACGACTCGACTTTCGCGGCGACGGTCCCCCCGTCCGGCGAACGCACGTGGACGAGCGGCGACCCCACGGCATCGAGGATGGACGATTTCATACGACGTGTATTGCATGCCCACACCTAAACCCCTACTGGACACCGGCAGGAGATGCCGGGAAAAAGAGTGGTTTAATTGCTCCCGGCCCAACTCGTGGGTATGAAATCGACAGAACCAACACCGACGTGGGACGCGAACGCACACAGCGAGACCGTCAACGCAATCGAGGCGGGCGTCGGCGAAGTCACCTACCGAGTCTGGGGCGCGGACTGGTGTGGCGACTGCCGAAGCGCGCTCCCCGACTTTTTCGCCGCACTGGACGCCGCAGGCGTCCCCGACGACGAGATACACGTCTACGAAGTAGACCAAGAGAAGAACGGCGAACTGACCGACGAGTACGACGTGACGCTCATTCCGACCATCGTGGCGGAGCGCGACGGCGAGGAAGTCGCCCGATTCGAAGAGAGCGAACCGGTACCCGCCGCGGCGTTCGTCGCGCGAGAACTGCTCGAAAGCGACGTGTCGGCCTGATACGTTCGCCACCAACTGCTTCTCACCGTCGGATAATGTCCCGGTAGAGAGTTAGTCGGGCGCGAGGTCGTCTGCCCACTCCAGTCCGGCGTCGATGTCGGTGACGGGCGGCGAACAGGTGAACGATCGACAGACGTACAGCGTCGGTTCGCCGTCGGCTTCTCGGTTCGCCCAAATCGGCGGCACCTCGTCCAGTTCCAGTTTCTCGCACCACGCTGAAACGCCGTCCTCGGTCGGTGGCCTGCGCGCCAGAATCCGGGTCGGCAGGTACGTCACAGCGAGCCGCTCGCGCCACTGGTCGGGGAGTTCGTCGCTCGCAACCGTCAACTCCAGCGACCCCGTGGCGTGGCGGTCTGCTGAAAGCGCGAGGGTGGCGTACTGGAAGGGGTTCGATTCGACGGTGTTGGCGTGCGTTTCCAGCACCGACTCGGCGACGTCGCCGAATCGGTCGTGGGGAGCGAACTCCGAGAGCGCCAGCAGTACATCGACTGCGACGCCGAGACTCGACGGCGTGGACTGGTCGGCCAACTCCTGCGGGCGAGCGACCAGTCGTTCGCCGCTCTCGGGGGTGAAGTACAGCGTCTCGCGCTCGTCGTCCCAGAACTCGCGTTCGATTGCTCGACCGAGGTCGAGTGCGAAGCCGAGGTGGTCTGGGTCGCCGGTCGCCTGATAGAGGTCGAACGCGCCGCGCGCGAGGAAGGCGTAATCTTCGAGGTAGCCGTCGATTGCTACGTCGTTATCCTTAAACCGCCGGGAGAGCGTCCCGGTTTCGGCGTCCCAGAGATTCTCGCGGACGAAGTCGAGAGCGGATTCGGCGCGATCCGCGTACTCGTCGTTCAAGACGAGTCCGCCCTCCGCGAGCGCGGAAATCACCAACCCGTTCCACCCTGCGAGAATCTTTTCGTCGCGTGGCGGGCGTTCGCGCTCTTCGCGCGCTTCGAACGCGCGTCTTTCGGCGTCGGCGAGCAGTTCCTGCACTTCGGTCTCGTGCAGGTCGTACTCCTCGGCGAGGTCGGCAATCCCGGCGCTCAGCGTGAGCACTGTCTTCCCCTCGAAGTTACCCGATTCCGTGATTCCGTAGCGGTCACAGAAGAGGTTCGCCGTGGTTTCGTCGTCCAGCACGTCGCGAACTCGGTCGGGCGTCCAGACGTAGAACTCGCCCTCTTCGGTCTCGCCGTCCTCGGTTTGGCTTCGCGCGTCGAGGGTGCTGTAGAATCCGCCTTCCGGATGGCGCATCTCGCGGTCGAGGAAGGTAAACGTCTCGCGGACGACCTCGGCGTAACGCTCGTCGCCAGTCACCTGATAGCCCGCGAGATAGATGCGGGCCAGTTCCGCGTTGTCGTACAGCATCTTCTCGAAGTGCGGCACCGTCCAGCCTCGGTCAGTCGCGTAGCGATGGAAGCCACCGCCGAGATGGTCGTAGAGACCGCCGTTCGCCATCGCGTCGAGCGTTTCGACGGCGACGTCACGGAATTGGCCCGCACCGATTCGGTCGTAAGCACGAAAGAGCACGTCCAGTCGCGCGGGTTGGGGGAACTTCGGGCCACCCTGACCGAAGCCACCGTACTCGCGGTCTGCGCTCCGAACGACTTGCGAGGCCGCGCTCTGAAGCAGTTCCGTGCCCGGCGCGTCGCCCGCTTCCGGCGTCGATTCCAGTTCGCCCTCGATGGCGCTCGTCCACTGCTCGGCGCGGTTTTCCATCTCTTCGCGGTCGCTCTCCCACGAATTTGCGATGTTTTCGAGCAGGTCGGTGAAACCGGGTCGGCCCTGTTGCGAGTGCTTCGGGAAGTAGGTGCCGACGTAGAACGGCTTTCCGTCGGGCGTGAGCCACGCCGAGAGGGGCCATCCGCCGCCGCCCGTCACCTGCTGGCAGATGCTCATGTAGATGGCATCGATGTCGGGGCGTTCCTCGCGGTCTACCTTTATCGGTACGAAGTTCTCGTTCAGCAGTTCCGCCACCTCCTCGTCCTCGAAACTCTCCTCTTCCATCACGTGACACCAGTGGCAGGCCGAGTAGCCGATAGAGAGGAAGATGGGGACGTCCTGCTCGCGGGCGGCGGCGAGCGCATCGTCGTCCCAGGGCTGCCAGTTGACGGGGTTGTCGGCGTGCTGCTGGAGATAGGGCGAGGCGGCCTCATCCAGCCGGTTGCGGTCGACGGTTGGCATACCGGCG
>CAYNQM010000131.1:7741-9068 GCA_964399275.1 uncultured Haladaptatus sp.
GTGCTGGCGGAGATACGGACTCTCCTCTTCGTCGAGTCGGTTGCGCTGCGTCGAGTCGCTCATAGTCGTCGGTTGGCCGGCGAATCACGTAAAGACCCGGACTACGCGACGACCGGACGGCCAGACGACCGGTGTACTGGATGACCGATGCGACCACACGACTGATGCTGGTCGGTGACGTACTTCATTCGCATGTCTGAAACAGGCATCTCCGACGAGTTCGCCGACGAACTCGTCACGACCTGCCGGACTGGAATCGGGGACACCCTTCGGAGCGTCATCTACTTCACGCCGAGCAAGTTCGACTTGCTCTACCTCCGAAGCGACCTCTACGGGGGCGATAGGGAACGAGCACGGGAGCAGAAACACGTCTTCGTCAACAACGAACGACTCGGCTTCGGCACGAGCGAGACGTACAGACGACTCGCAGAGCAGGAGTCGGAACCGACCATCGGCGATTACGAACTCACCATTCGAGCGTTCTCCGACGGCTTCGTCAGTCGCGTCATCGTCGGCGACCACGGGGTTTTGCTGACGAGCGATAACCTCCACATCGCCGACTTCGAGGACGTTGCAGTGTCGCTTCGCAAGATGTTAGAACCCCACGACGAGGACTGACCACGAAGGTGCATACTTCCAGAAGAGGTAACGACAACCTTTACACCACTGTGCTCATATTTTCCCCGCATGAGCGAAACCGTACTGCTGGTCGGTGGCGGCGGTCGCGAACACGCCATCGCCCGGTCGCTGGCCGACAGTGACGCCACCCTCTACGCCTGCGCGGGCAACCGAAACCCCGGTATCGTGGGACTCGTGGACGACTTCGAAACGCTCGACACGACGAACACGACCGCCGTCGTCTCCTACGCCGAGGACGTGGGCGCGACCCTCGCCGTCGTCGGGCCGGAAGGACCGCTCGCGGCGGGCGTCGTGGACGCGCTGGAGGACGCCGGAATCTACGCCTTCGGGCCGACCCAATCCTCGGCCCGCATCGAGACCGACAAGGCGTACCAGCGGCGGTTCATGCAGGAACACGAGATACCGGGCTGTCCGGACTTCGAAACGTTCGAAGACACCGAATCGGCCTGCGAATACATCGACGAGTACGACGGCGACCTCGCCGTAAAGCCCGCCGGACTCACGGGCGGAAAGGGCGTCAAAGTCATCGGCGACCAAGTCACCCCCGAGGAAGCCAAGGAGTACCTCCGCGACAGCGACTACGACCGAATCGTCCTCGAAGAGCGACTCGTCGGCGAGGAGTTCACCGTGCAGGCGCTCGTCGCCAACGGGCAACTGCGAGTGACGCCCGCCATCCAAGACCACAAGC
>CAYNQM010000132.1:0-6473 GCA_964399275.1 uncultured Haladaptatus sp.
AGCGTCGAGGGAGGGATTCGAACCCTCGAGGCTTGACGCCACAGAGTTAGCAACCCTGCGCCGTGGGCCAGACTAGGCTACCTCGACACACTCTCGTTTAGGTTCGCCCTTACGGACTCGGGACGCACGCCCCTACAGATGTCTGCAACTGAACGTACCGGTGGTTACTATTTAAACGCAACGAATGTCTCCCGCATTGCATTAGATGCCATTGCAAGCCCGACAGAAACGACGTACATCCCGACGAAAAACGGCATCCAGAACACCCACAGTTCGAACGTCGGAAACAGGTGACTTCCGTAGGCGCTTCCCAGCGTGAGCATGAGATAACCCGGCAGTGCGAGCGGCGTCATGAACCGCGCGTCCAGCGCTCCGACCACGAGGGGGACGACCAAGAGGAGATACCATCCCACCACTGCCCGCCCCGCAAGCAGTTTTCGAACGTTCATCGCTTCTCACCTCGCCCGATCCCGTGATGGGAGAGCAGTCGCTCCGCGATGCGCTTCGTCCATCGCACCCTCGTGTCGAGGTCGAGAAGGAACTTCGTCGTCTCGACGATGTACCCCGGCCTGCCGAGGTCGCCCGCTACTTTGTGGACGAGCATCGGACGCGACCCGGTTAGCGCACCCCCGAGACGGTACGCGTGAAACGGCATCGACCACGGAACCACGGACTCGTTTGCGTACTTCGCCGTTCGCTCGGCGTACTCGCTCGCCTTCCCTGCATCCGTCGGCCATATCATCTGCCCCACCGACGACTCGTGATAGCCGTAGATGCCGATGGAGCGATGCAAATCCAGAACCATGTCGGGGTCGTGACGTGAAACCACGTCCCAGATAGCTCGCGCCAACTTCGTCTTCGGTTCCTCACCGGACGGGAATTGACGGTTCAAATCTCCATTCGCACCTTCTCTGCGATGCTTGCGAATCGCCACTCGATTCGCTTTCGGTAGCACTACCAGCGTTCCTCCCGAGAGATCCCACTCCGCGATGTCGGTGGCGGCGCGGTAGCCGCTCGTTTCGTCGCCGTGCATTCCGCCGACCACCAGCGCCGTCGGCCCATCACCGTTTTTGACGAACACCTCCGTTTCGTACTTAGTCCCGGAAAGAACCGTGTACTCCGGTTTGGTCGCTGTCTGCATCGCAGTCCCACTTCCGACGACTGAGACGCCAATCCCACCGACCGAAAGTGTCCCCGCCGCCGATAGAAATGCCCGTCGTCGCATAGGGGAGGGCGCGTAGCCAGCCCCTATCAACCTTGTCCCCGTTTCAGGCGTCGATGTAGCGGTCGTTTATTTCCCACTCGCCGTCGCCGTCTCGAATCATATACTCGCCGTAGTAGGGAACTCGGTTTGCGACGGTTTCGCGGAACGTCTCCCGAATTTCGGCTTTCGTCATCTCGCCCATCGACCGGAGGTCGTCGTTACGATTCAGACACCCCTTGAGGAATCCTTCGTGCGTAACGCGCACGCGATGACAATTCGAACAAAAGCTCGGGTTCTCGACGGGGTCAACGATTTCGACCATTCCGCCGCCCACCCAGTAGCGCTTTCGCCCGTGCATCTCCCGTATTTCGACCTCGTCGGCCTGCTCTTCGAGCCAGCCGTGAACGCGCTCGATGTCGATTGCCCACTCCGGTTTTCCAGTCAACTCGGGCATGTATTCGATGAGTTGTAGCTGGAGTCCATCGTTTTCTGCGACATGTTCGACCATCTGCGGGACGTACCCCGCAGTCGCCTCGAAAACGACCATGTTGAGTTTCACCGGGTCGAGTCCGGCATCGAGTGCAGCCTCGACACCTTCGATGACCTTGTCGTACGCGCCAGTCTTCGTCACCTCCGCGAACGCTTTCGGGTCGAGCGCATCCTGCGAAACGTTCACTCGCTCTAACCCTGCCTCGCGGAGTTCCTCGGCGCGACCGGGAAGAAACGTCCCGTTCGTCGTCAGCGACACTTCCATCTCGTCGGGTGTTCGACGGATTATTTCTTCTAAATCCTGTCGGAGCATCGGTTCGCCGCCTGTGAACTTCACCTTCTTCACGTCGAACTCGCGGGCCACTTCCAGAAACCGAACGACGTCGTCGGCACTCATTTCGTCGTCCTGTGCGTCCATCGGGCCCCGAGTGTCTCCGAGACCTTCGTTATGACAGTAGACGCAGTCGAAATTACACCGATCGGTAAGAGAGACACGAACCCCCGTGACCTCGCGCCCGAACGAATCTTCGAGCATCACTCGTACCTTTCGGACGAATATTCTTAAACTCGTGGGAGCAACCACCACACATGTAACTGAATTCGGTTACGCGTCCCGAGAAAAGGGACAACCACCAGTTTCGAAATACCGAACGAAGTTATTCAGTTCACAAGTCTTATCGACGGGACACGCCCTACCGTGACTATGGACGAAGCAGACGTTCGAGACCTCCTTCGAACAGTCGAAGACCCCGACCTCGGTGAAGACATCATTTCGCTCGGTATCGTGAACGACGTCACGGTCGAAGCCGACACTGCGCGGATTTCGCTCGCCCTTGGCGCACCGTACGCACCTCACGAAACCGAAATCGCGAATCGCGTCCGTGAAGTCCTCTCCGAGGAGGAGATGGATACCGAACTATCTGCTCGCGTCGATAGCGAACGTTCCCCGGAGGAACAGGTACTCCCTGGCGTCAAGAACGTCATCGCCGTGGCGTCCGGGAAAGGTGGTGTCGGGAAGAGCACCGTCGCCGTCAACCTCGCCGCCGGACTCTCGCAACTCGGTGCCCGGGTTGGACTGTTCGACGCCGATGTGTACGGACCGAACGTCCCGCGAATGCTCGCCGCCCACGAACGACCACAGGCGACCGAAGAAGGGAACCTCGTCCCACCCGAGAAGTTCGGCGTGAAACTGATGAGCATGGCCTTCCTCGTCGGCGAAGACGACCCCGTCATCTGGCGCGGCCCGATGGTTCACAAAGTGCTCACCCAACTCTGGGAGGACGTCGAGTGGGGCCAACTCGACTACATGGTCGTAGACCTCCCGCCCGGAACTGGCGACACGCAACTCACGCTGCTCCAAAGTGTTCCCGTAACTGGTGCCGTCATCGTCACCACCCCTCAGCAAGTCGCGCTGGACGACGCCCGGAAAGGGCTTCGTATGTTCGGCAAACACGACACGCCCGTCCTCGGTATCGCCGAAAACATGAGCACGTTCATGTGCCCTGACTGCGGAAGCGAACACGACATCTTCGGACACGGCGGCGGTGCGGCGTTCGCGGAAGAGCAAGACATGCCTTTCCTCGGCGGCGTTCCCCTCGACCCCGCCGTTCGAACCGGGGGTGACGAAGGAACCCCTATCGTCCTCGACGAGGAGAGTGAAACCGGCGACGCCTTCCGCGTCCTGACCGAGAACGTCTCCAACAACGTCGGGATTATCAATCGCCGTCGGCAAAAGCAGGAATAACACATGTCCGGCGAAACTGAGACGTTCGAACCGAACCCCGAACGAGTGGAAACCCTCCGCAAAATCGCGGATGACATCCGCGGAGAGAGTAGCGAGAGCAGACTCGTCGCCGCGATACTCTACCGAATCAGCGACCTCTACGACCCGAGCGAGGATACGTCTCCGAAGGATATCTACGTCAACATGCGCGAAATCATCCGGACGAAAGACGCCGGAAAAGGAAAGTAGCGCGGTAGCACCGTTCAACGGAGTCTCCGGATGACTACCACTACGCCGAGGAGAGAAAACAGTACGTACGCGACTGGAATCCCGCCGATTTCGTACCCACCACTAAGTTTCTCCCCGAAGCTTCGGGAGTAGGTGTCGTTCTCGTACCGATAGTGGTCGTCCATCCACGTCGGTCGAACCGGTTCGAATGACTCGTTCCACGTTTTCGTCTGCTCACCTGCTTTCCCGACGAAGCCTACTTGGTCGATGCCGTTTTCACGCTTCGTGAGGTTTCCAGTGTAAAGTCGTGCTTCGCCCGCGATTTTTCTTCCATCTTTGTCCAAGAGTTCGACTTTTATCGTCCGTGTTCCTCCTGGGCGGACAGAAGCGGCGTAGAAACTGCCTTTCGTTCCGACTGTGTGGACGAATAGTTTCGACGAGTACGTCTGAATCGACGGGTTGACCACCGTCACGTAGGCGACTGCGGACTGCTCTCCGTCTATCGTCCCGTTATCGACACTGATGTTTGCGATGTAAGGAGTGAGGACTCCCGGAGAGTCCGACGTATCGACTTTTCTGATGTAGTTGTAGGTCGTGTTGTCGCCGAACGTCGAGACGAAGATGGAATGGTTGTCTTTGAAAGCCTCCAAACCCCGGTTAATATTCACGCTTCTCTTAAAGGAGGAATTAGAATGAATATTGATCCGTTCTTCATATAGTTCATGCCCATCAACAGATATCAGTGCACCAGAACTTTCCACATATTCTGAAGTAGGATTACTCACGACCAAATCTATCGTCCCGTTTTCAAAGTGGGATTTAATACAGATTCCTTGATACGATTGGATCACCCTCGTATCTCCTTCTTTTGAGACAGAACAGTCCGAACTATTGGAAGCGCCATTCTCGGCGTTGATAGTCGGTACGACCACCGACGAGAACACGATAAGCACAACAAATATCAGAGATCTTCTCATTTTCATACTGCGGATTTCTTCCCTACTAATATATAAAATTAATGTGTTACCTATAACAGTGGAATTTATCCTCGCAACTGTCTCCGGGGTCTTTGTGATGGTTTCTAAGCTTTCGTTTGATTTCGGACTCACTCACGAGATACTGATACGACTTCGCGACAGTTCTGCTCCCTACCGTTTCGTTCTTTATCGTGTTGTTCCCGACACGGACGTACTGTTTAGTAACGTCCACGTCAGCAGTCACGTTCGTCGTGAGTACCTCGTCGTTCTCAAAGTACACGTCCACGGTCGTCGTTTTCCTACCAGTTCGCTTCTGCATACCCCATTTGACGTTCGCCTCGTAGCTTCCGATTCGCCAGTCGTCGTCTGCCGTGAGTGATTCCACGACCTGCCGATCCGTCGTCGTCGTGTGTTCCTGCCACTCGTATTTGGCATCTTGAACCTTTTCGCGCGTGCTCACTTCGTACACGCGGCTCACCTCAGTATGGTCTTGCAGATATTCGAACAGATACTGTGTTTCGTACTTTGCATCGTTTACTTTTACCTTCTTCCGATTTCCAGTGAACGAGTGATCCCAGCCGAGTTTCTGATACGCCCAGTACGTTTCCGTGCGAGTGACGGTATACGTGTACTCTTCTGTCGTCGTGTACGTTTCCGTCTCAGTCGTCGTGTAAGTGTAGGTTTTCGGAACGTCCCAACAGATACCGTAGTCACCGCATTTCGTGACGTACATGGTATCCGTCTTCGTCACCTCAACCTCTCGCGTCTTCGTCACCGTTCTCGTGCCGGTTTTTTCGACCTCGTGCTCGTACGCGTACTGCTTTTCCGTTCGATACTCTGCTGGCTCTGTTTCTACACGTCGAGTTTCCCCAGTAAACGTTCCTTCCCCTGTTTTCGAATCGCGCCATTCGTGTTCGGTCGTCGTCCAAGTCTTTTTCTCGGTGTCATGGCCAGCCGACCACCAGTCCGAGTGCGTCTGGAGAAATGCGGACTGTTCCAGTTCAGTCGAGAACGTCTTCGATTTGGTCTCGTACTTCGCATCCTGAACCTTGACGCGCTCTTCGAGCGTGTACTCGAATCCGTCGCGTTGCTTGTTCGCTACCGAGTAGCCGTTCGAAAGATACTGGTCGCGCTCCTCCGACGTGGTCGCGAGTTCCCAACTGTACGTCGGACGCTTTACGAGATATTCTGTCTCTTCAATGGAAATATTCGTCCAGATAGTTCCGTACTCCCGGTATACTTCGAGGTTTGGAATTGCTACTTCTTTGTGGGTCGTCGAATCTTTCGCGTTGTACACACGAATCTTCGGCTCTTCCGTCGTCGTTGCTAATTCCGACGCCTTGATTTCGATGATGCCTACGTACCTCTTCGGGTCGTCTCTGAGTAAATCATCTCCCTTATGGGTGATCGCCTTCTTCTCCCAACTCACTACTTCGCCGGATACACCGATGGTGGAAACTTCTAACTCGAATTGGTCGTGATAGGTGTTCTTCGTAAATCGATATTTTTCCGTAGCTACGCGAAGGCGTACCGTATCGTTCGGTTTGTATGGTCCTTCTGAGAGAACTTGGACATCTCTAATTTCGGGGGCGAAGTTTTCAAGATAATTGAACTCTTTCGCGGTCGTGAGATCGTACCCGTCCCTGATTTTCAACCGTGCGAATTTGACGGAACTGAACTTCCCCGTTTTGTTATCTGGAGTAATCGGTTCAGCACCTTTCTGCCAGATGTAGTTGAGTTTAGTTCCATCCGGGTCAAACGAACCGCTTGCATCTACGACGATTCCCCAATTTGATTCTTGGAAGCCACTCGTGCCGTCGTTGATTACTTCAACGCGAAGTTCGGGTGAACT
>CAYNQM010000132.1:6573-9054 GCA_964399275.1 uncultured Haladaptatus sp.
ATCCTCCGGATCAACTCCATTCAAATCTATCTTTATCACGTGACGAGCGGTGTATCGTTCTGGGTCAATCCGTTCGTGATACGAGTCAACCGGGCCGTTGACGAATCCGGACTCGATTATCACCGGTTCTTTCACTGGCGTGACTTCTCGTTTCGACACGCTCTTTTGACCACGGCTATCGACTGCGGTTACTGCTACTGTGTACGTCTTTCCGGGTTCGAATTCGCGGTAGTCGAACGTCGAAACCTGTCGGCGTTGCATCTCGCCGGGAGTGCCATCCATCCGCCTGTGACCGATGACGGTTCCGCCGAGGCGAACGATTATCGACTGTAAATTTTCGTAGCGGTCTACTGCGGAAGCACGCCCGGAAACGGAACCGTAGTCATCGAGCGACGACAGTTCAACGGACGGTTTCGGGTCTGCAGTGACCGTAGTCGAACCATCTGCAAAGCGGGCAATATCACGAGAACCGTCCGTGTACGTGACAATAGCGTAAAGCGAGTGGTCTCCCGGCACCCAACTCTCTGTTTCCGTTTGGCCACTCCCGATACGTTTCGCGTCGCTCATCCACCTAATGGAACGTACTTCAGTTGGATGCGCACTGGATTGTAAATTGTAGGTACCCCGGAGCGGAGCAGAACCGGTGACGAGGTCGTCGCCTGCAATTTTTGGCGTGTGCTCGTCAGCGAGCGTGTCCTGCGATGGGTCGTTTTGCGGTGGTTGGACTGTAACCGTAGCGGAGTCGGTTCCGGTTTGTCCATCCGAATCGTACACAGTGGCGGTGATGGTTCGCGTTCCTGTGTCGGCAAACGTCCGGGTAATTGTTTCGGACGAGTGTGAACCGGTCAGCGAACGGCTGGCAATCGTCTCGCCGTCGAGTGACCAGACGATGCGATCAAGGGACGCCGCTCCGGCGTGAACTGTCGCAGAAAAGACGCTCTTTTCACCGACACGAGATTGTCGAGGGCCAGAGACGCTAACCGACGGTTTCTCGCCCGGAGAAACGGTTACGTACAACGAATCGTGGGTGGTTGCGCCGTCTTTGTCGGTGACGGTAAGAGAAACAACGTAAGTTCCGACCGAATTTGGGCGGAATCGCGTTCGTGGACAGGTCGAACACGCCGGCATAGTCGTTTGTCCATCCGGGGTCGTTATCGACCACTTGTACTGGTCAATCTGTCCGTCGGGGTCGTGCGACCCGGATGCATCGAGGAGAACAGTTGCCCCGCGCGCAACGTTCTGGTCGAGTCCGGCATCAGCGAGCGGCGGTTCATTGGCGGTCGTCATCGCAGGAACGAACGACGGAGTGAGGAGGAGGAAGACGAGTAAGGTCGTTACGGCTCGGTTCATGAGTTCGGCGAGTTTTCTTTCGTTATACTTTAAAAACTTACCTGATGTATAAATGCACAAATATAATATATTGGGAAAATAACAACTGATTCCGGGTTTTGTTACGTAATACGAAACATTCCACGATGGCACAATCTACATTAATAAATGAAATATTTCTCCCAGCGGAACGTGCGAAATCCCCCGTTAGAAGCCATCTATCACAATAGTTCCTTGCTAATCTATGGCAAAGGCTTTACCACCTTGCCGCGCAACTGTTATCCACTAGGCCAAGGGAGGCCAGGAGCTACACTTATGACGGATGACGAACTTATCTGGCGAATCGCTGGCGGTTCCGGGGACGGGATCGACTCGACGAGTCAGAACTTCGCAAAAGCCCTGCTCCGATCGGGGCTCGACGTATTCACGCATCGACACTATCCGTCGCGCATTCGCGGTGGCCACACGTATGTGGAAATTCGCGCGGCAGATGAAGAAGTAAAATCCCGAGGGGACAACTACAACTTCCTCCTCGCGCTCGGTGACAGTTTCGCTCGGAACCCACAGGAAGAAGCCTACTACGGGAACGAGGAAATCAAGCCGCTGACGGAGAACTTGGACGAACTCCGTGAGGGCGGCGTCATTATCTACGACGCTGGACTGCTCGACACGGACGACATTCCGGACTTCGAGGAGCGAGTCGAGGAGAACAACTGGCACGTCTACGACTTAGACCTTCGCGGGCTCGCCAAAGAGTACGGCCGCGAAGTCATGCGGAACACCGCCGGTGTAGGCGCGACGTGTGCCATCATCGGTCTCGACCTCGAAGTGGTCGAAGACCTGATGGCCGAGGCGATGCCGGAGAAAATCCTCGAACCCAACCTCGAAATCCTCCGCGAGTCCTACGAGGACGTGAAGGAGAACTACGACACCGACGTTGGCGTGACGGTATCCGAGAGCGAACACGAGGAAGAACCCGTCCTCATCTCGGGCAGTCACGGTATCGCATACGGTGCCATGGACGAGGGATGTCGGTTCATCGCGGGATACCCGATGACCCCGTGGACCGACGTCTTCACGATTATGACCCAGCATCTCCCCGACCTCGGTGGAATCTCCGAACAGGTCGAGGACGAAATCGCCGCCGCCGCG
>CAYNQM010000133.1:0-9005 GCA_964399275.1 uncultured Haladaptatus sp.
GGCACCGTGACGCCCGGCAACTCCTCGCAAATTTCGGACGGCGCGGCGGCCACCCTCGTCACGAGCGAAGCGTTCGCGGAAGACCACGGACTCGACATCCTCGCCTACGTCGGCGACAACAACGTCGCTGGCGTTGACCCGACCGAGATGGGTATCGGCCCGGTTCCGGCCACGAAAGGCCTGCTGGAGCGCACCGGCGAGAGTATCGACGAGTTCGACCTCGTGGAACTCAACGAAGCGTTCGCCAGCCAGACGGTCTACTCCCGGCGCGAACTCGGCGTTTCCGAGGAGAAGTTCAACGTCAACGGCGGCGCAATCGCCGTCGGCCACCCGCTCGGTGCCTCCGGTGCACGTCTCCCCGTGACGCTCGTCCACGAAATGCAGAAACGCGACGCGAAGAAAGGTCTCGCCACGCTCTGTGTCGGCTTCGGTCAAGGTGCGGCGATGACGTTCGAGCGAAAATAGAGTAGCGTTCCGCGAGCGAAGCGAGCGAGAGCACGGGAGAGCGTGCCTCTCCCGGAGTGAGCAGGAACGTCTTCCGGTGCTTTTGGTCGAGCCTTTACAGGGAGACGGGTCGCGGTCGCGTGCTGTTTCGCGACCGCGACCTCTCGACCGTCGTAAAAGCTCGTGTTACAGTTCCTTTTTCATCTTCACGACAATTCCCTCGACTCCGGTGTCGTCGTGGCTGGAAAACTCGTGCGCGAACTCCCGTACTCGTTCGTAGCCCTGCGCTTCGTAGAACGGTACCGCGTTTTTCGATGCTGACAGTCCGAGGGCTCGAACGCCCCGTTCTCGTGCCCGGCGTTCCAGTTCCGCGTAGAGTCCCGACCCAACACCTTCACGGGCCATCTCGGGGAGGACGTAGACCGCCGTGATTTCGGCGTCTACCGTCGCTTCGTACCTTTCAGACGACTCGTACTTGACAGAACCGAACCCGACCACACCGCGGTCGTCTTCGGCAACAACATAGTCGAGGGACTCCGACTCGATAGCCGACGAGTAGTCCGCGGATTCGCAACCTGTGGCCCATGCATCGACTTGCTCCTGCGAATACTCCTCGACGCCGAGTCCGGTGATGGATTCGGCGTGAACGTGACGCACGGCGTCGCAATCCGATGGCGTCGCCTCACGGATGTGCATGAGAGAACAGTGAGCTCGGGTACCAATAGAGCGTCTGGTCAGACAGGTAGTGTGTACGACTTGGATTCTGCTGGAACTCGAATCGAGCCTAATCGTCTACGCTGGCGACGCCCGAAGGTTCCGGAACCGTCCCGTCGTCGCTCCACCCTCGTTCGTCGTAATACTCTGACATGGCGCTCTCGAAGTCGGGGAGGTCGTAGGGAAAAAGCGTCCGCGCGGTCGAGCCGCGCTGATTGTTGAAGTGGCGTTCGAGTTCGATCACTTCAGCACCCATCGCCAGCAGGTCGTTGCTCCGACCGGTCAGTTCGACTGCACTGTAGCCCGCCGCCGCAAAATGCCGCGAAAGCCACCAGCGTTCGAGGAGAGCAGTCCCTCAGTGAGTGGCGAGACGCCGGTACAGTTCATCCGCCCCGTAAAACTCATGTTCGAGACCTGCAGTAGACCGGTCGTGAAAAACAGGCTATTGTTCGGATCGGACGGGTCGGCGCCGAACGGAATCCGGTCAGGGGCGAGTCTCGTTCCGACGCCCGACCACCGACGAACGACGACACCACGTCACCTATCTCCTCGGTGTCTATCGCTCGGCGACTCACGTCGATGGTCAAAAGCGGGCCTTCGGCGTGAAGCACGGACGGTGTTTGGAAACAAGGAGCTATAAAAATGCAGTCTGTCACGGGGGACGTTTTTCGCCGTATTCGATTGTTTCCGGTGAGTGACGCCCTAAACGGACGAATATCTTTTTGCGATTCCTCGCCGAAGTCGGAGTAGTGTAGCGGTCGGAGGAAGGACACGATGAGCCGACTATGACCATTGAGCCACCGTCCGAAGCACCGACGCTTTCCCGCGACGTCGCGTTCGAAATTCTCACGAACGCGAGACGTCGCTACACGCTTTCGTACCTCCGGGCGCAGTCGGACGCGGTTTCCATCGGTGAACTAGCCGAGGTCGTTGCGGCGTGGGAGCAAGATACGTCGCGCGAACTCGTCACCTCGAAGGAGCGAAAGTCGGTGTACACGTCGTTGTATCAGACGCATCTCCCGAAGATGGCCGACGCTGGCGTCATCGAATACGACAGACAGCGCGGAAGGGTTCGACTCAGCGAGAGAGCAGACGAATTGGACGAATACCTGTACCCCATGCCGGAACCACCGAACTGGAGTCACTACTATCTCGGACTGGCGTTCGTCGGCGGCGTCATCATCGTCTGCCGACTGATCGGGATGTATCCCTTCACGGAGATACCGATGCTCGTGTACGCCGGGATGCTTCTCGGGTCGTTCGTGCTCCTGTCGGCGGTCAACCTCGAATTCGTGCGCAGAAGTCGCAACGGTCGGTAGTTCAGCGCGGGTGGCAGAGGTCGATAGCGCTCCGAACTGCTTCCTTGCGCCCGAGGAAGGTGATGTGGTCGCCCGATTGAAGCGTGAACTCCTCGCTCGGTACCTGCGTCTCGCCGTCCCGACCGACGAGCGCGATGAGGACGCCGTTCGGGAGTTCGGAGTCGAGTTCGGAAATCGTCTTTCCGACGAGGTCGCGCGCAGTCACTTCGATTTCCTGCACGTCGCCACTGCGACCGAGTTCGGTCATCCAGTTCGAGAGCGCCGGACGCTCGATGACGTTGTCGATGGCCCACGCGGTGGCGAGCGACGAGGAAATCGTTCTGACGCCGAGGTCTTCGAACGCGTCCACGTTGTCCGGATTGTTCGCCCGTGCGATGACGGTTTCCGCGTCGAACTTCGAGTCGGCAAGTTGCGCGACCAGTAGATTCACGTCGTCGTCACCGGTCGCGGCGACGACGATTTTTGCGTTGTCGGCACCCGCCGCCCGGAGGACTTCGGTGTCAGTTCCGTCACCCCGATGGACGGTGAACCCTTCGTCGCGAGCGGTCTGAATTATCGATTCGTCCTGCTCGATGAGCACGACGTTCTCTCCACGGTCTTCGAGGCGTTCGGCGAGCGCACGGCCCACTTTACCGCCTCCGATGATGAGTACACGCATTGGAATCACGTTCAATCGCTCCGCGATGTGTCGGGCGAAACCGGCCTCGAATACGACGGTGACGACGATGACGAGGAAGACGGTTCCGATGAGGGTCGTTGCGGCGGCCTCTCCGTTTGGAACTAAATCGGTCTCTTGCAGTCGAAATGCGAACAGAGTTGCGACGGACGCCGGAATGATACCGCGCGGTCCGACAAAGCTGACGAACAGCTTCTCGCCGTGCGTGAATTTCGTTCCGGCGGTCGAAACAAACACGAGGAGGGGTCGAATGAGGAGCGTCACGGCAAGAACCACGATGATGCCGCCGACGCCCAGCGAGAACAAGTCGCTGGGTTTCAACAGTGCCGCGAGCGTGATGAACACGAACGAGAGGACGACGAGCGTGATGTCACCTTTGAACTCCTCGATTCGATCCTCGTAGGGGAGGTTCGCGTTGCCAAGCACGATACCCGCCGTCGCAACCGCGGCGACGCCTGCCTCCGTCTGGAAGAAATCGGCGAGGGCGTAGGCGACGAGTGCACCGGCCAGAACGAGCAAACGAGCGTTCTGCGGCGCGTTCTCCCGCGAGAGGTCGATGTACCGAAGCACGTACCAAATGACGAGGGAAACGAGGAGACCGAAGACGATTCCCGTGCCGAGTTTGGCGACGAATTCGCTCAGGAAGTCGATGAGTGCGAACGGTTCGTTGCCAGTGAGGACGACGACTTCGAACATCACAACGGCGAGAATCGCCGCGGTCACGTCGTTCACAATACCCTCGGTTTCCAGCGCCGCGCCGACCCGGTCGCGAACTGCGACGACGGATAGAATCGGCGTGATGACCGTCGGGCCGGTCGCCACGAGGAGTGCACCGATGACGAACGAAAGGTCCCACGCGGCACCGAGCGCGAAGTGGACGATTGCGGCGGTGCCGATGAGCGAGATGACCGCGCCGATTGTGACGAGGCGAATCTGTGCGGACGGTGCCTCCCGGAGTTTGTTCAGTTTAAGGTGGAACGCCCCTTCGAAGACGATGATTGCGACGCTCAGGCCGACGATCGATGAGAGTGCCCCCCCGAATGACGAGGGGTTCAACAACCCGATTCCAACGGGGCCGACAATGATGCCCGCCGAGAGAAGAAACAGCACGCTCGGCACGCGGAATCGGTCTGCCAACACCTGCGACACGACGCCGATGCCGATGATTGCGGCGACGATGTAAATCAACTCGGCACCTGCACTCACGGGTGACCCTCCATGTACTGGAACTGAGTGAGCGGGAGAGTATAAAAGCCCCCATTGCAAACGCGAGACACAATCGACAGAGGATACCGCCTAATCCGGAGATACGAGGTGGTCGTTTCGACGCTCGAATGAGCCACGTTTCTCAACACTGTGCTGGGCGTGAATCCCGCACTCTGTGCCGTAGAAGTGCAATTCAGAACTACTCGGCGTAGATGGCCTCGATGTCGTCGGCGAATCGGTCGAGGATGTTGCGACGTTTCTTCTTCATCGTCGGGGTGAGCAGGTCGTTGTCCTCGGTGAACTCGACCGGAACGACTCTGAACTGCTTGATTTGCTCGTAGGACTCGAATTGCTCGTTCGCTTCTTCGATTTCGGCCTCGATCCACTCGTACACCTCGTCGTTCCGGCAGAGTTCGCGCAGGTCGTCGGGGAGCGAGATGCCTTCGCGCTTGGCCCGAGCACGGACTTCTGCCTCGTTCGGAACCATGAGCGCACTGACGAACTTTCGCCCGTCACCCATCACCATGCACTGTTCGACGATGTTGCTGGCGGCGAACGCGTCCTCGATGGGACCGGGCGCGACGTTCTTCCCCGTCGAGAGCACGAGCAGTTCCTTCGCTCGCTCGCGGAACGCGATGTAGCCGTCCGGGCGAATCTCCACGATATCGCCGGTTCGGAACCAACCGTCCTCTGTGAACGCGTCCTCGGTCGCTTCGGGCATGTTCCAGTAGCCGTCAGTGACGTTCGGCCCTTTGACGAGTAGTTCGCCCACGTCGCCCGCCGCGTCGCTGAACTGGTCGCCCACGACCGACGAATCTACTTTCACCTCTTGGTCAACCACCGGCGGGCCGATGGTGCCAATTTTCGGCTCTTCCGGGGGATTGACGCTGATGACGGGCGAAGTCTCGGTCAGGCCGTAGCCTTCGAGGATGGGAAGTCCCATGCCGTGATAGAGCGCACAGAGGTCGGCGGAGAGACTTCCGCCACCGCTGATGAGAAACTCGATGTTGCCGCCGAGACCGTCTTTGACTTTGTCGAAGACGAGTTTGTCCGCGAGCACCTTCTTTGTGCGAAGGCCGAGTCCGGGCGAGTCGGTTTCGTGGTAGGCTACGCCCACGTCGGTCGCCCACTCGAAAATTTTGCGCTTCGTGTCGTTCTCCTCGGCTTGCGAGCGAATCGCATCGTAGATGCGTTCGTAAACGCGCGGGACGCTGGTTCCGGTCGTCGGCCGAACTTCCTGAAAGTCGTCCTGAAGGGTGTCCGGACTCTCCGCGTAGGCCACCGTCGCCCCGGCGGCGAACATCAGGAAGTGGCCTGCCATCCGCTCGAAGACGTGTGCGAGCGGCAGAAACGAGACCGTGCTGGCGTTTTCGTCGATGACAGCAACGTCCTTGTCGGGGCGGGGGCCGAACCGTCGGTACGACTGGTTGACGTTCGAGCGGAAGTTCCAGTGCGAGAGTCGCACGCCTTTCGGCCTGCCCGTCGTTCCGCTGGTGTAGATGAGCGTGGCGAGGTCGTCGGGGTCGCGGGCGTCGAGCCACGATTCGTACTCCTCGGGGTCGAACACCTCGGCACCGCGGTCGTGAACTTCGGCGAGGGTGTACACGTCGTCGCGGTCGTACTCCCGCGAGAGAGAGTCCATCACGACGATGAATTCGAGGTCGAGGCTATCCTCGACCGCAAGAACGCGCTCCAGCAAGGTTTCGTTCTCGACCACGACGGCAGTCGCTTCCGGGTCGCCGAGGAGGTACTCGACTTGGGACTCCGACGAACTCCGATAGACGGTCGTGACGACCGCGCCCGCCGCGAGCAGGGCGAAGTCGGACTGCGCCCATTCCATTCGCGTGTCGGCGAAGATGCCGACGCGGTCGTCCGTGGCGACGCCGAGATCGCGGAATCCAGCAGAGAGGTTGTGGACGATGTCTCGCATTTCGGCATAGGACAGCAAGCGAAACGTGCCGTCCGGTGCCGCCGGAAGGACGGTTTCCGTGAGCGACCGGTCGTAAACACCACCTTTGTACTGCTGTGCGGGGCGGTTCGCGTGTCGTTCGGCGCTGTCCTCGAACATCCGAGACAGCGTCGTCCGCTCGATGACCGGGTCGGTGTATTCCTGTTCGGCGTCACGCCACTCCATACCAACCCGTTCAAACTCCGGGGGCATTAAGGTAGTGTGAAACGATACAAGAGTTTATTGACGTTTTCGAAGATTCGCGTCACTTACTCGTCGTCGCGCTGGTCGAGATAGCGAAGAACGCCGCGGGTGTTCAACACGGTCTCTGCGCGGGCTTTTTGCTCGCCCCACACGTCGTCCATCTCTTGTTCTGCCACGAGGCGTTGGATGACCGTCTCGTCGTCTTCCTGGGCGGCACGGTGTGACTCCACCGTCGCGACCCACTGGGACAACACTTCGCCGTACTCGTCCATCGCTTCGTCGGAGTACGGACGCGGCCCGAAATGCGGGTAGAGAAGCGTCGTCGGGGCGATTTCGCGGATGGTCTCCACGTCGTTCAGACACTGGTCAAGATCGAAGTCAGAGGGCGGCGAAGTCTCCCGGATTCGCTCGATGCTCGGCACCCAGATGCCCGCCGCGTCCGCCACGAACACCGCGTCGTTTTGGCGGTCGTAGAAGATGACCTGATGCGGAGCGTGACCCGGCGCGTAGACGACCTCCAACTCGTGCCCGCAGTCGATAACGTCGCCGTCGGTCAGTTCGACCACGCGCTCCTCGGGCACCGGTTTCGGTTCGACGTAAAACTTCCACTGGTCGCCGACCGCGCTCTTTGTCCCCTTGACGAGGTATTCGGGATTGACGAGATGCCGCGCACCGATTTCGTGGATGTACACGTCCGCGTTCGGGCACTCGTCCGCGATGAATCCCGCACCCCCGGCGTGGTCTAAGTGAACGTGCGTCAGGACGATGGATTCCAACTCGTCCCGCCCGATGTCGAGTTCGTCCAGTGCGTCGAGGATTCGCTCGTAGTTCGTCCCGATGCCCGAGTCCACGATAGCTGGCTTTTCGGTGTCGAGAATGTACACCGCGCCGTAGCTTTCGGTGTCGTACATCCCGGTATCGAGGTAGTACAGGTCGGAACAGTCGCCCGTGGTGACTTCGTAGAGATCGCCGATTGCCATGTGTGTGTCAATGCGTGGTGGCAACAAAAAACGATTCGCGTCTAGCACGAGTCGGAGGTTTTGTTCGGAATGTGGGAAATGGTGTTTGTTCGTTCGAACAGTCAGCAAATCACGACAACAAATACCGGAACCGCACCTCGTCCTCCCCAGCCTCCTCCTTCGCTTCGTTCGGTCGTCCACCGTCAGAAACACGCACCGACGAGCTGGCTGCAAACGCGAAGCGTTTGCTCATCCCGAAAATCGGAGATGTTCGGAGACCGTGAGCGAACGAACTTCCGTCGGAGGTTCGCCTTCGCGCGCCATGCCGGAAGCCGATTTTCGAAGTAGAGATGTAGTTCCTCTCGGGGATACCTACGGAGGTTAGCGTGTGAAACCTCTGAAGACGGACACACCACCAATCAAAACGAAAACTCCGCCAATCCCGATAGTCATCAGAGGGGCACTCGACTGCTTGTTCTTGAGGAATGCATCGCCCGGTGAGTCGGGGTTCGTGTAGGCCGTAACTGTCTTGCCTTTTTCGTACCCTTCCAACACCGACCTCGCTTGCGACTTTGTGTCATAATTCTTACCAATTGTGGCAGGGAACACGTTGCTTGCAGTGTGGGATTCTCCCTGATAGTTGTACTCGAACGTGACATCGGGTTTGTGCTTTGTGCCGCTGGTGCCACTGGAACTGACTGACTCGACACCGACTTCCACGATTGTCGCATCCACTTCGACCGAATTTTCGATGGCCTCGGCCTGCTGGAAGTAGTCGTAGATGCCGAAACCAGCGATACAGAGCCCAATCACCGTGATGAGAAGTCCGCCACGAACAGGGTCGAGTTCTTTCCCTCCTATCGTAATACTCGTACTATCCAACATGGCAGCAAAGATTGATTTCGGGTTGTTAATTGTGCCGATACTTGCTTCGTGGGGAAGACAGGTCGGCTGAGAAACGCGGTCGATTCACCAAGCCCCCACACCCTGTAGTCGTGAGAGCGATACGGTTTTTTGCAGGCGGACTGAAATCCGACACAGGAATGCTCGACAGGAAGTACATCAGGGAACATCCCGACGAGGTTCGGGCGGCCCTCGAAAACCGAGGTGCCGACGTGGACGTGGACGAGTTCCTGGCGCTGGACGAGGAGTGGCGAGAACTGAAAGCGCAGGGCGACGACCTGCGCCACGAGAGAAACGAAGTCAGTCGGAGCATCGGCGACCTGAAACAGGAAGGCAAGGAAGAGGAAGCACAAGAGGCCATCGAGCGGTCGAGCGAACTCAAAGCCGAGTTAGAGGAGGTCGAAGAGCGCGCCGACGAACTCGACTCGGAACTCCAAGAGCGAAGCCTCGAAATCCCGAACGTGCCACACGAGAGCGTGCCCGTCGGCGCGGACGAGGAGGACAACGAGGAGGTTCGACGGGAAGGCTTCGACGGTCTGCGCGACCTGCCCGCCGAAATCGTGCCGCACTACGACCTCGGCGAAGAACTCGACATCATCGACGAGGAGCGCGGGGAGAAAGTCTCGGGCAGT
>CAYNQM010000134.1:0-1067 GCA_964399275.1 uncultured Haladaptatus sp.
ATGAGCGATAACGAATCAGAACAGGTAGAAGAAGAAACGGACGGTCTCGACGCCGCCGAAGAGGAAGTCGATGCGGAACCGACCGGCGAGTCCGGTGCGGAACCCGACATTGACCCCGACGAAGACGTCGGTGCACAGGCAGAGGAGACCGAAGAAGAAGAACCGCAGTTCGACGAGGACGTACTCGGCGACGAGGAGGCAGACCTCCTTATCCCCGTCGAGGACTACCTCGGCGCTGGTGTCCACATCGGTACGCAACAGAAGACCGAGGACATGGAGCGGTTCATCCACCGCGTTCGAACGGACGGCCTGTACGTCCTCGACGTGAGCAAGACCGACAGTCGAATCCGTACGGCGGCTGACTTCCTCGCGAACTACAGCCCCGAGCAGATTCTGGTCACGTCGTCGCGCCAGTACGGTCGCTTCCCGGCGAAGAAGTTCGCCGACGCGGTCGGCGCACGCGCTCGCACGGGTCGATTCATCCCGGGAACGCTGACGAACCCGAAGTACGACGGCTACATCGAACCCGACGTCGTCGTCGTCACCGACCCAATCGGAGACGCGCAGGCGGTCAAGGAGGCCATCACGGTCGGCATCCCCGTCATCGCCATGTGTGACTCCAACAACAACACGAGCAACGTCGACCTCGTCGTCCCGACGAACAACAAAGGTCGCAAAGCGCTGTCGGTCGTCTACTGGTTGCTGGCCAACGAGACGCTCGACCGCCGCGGTGCCGAACCCACCTACTCGCTCGACGACTTCGAGAGCGAGATTTAATCGAACTGTTTCGGATTTGCGCTGTTTTCCGGATTGCTTCGTAATCGATAGCGTCGCGTGCTAGCTGGTTCACGGAGTGTTTCTGGTCGTCAGTTCGGATGTAGTTGCGCGTGATTACTTTTAGAGCGAGTGACGTGACTTCAGTGACCGCAACGCTAGGTGATGACGACTCTCAGCTAGCGCCTCGGAAAAACCAGTGCGAGTAGCTGTGCCGTTGCTGGTAACGAGCGAATACAAATATCAGGACGAACCCATCTCCGAGACAGAACTGTATTCGAAAAAAGTGATAC
>CAYNQM010000134.1:1077-4624 GCA_964399275.1 uncultured Haladaptatus sp.
CTGAAGAATTTCTCGTGAGCCGTGCGTGCACGGACGCCAGCGACGCAATCCATTCGAAAAAAGTGATACCCCCGGCTCACCGAGAGTACGACATGACAGTGTCGAGTGCCCCGGGGAAGGTGTATCTCTTCGGGGAACACGCCGTGGTTTACGGCGAACCCGCCGTCCCCTGCGCCATCGAGCGGCGGGCGACGGTGACAGTCGAATCGCGCGACGACGACCGCCTCCGCGTCAATGCCGAGGATTTGAGCCTCGACGGGTTTACCATCGAGTACGGTCGCGGCACCGACGACTCGCCCGACGTGGACGTCTCCGAATCGCTCGTCCGTGCCGCAACGGGCTACGTCGATGCCTCGGTCGAGCAAGTCCGTGACGCGACAGGCATCGCGGACGCTGGGTTCGACATCACCATCGAGAGCGACATTCCGCTCGGTGCCGGACTCGGCTCTTCGGCCGCCGTCACCGTCGCCGCAATCGACGCCGCGACGCGCGAACTCGGCGTCGAACTGACGAGCGAGGAACTCGCAGACCGAGCATATCAGGCGGAACTCGCGGTACAGGACGGCGAAGCCTCCCGTGCGGACACGTTCTGCTCGGCGACTGGCGGCGCGGTTCGCGTCGAGGGCGACGACTGCCGGGCTATCGAGGCTCCCGACCTCCCCATCGTCGTCGGCTTTGACGGCGGCGCTGGCGACACGGGCAAACTCGTGGCAGGCGTCCGCGCGCTCCGCAAAGAGTACGACTTCGCGGGCGACACCGTCGAAAGCATCGGCGACATCGTCCGACAGGGAGAGCGCGCGCTGGCCGAGGGAAATATCGAAGAACTCGGCAAACTGATGAATTTCAACCACGGTCTGCTGGAAGCCCTCGGCGTTTCCTCGCGCTCGCTCGACAACATGGTCTGGGCGGCCCGCGACGCGGGCGCGCTCGGCGCGAAACTCACCGGTGCTGGCGGCGGCGGCTGTATCGTGGCGCTTGACCCGACCGACGAAACGGAGACCGCACTCCGGTTCACACCGGGTTGTGAGGACGTGTTCCGCGCCGAACTCGACGCGGAAGGGGTGCGCGCGGAATGAACCTCACCGTGCTCAAACTCGGCGGAAGCGTCATCACCGACAAAGACCGGGCAGACACGCTCGACGGCGAAACGCTCGGCCGCGTCGCGGACGCAATCAGCGATGCGGACGTAGACGACCTCGTGCTCGTCCACGGCGGGGGCAGTTTCGGCCACCATCACGCCAGCCAGCACGGCGTGTCGAAAACGACGGGAAGCGGTTCCGTCGAGGCCGTCATCGACATCCACGGCGCGATGAAGACGCTAAACGAGTTCGTCCTCTCGCGCCTCCACGACCGCGGCGTTCCCGCGGTGCCAGTACATCCGTTCTCCACCGCCGCTCGGGACGCCGCTGCGTCACTCACGCTTCCGACGACGCAGATAGAAACGATGCTCGGCGAGGGGTTCGTCCCCGTCCTTCACGGCGACGTGGTCGCACACGAGAGCGAAGGCGTCACCGTCGTCAGCGGCGACGAACTCGTCGTCTCTGTCGCGAACCATCTCGACGCCAACCGAGTCGGTTTCTGTTCGACGGTGCCCGGCGTACTGGACGCTGACGACGACGTGATTCCCGAAATCACTGCCTACGAGCAGGTCGCTGACGTGCTCGGCGAAAGCGAATCGACGGACGTGACTGGCGGAATGGCGGGAAAAGTTCGATCACTGCTCGAACTCGGTGCTCCGGCGTCTATTTTCGGTCCCGACGACGTTTCGGCGTTCCTCTCCGGCGACGAGCCGGGAACGCGCATCGACGGCTAATCGGGCGTCGAATATCGAAAAGCGGAATTCGTTTCTACAACTGCGCTCGCCGAATCCGGCGCATGCCGGGAATGAGAATCCAAAAGAGGAGCATGCTGAGGATGGCGAACCAGAAGAATGCCTCGCGGAGCAGAATGGCGAGGTTGCCGTACATGTCGAGACTGCCCGGAATCTCGCCCAGAAGCTGCGTGTCCTCGAAGCCGGGCGTCGTGTACCAACCCGAGAGCACCATCCAAGCGAGACCCGCGCTCGTGGCGATACCGAGTCCCTTTACGAATTCGTCAGCCATTGTTTGACGGTTCGTCGGAGTCGTCTTTAGACTTTCCCATTCCCTCGGCTCGGAATCGCGTGGAGAAGGCATAGACTACGGCTCCGGCCGCGATGAGCAGCAGTCCGAAAATGGCGAGCGGATAATCCACTTGCGGGAGTGGGGCCGTCGCTCGGTCGGTTGCGTAATCGAGCGCGATAAATCCCCCGACGACCGTGAACACCGCGAACATCGTCGAGAAGACGGTGACGACTTTGTACAGCCGCGTCGGAACGACCACGTCGCGGGAGGCGATACCGCCCGACTCTTGTTCCGCGTTCGACGCCGCTGGCTCGTCGTTCTCGTCACTCTCGTCGAAAACCGAGTAGCTAGTTTCTGGCTCGTCGTCCCGTGAAGACATGAGAAAAATCGGATTACTTCGGTGGCCGCAGGCGGTAGTAGCGGCGGTTGAGGCTGAACATGTACCCTTCACGCATCGACTTCAGCACCGCGTAGGTGATGGTTCCGGCCACGATGGGCACGAGGAACGCCAAGTCGAAGGTGAGGTGGGCGTTGATGGGGAGCAGGTTCTTGATGGACAGCGCGCTGATGGTGATGGCGAACCAGACGCCGAACATTCCGACCGCGCCCCAGAAGGGCTGTTCGACCGGACGCCGGGCGCTACCCTTGTTCAGGAACGGAACGATGGCGATGATGCTGACGACGACGACGTTCGCAACGACGCCGTAGGTTCGGTCTGCCATCAGTTTGTCGCCGCCGAGGATGGCCAGTTCCGGGTTGAGCGGACCCAGCTTCAGCAGGCCGAACGACCAGTACAGATACCAGTCGGGCAGGATAATCGCCGGAGTCGAACTCGGGTCTGCCGGTGGGCCAAGGTGAGGCGGCAGCGTCGCCGAGAGGAACAGAATCATCCCGACGAAGAAACTCGTAATCGAGAGATTACGAATCATCTCGTGGGGCCACGTCGGGAACGCCAGCACGTCACGTTCGACGTAGCTGGACTCCTGACGGAGGTCTTGGTCTTCCCTGCGCGAGCGCTCGAAGTATTCGTACGTTAGCCGGGAGAGACCCTGCGTGCGCTGTTTCCGTTCAAGCCACGAGGGGGACTCGACGTCCGGCGGGACGATGCCGGTACCGCTTCCGACGGTTCGGGGTTCGATTTCGTCGGTCATAGGTATCAGTGTGGTTCAGCGATTCCCTGCATCGAGACGATGCCGTTGTGGACTGCGATGAGCGTGGTGACGACGAACGGGAGCAGGAACACGTGCAGGATGTACATCCGTTGCAGCGTCGCCTGACTCAGGCTGAAGCCACCGAACAGGAGCTGGGCGACCCACTCGCCGATGAGTGGAACCGAGAGGCTCATCTCGACGCCAATCTGTCCGGCCCAGAACGCGAGCTGGTCCCACGGGAGCAGGTAGCCGGTGTATCCGAACACCATCGTCAGGCTGATGAGGATGATGCCG
>CAYNQM010000134.1:4634-8871 GCA_964399275.1 uncultured Haladaptatus sp.
CCTCGCGGGGTTCCTTGTACGCACCCGTGAAGTAGACACGAAGCATGTGCAGGAACACCGCCGCGACCATCACCTGCGCCGACCAGCGGTGGATGCTACGGAGCATAAATCCGAAGTTGAGGTCGGTCATGATGAACGCCAACTGATTGTACGCGGTCGATGGGTCACCCGCCGTCGATGGCGAATAGTAGAACCCAAGTAACGCGCCACTGACCGCGGCGACGACATACGCGATGGTCGAGAAACTCCCGAGCGCGTACAGCGGATACCAGTACCAGAACTTGTTGTCCAAACCGTACTGTTCGGTGTGACTTTTCGGCATCTGGAGGTTGACGCGGTAGTACAGCGTCTCCAGAATTTCGAGGTAGTCCACGATGCGGAACCGTTTGTCCATCCAGATGAGCGTCGTGAGGAACGTGCTCTCGATGGGCGTTAGATCCTTCTTCTCGAGCCACTCACCGTGGTCGTGTTCTTCTTTTCGTTCGATACTCATTTACTCGTCCTCCGGTCGTGGCAATGCCACGAACGATTTCTTGACGATGCTGAAGGGATCGTACACCGACTGGTGACACGGGCAGTAGATCATGTCCTGCGCGCCGAACTTCGTGGAGCCGGCGATACCTTTGAACGCTGGCACGCAACAGAAGTGCGTGCATTTGTTCAAGTTGGCGATGAATCCCTTCTCGGTACTCTCTTTGAGCCACTTACTTTCGCCGGACATCTTCTCGACGTTCGCGCTCCGAATGAGCTGAACCGTCATCGTCTGGCTCGCTGGTACGTCCTGCGAGCGCCACGTCACCATCGCGGGTTTTCCGAGACCCGACTTTCCGATGCCGTTCCCCCACGACTGGTAGTCGCTGAAGTCGTCGACGTGAACTTTGTCTCCGGCACTCACTTCGCTACCCTGCCAGTCGTACTTCGCGCCCTTTTTGTAGCGGAAGTAGTTGTCCATGTCGGCGTCGGGGTTGACGCCTTTGTACGTCTGAACACCGCAGTACTGGAACCATTCGGACGAGTAGGTGATACCGCCGATTTCAGCCTCTGCGATCGTCACTTCTCGTCCTTGTTCCGTCTTGGTTTCCGGTTTAGGGAAGAAGCCTTTTATGTACCCTTCGTCGTCGATTTCGATGGGTATCTGGGGCATCGCTCGCGGTGCGGGTCCTGCGGTGTTTTCGACACCCATGAACTCCGTAATACCGCCACCTTCGCCGGTGGGGGACGTCGCTGTCTTGAATGCGGCGCCCCCGGCAGTGCCGAATCCGGCAAGCGTCGCGCTTCCGACGACGCCTTTGACGAAGCGACGGCGACCTGTGCTCTCTGGATATTTGTCGTCTCCTGCCAGTGTTTATCGTTTGTAGAAGGGGTACACTGCTCGTTTGAACTGTTCCCATGCGTCACCGAACGATTCGCCTCCGTACTGGTCTTCCTCGCGCACGTAGAGGTCTTCCCATTTGCGACGACGCTTTTTCACAATCATCACGTCGGGGAGGAACTCCTTGCGGTACAGCATCAGGACGAACGCGAGGTCGATGAAGATGACCGCGAGGATGCCGCCGAGGTACATGTTGCCGACTTCCGACAGGCCCCATCCGTTGAGGAGACCGTACGTGAACAAGCCGACGAACACCACCTCGATAATCGTCAACAGGACGATTGCGATGGCGGCAGTCGTACTCTCGCGTGCCGGTTCGTATCGGTGAATATCGCCGTAGGTGCTTCCTGACGAGGACATCTATCTGTTCCCTCCACTGGTGTGTGCGGATTCGCCGTACTTCACGAAGAAGAACGTGTAGATGAGCGAAACGACCATCATCAGAATCGTCGCGATTCCGACGTAGTGTGCCTGAAACGGCACACCCATGTGCTCAGGGTCTGCTTCCGCCTGACCGCCGCCACCGCCGGACGAGCCGACTTGAATCGTGCCGGTCATCCCGGCGGTCTTGTGTGGTTGGCAGAAGTACTCGTACGAGCCAGCGGTGCTGAACGTGTGTTCGTACGTGTAGCCCGAATCGAACGTCTCGCTCTCGCTTCCCGTTCCCTTCCAGCCTGCTCCGTCGGGTTGGCTCTCGGGAATGACGTTGTGGGTGTTCGACTCCCAGACCCATTTCACGGTGGTGCCGGGCGAAATCTGGAGGTCGGCCGGTTCGAAGACGAGTTTGCCACCAGGGCCAACTTTCACCGTCTTCGTCGCACCGCCACCGCCGCCCCCTCCGTTGCTCTGATTGCCGCTGGACTGATTTCCGTTTGACTGGTTGCCACCGCCCGACGTGGTTTGGTTGCCACCAGTTCCGTTACCGCCGGACTGGTTTTCACCTCCCGACGTGGTCGTCTGCTGCGCACCGGCGGTTGCCGCCGTCGCGGCAGTTCCGCCAGCAACACCGCTGGCCGCCAGTAGAAAGTCCCGCCTCTTCATACATGTGTTGGTCAGGATGGGACTTGCTTAAAGCCACCGATGCCGCCGGAGTGCCGGAATCGAAGGGCTCGAAACCCCTCCCGACCGTTCAGTCGTCCTGATCGTTTTCGTCCAGCGGTAGAAAGTCGGGTCGGTCGCCGGATTCGACGCCAGCAGAGCGGAGCCGGTTTCTGTACTCTTCCGACCGGAATCTGTCGGAAAGTCGGGCGTTCGCCACGATGAGAAGGACGAAAAATCCGAAGACGAGGAATCCGCCGCCGACGATTGCTATCAAGGGTGCGCCGTTCTGAATATTCTCCGAAACGGTGACGATTTCGAAGTAGATGAGAACCCACGCAATCAGCATACCGAACCCGGCGACGATGTGGATGCCAGCAATCGCCTGCATCAGTTTGTTCCCGAGTTCACCGCTTCCCTCCGGCACTTCGTCGGGTTGGGGCAGTTGGTCGCCTTCCGCTATCTCCGGTACGTCGTACTCCTCCATCGACGCCAGTGCCACAGTCGGTTTCACGTCGCGCAAGACGGTGCCACGTCCTTCGACGCTCCCGTCCGGGTAGACCATCGCGTAGCCTTCGTCGGAGTAGGCGACCAGCACCTCTTCGCCTTCGCGGGAAATTCGTTCGGTGACAGCGAACACCTCTCGAATAGCGATTCGGTGCTTCAGGTCGGCCTCCACTCGGTCGAGCAGTTCCCGCCCGGTTATCCACGTGTCTGGGTCGAACGCGGCCTCCCACTCTTCGAGGGACATTTCCGCCATGTCTTCGGGCCCGAAGTTCTCGAAGTCGTACTTCTCGTTGACTTCGCGGCGAAGTTCCTCGCGGGATTGCTCCGGGGCGTCGTCTGCGCCCTGCGTCCCACTGTCGGAGTCAGCCATTGTTCGAAAGTTATGCTTCGACGGCTAAACATCTTCTGACACGCCCGACGTTTCGGACGCTTTAACGCGCCCCGGCCTAACCTCCGACTATGGTCAGTGACGCGGCGATTGCGACGGTGGTCGCGCTGGTCGTGACGGCGAGTTTTCCATTCTACCTCTACGGCGCGTGGATTATTATCGAAGCCGAAACGGTGACGTGGGACGTGCTCACCCATCATTTGAAGTTCATCGTCACCGGCCTCCTGCTGACGACGATTCCGGCGGTGACGTGGATGATTCCGCGCTTCTTCAACCAGTTGGGCGGCCTCGCCGCAGTGCACGCCTTCCTCGGACTGCAAGCCTACGCGCTGTTGATTCTCGCGCTCACGGGCATCGTCAGAATCTTTCAGGTCAAGCGCGGTCACGATTTGTACGGCACGCCGAATCCCGAGATGGACATCAGCGAACTGCACGAGAACATGGATTCGTGGCGCTGGCGACTCCGCGTCGGCGTCTTCGGCTACATCCTCTTCTGGCTGTTGACGTGGGTGCTCGGTGTCGGCCGATTTTTTATCCTTCACACCGACTATCTCTGAACCCCTCCACGTCGATTTTCGACTCCGGTTTTCTTATCCCCACGCCTCGCCGCTGGCGAGGTCGGTGTTGTTGTCTTCCTGCGAAGAGGGACAGATGTCTTCCAGCACGCAGTCGCCGCAGTCGGGACTCCGGGCCGTGCAGGTCGCTCGCCCGTGGCTGATGAACAGGTGAGTCAGCCATTGCCAGTCTTCTTCCGGGACGAACGCCATCAGGTCGGTTTCGATGCTCTCGGGGCTCTTTTTCTCCGTCAGTCCAAGTCGGCGCGAGAGTCGCTGGACGTGCGTATCGACCACGATGCCTTCGACCACGTCGTGACCGTGCTGGAGCACCACGTTGGCCGTTTTGCGTCCGACGCCGGTCAGGTCGGTGAGTTC
>CAYNQM010000135.1:0-8800 GCA_964399275.1 uncultured Haladaptatus sp.
GTTATGTAATCTGCTGTTTTTGGCGGTTGTGTCACCGGCCTATCGCTCGCTCTGCTCGCTGTCGTTCGACGGTTTTGTCCGGTTAAGCGACCGAAGGGAGCGTTAGGCTGGCCAGCTTGTCATCGAGGCAAGCACGCTCACCGCGAGCGAAGCGAGCGGGCCAACGACCGAGCGGAACGAAGTGAAGCGAGGGAGGAGTGCTTTTGGTCCAGCTTTTACAGGGAGACGGGCAGGGCCTGCGCGATTCGCGCAGGCCCTGCCTCTCGACCGTCGTAAAAGGTGGGTTTACATATACATCCTATCGTCCGGCCTGTCGGATTCGCGTGCCGATTCGACGCGGGCCGCGAGTTCGGTGTAGTACTCGCCCACTTCCTCGGCGAAGGTCTCCAGTGGCTCGGTATCGACCGAAAAGTCGTACACGTCCGAGATGGTCTCCACGAGGCGCACCGCGGCCTCCACGTCCGGCGTCTGGGCGTGAACCGGCGTGACGAACACCCCGGTTGCGAGGTCGGTGCCGATGCCGCGCCCGATGAGCGTTGCATTTACGCCGTCGAGGAACCCCCGACCCATGCCCGGCACGTCGGTCGATTCGAGGCGTCGTGTCCGATAATCCTCCGTAGCGATGTAGAACACGCGATGTTCCTCCGGGCCGTGCGGTACCGGCACGCCCGAGAGAACCGCGATTTCTTCGACGGCGTTGTCGCCCGTCCAGTCGAGAATCGCGCTGGCCAGCGAGTCGGCGGCCCAGACCGGAACGAACAGTTCGCCGACGAGCATCGTCACGTCGAGGTCTGGCCGGGAGAACAGTCTCGTGTGGTGGCGGGGCTTCCCGTTCTCGAAGGGCGTAATCGCGGGCAGTTGGTCGGCGGTGATGTGACCCGTCTGTTTGAGGTTGAGCTGTTCGACGAGGTATTCGACCGCGGTCAGTCCGGCGAGACCGAATTCGGAAAATCCAGCGAGAAGCGTTTCGCTTGGGTCTTCCTCGGTGTTAATTTCGAACGCGGGACGTGACTGATGGTATTCCGAAGACATAGTTTGTATTTGGTGGGACATCTATTAGTTCGTGCTCCTTTGGCGGTCGTCGCGCTGCCTATCGCGCCGACGATACGTCGAATGTCGAAATAGGCGGGTTTTTACTAACCGGGGTGAGAGGGGGGAGTTATGCCGACGCTCGAAGAGCAGTTCGTCCGTTTCCTCGACTTGCTCGGGGAAGTCGGCGGCTGGGAGGTGCTTGCGCGAGGGGCGAAAGACCCCGTCATCGTCACCGAACTCGTCCTCGCGGTGCTGTACGTTCTCCTCGGCTGGTACGTCTCGCAGTTGGTGGTCAGCCTCATCGGGCGGCAGGTCGCCCGCCGATTCCGCAGACCGAGCGTGACGAAGACGATTCTGCGCGGGGTGCGTGGATTCGTCCTGTTCGTCGCGTTCGCGTCCGCGGCGGCGCAGGTCGGCTTCAAAGCCTCCAACATCCTCGTGTCGGTGACGGTGTTTTCCGCCGCGGTGGGTCTCGTTCTCGCACCCATTGTCGGGAGCGTCATCAACGGACTGTTCGTGTTGGCCGACCAGCCGTACGAAATCGGCGACCTGATAGAACTGGTCGATAACGGAGCGCCGAACGGCGGAACCCAGGGGTACGTCGAGGACATCACTTTGCGATACACGAAGGTGTTCACGCTCGAAAACACGTTTCTCGTCATCCCGAACGCGACGATGCGCGAACGCGACGTGATAAACTACTCCGCCGAGGACACGCGCTCGCGGTTGTCGCTCAAACTGCTCGTCACCTACGAGGGCAACCTCGAACAGGCGCGCGCCATCATGGAACGCTCCGCCCGCGAAATCTCGGAGGTCGTGGCGGGCGGCCCCGACATCCGAATCGGGAGTGCGCGCTACCCGAGCGAACCGGTGGCACAGATTCGGGACTTCGCCGACCACGGCGTCCTGCTCGACCTGCGCTACTGGGTGAAAGACCCCTACTACATGCGCAGAGTTAAGTCGAAGATTCTAGAGCACATCTGGGCGGAAATCGAGGACGCCGACGTGGAAATCGCCTACCCCCACTCGCACCTCGTCTTCGACGAAACGAGTGGCACTGCACGGGTGTCGATGGAACCGGAACAGCGAACCCGTCCGGTCGAGTTCGACGAGCGTTAGCCGACCGTAATCAGTTCGCAATCGACTTTTTCGCGGAGGAAGTTCTCGATATTTGGGTTGTCCACCAGTCGGCGAATCGCTCGCCGCCACCGACCCATCTGTTTGCGACCGATGACGACAACGTCGGCATTCGTCGCGGCGATTTCTTCGAGAATCGTCTCCTCGACCAGAAAGCCGTTTCTCACGACGTAGCGCGCGTTTTTGAGCCGACCGAACGCTTTCTCGACGGTGCGTTTCAGGTTGGTTCTGGTCGTCTCGCTGCCGCGATGGTAGAGGTTGACGTGGAGAACGGTGAGGTCGGCATCGCGCTCTTCGGCCACGGAGATGGCTTCCGAGAGCGTCCGCCTGGAATGTTCCGACAGCGGGTATCGAACCGGAACGAGGACGCGAGTCATGGGAAACCGAACGTGCCCAGCGGGGGAGAACCTTACTATTTCACCGACGCAAGACCCGTCCTTCGATTTCGGGGTCGATGCCGAACTCCCGCGCGTAGTCGGCCAACACTTCGTACTGCACGTCGCCGGTTTCGACGCGATGTCCTTCGTGAAGCGTAGGGAACTCTCGGTCGGTATGCAGGAGGTACTCGTTCGTGGCGAGTGAGTAGGTCACGTCCTCGTGGACGAGTTCGCCGCCCACGCTCATCGACTCCACGTCGCGGTCGGTGCGACTCCAGACGACTTCCACGCCGCTCAGGTGGGCGTGCCACCACTCGGGTTCGCCGAATCCGACGGTCGCGTCGCGTGCCTCTCGAACGAGGTCGAGCAGTTCGCTCCCCGTGAGTTCCGCAACGGCGACGCGCTCCTGAAACGGAATGACGCTCACGAGGTCGCTGTAGGTCACGTCGCCGACCAAGGGCTTGCCCTCGCGGATGCCGCCGCTGTTCTGGAGACCCACGTCCGCGTCCGTCGCCCAGCGATAGGCGTCGGCGACGAAGTTACCGATTTTGCTCTCCCCGCGGAACGTCGTCGTTTCGCTTCGCTCGATTGGGTCGTCCACGGTCGCAACGACGCTGTCGAGTCCGGCGTCTGCCATCGTTTCGCGCATCGTGTCGGCCACGCCGTCGTCTCGCGGTGCCTCGGCGACTCGGTGTCTGCTCACTGTCGGTTCGGAACCGAGTTCGACCTCGATAAGGACGCGACCGTTCACGCCGGGACGGGTGACGAGAGTGTCGGCAATTTGCTCGACGCGCTCGGAGTGGACGTGCCCCCCGAGAATCACGTCGATGTCGAGTTCGGTTGCGAGTTCTTCGTCCCTGCGTCCGAGGTGTGAGAGAGCGACGACGTACTCGACGCCCTCGTCGCGGAGGGTGGCGACGACATCTTCCGCCGCAGAAATCGGGTCGAGAAAGTCGACTCCGGTCGCCTTTGGCGTCAGAGCAGGCGTTTCTGCTGTCGTCACGCCGAAAAATCCTACTCGGGTGCCGTCGAGTTCGCGGACGGCGTAGGGAAGGGTTCCCGCCTCCGAACCGAACCGGTCGCCGTTTTCGCGGACGTTGGCGGTGAGCCACGTCTGCGGCGAGTTGCGAACGAGTTCGCGGGTGCGGTCAGAGCCGTAGTCGAAGTCGTGATTGCCGAAGGTGTCGAAGTCGGGGGAAACTGCGTCGAAGAAGTCGAGTGCCTGTCCACCCTCGGTGACGAGCGAAAGGACGCCGGGAGAGGTGTTGTCGCCGGTACCGACGACGAGCGTTCGGTCGTCGCGGTGGCAGTCGATACAGCCCGCGAGTCGCCCGATATGGTCGGCGTCGTCGTAGGCATTTTCGACATCTGAATAATGGAGGAGACGGAGCGCCATCGCCGATGTGTTTCAGCCCGAGGACATGATTCCTTCGATAGACACTCCTAAATCGGTGGGTCAACAATCGAATCCCGATGGACGCAACGACGACCACGGACGACGAAACCGTCTACGTCAGTCGGGGGGAAGGAACGCGCGGGTCGAAAGGGCCGTTTTTCGTCGTCTATCGCACGCCGGAGGCTGAGCGACGATACGGCTACTTCTGTGGCAACTGCGAGACGCTCGACAACGCGATGGACTCGATGGGACGCATCGAATGTAATCGATGTGGTAACCTCCGGAAGGCGACGGAGTGGGACGCGGCCCACGAGTGACCAAACGGGTGAACCCCGTTCGAATCGAGTGGACTGCGTTTTTGACAGTCGATCGTTTCTTCACACTCGATGTTCATTTCGATTTTTTCGAACGACGAGCTACCTCCGTCCGAATCTGCAAGAACATTTATTAGGCGGTGTGTGGTAGCTTCAAATGGATGGCCCCTGTTAGCACACCACCCATGAAGGAGGCCAGGTCGATTTTCAACAACCTCGGTTACGAGGTCATTGATGATGGTGACGAATTCCGGGCCAGACGGAAGTGGCGAGAAGTACGGGTTACAGCGCATACCGACTCGATTACCGCGCCAAAACGAGGCGAACTTCGTTGTTTCGTCACGTGGAAAGAGAACGCGACTCGACTGAGTCAACAGTTGCGTGACTCCAACCCTGAGTACGAATGGGCTGTTATCGCAGTTGGAGAAGGTGGCGACTACGAAGTCGCGCGAGCGCCACCGAGCAAAGTAGCGGTGTAATCCGCCCCCTGAACCCTCCCAATTTTTCTTCGGCGTCGCGCGGAGTGCGACGGAGTTACACTGCTACGGCGAGAACTGATGACCGATGGACGAGCACACGCGTGACCCGACGGTCGGCCCGCCGCTTTCCAACCCGACCCCGACGGGATGGCTTCCCGAGAAGGATCTCTGGGAGCACGGAACGCTCCGCAGAGCAGTGATTCACGGCGTTTGCCTCTACAACTCCGGCGAGTTCCACGAAAGCCACGACTGCTTCGAAGACGAGTGGTACAACTACGGAAGCGGAACCACCGAGAGCGCGTTCTTGCACGGAATGGTGCAAGTGGCGGCAGGCGCGTACAAGCACTTCGATTTCGAGGACGACGACGGGATGCGCTCCCTGTTCCGAACCGCGCTCCAGTACCTCCACGGCGTGCCGAAGGACTTCTACGGCGTAGACCTGACGGCGATTCGAATGATGATGACGAACGCGCTCTCCGACCCGACAGTGCTCCACGGCTGGCAAATCTCGCTCGACGACCGGTTTCCGGAAGCGCGCGAGGAAGATTACGACTACGCCGAATCACTCGAATAGTCGAGTGTCAGCACTACCGATTGTCCTGTTCGTCATTTCGGAGATCTGAATAAAGCACCGTGAAAATGCGCAACTGCGGCGGGTATCTCCTTTGGCAATTCCAAAAAATAAAATGTGTTGGGTATCTTTTGCCGATTATCCGTTTGTTCGGCCAATACCCATTCTCAAGTTAGTTAGTTTACATCGGGGCACGACCTGTGTCCGAGGTATTTCAATGACGTTTGGAAGGCGGGGTCTCGTACTCATGCCGGTGTCCCTGTGACCGCAGGAGTAGTGTCGCGTTCGCCAGAGCGGTAACTCCGACGGCGACGGTGCGTAACCTCCGGTCGTCTCCGTTCGACGGACGTATCTCTGTTTTTTCTGGCGAACGAGTGTAAAGTGCTTTCAGGCTCCGATACCTGCCTCCGATAAATGCGAATCGAGCAGTTAGGTGGCGGAACGCCGGAGGTCGCCGTTGTCGCCGGTATTCACGGCGACGAACCGTGCGGCCCGCGCGCTGTCGAACGTCTGTCGGCGGAAGCGCCGGACGTGGAGCGCTCGGTGAAACTAATTGTCGTCAACGAGCCCGCACTGGAGTACGGCGTGCGATACGTCAACGAGGATTTAAATCGCGTCTTTCCGGGCAACCCGGAGGGAGAGAACTACGAACGACGACTGGCCCACGAACTGGTGGACGAACTCCGGGACTGTACCGTCCTCTCGCTTCACTCGACGCAGTCCTACGCGCGTCCGTTCGCACTCGTGGACAGGGTCAACGCCGTCGCGCGCTCCATCTGCCCGTATCTCCCCGTCTCGGAACTGGTCGAAACCGACCGCTTCACGAAGGGAAAACTCATCTCGCACCCGCACACGCTCGAAGTCGAATGCGGGCTACAGGGGTCGGACGAGGCGGCGAAGAACGCCTACGACTTGATTCGGGGCTTCCTCGCCGGAACCGGCGTCCTTCCGCTCCCCGAGGGCAAAAATCCGGTCGAGGCGGGCGAGCGCGACGAGGTGTCGGTGTTTCGATTAGACCAGCCAGTGCGGAAGAACGGTGGGACGGAATTCGAAGTGTTGGTCGATAACTTCCTCCCAGTCGAGCAGGGCGAACCCTTCGCCACCGCCGACGGCGAGCATTTGGTTGCGGAAGAACCGTTCGTCCCGGTATTGATGTCTGCCTACGGATACGAGAACATCTTCGGCTACACCGCCGAACACGTCGGCGTGCTCGGTGACTGATTACTTCTCTTCCGCGAACTCGACTAGCGTCAGGTCGCGGTCTAACATGCAGTAGTCGTGCGGTGGGTCGCCGACGATTGTGGCGATTTGATACTCCTCGTCGAACTCGGCCCCGGCGGGTTCGCAGAACTCGTGGCTCGGGCAATCGACGTGCGGACACGGTCCTTCGAGTTTCGACTTACTCCCGGCGTAGGCGTTCTTCGCGGGGACGTTCGCGCGAACGCTCGTCGGTTCGACTTCGACCGCGGTGACGCCGTCGTCGTGGACGCCGCAGGGAAGCGTCTGTGCGCCCGAACGAACGTCGGTGACGCGGTATTTGACCCCTTCCGAGAGGTTGAGACATTGATTTCGGTAGGGACAGCCCTCGCAGGCGCTGGCCTCGCCTCGATAGACGAACTCCTGACCGGGTTCGGCGAGTCGGGTTCCGATGAGCGTGATGGTGGACATAGTCGAGCGTAGGGAGGGCGGTCGGTTAAGCCTCTCGTCCGGTCAACTCGTCCAGTTTGTCGAGGTACTCCCCGCGCGGGACCTGGTAGGCATCCCGGTACTCGATTTCTCCCCGGTCGAACTCCTTGGCGAGTTCGACCGCCGCCTCCAGCGCCTCCTCGCGCGTCGGGTATCGCGGCGTTCGCGGGAGTTCGACGTTCGGTTCGAGGTAGAATTTGAGGTACCACGGGTCGGTCGCCTGACGTTCCTGTGGCGGACGGTTCGGCGTTCCTTGCGTGAGATAGAGCGTGGGCAAGCACTCCGGCGGGAACTGGGTCGTGTCGAACACGTCCGGGCGGTAGGCGAGGATGCACCGACCGCCGGGTTCGTCGTTCCAAACGACCCACGATTCCGGAAGGGTTGGGACGGACATAGCCGTCGGTTGGCGATGGACGGGGGTAAGGCTTGTCAGTTCAAAATATCCAGCTAAGTATTTAAAGAGTGTAGTCAATCCATTTTGATGGGGTAAAGGATTTTGGACTCTTAGACCTCAGTGGCGGTAACTTCGTATATTTTGATTCTTTAATACAAACCAAAAGAATCTTGCTCGTGGGCAACAGTTATATATTCTCTCGTCCTATCTATTAAACAGTATCGGGTGGTAGTTGCCCACACGATGCACGGTCTCGAATCACGCACCTCGACACCGAGATACGATGGCAGATGCCGACTGGTTTCAAAACGAGGTGGTGGATGGCACGCACATGAATCCTCGACAGAGGCAGGAGTCTCTCCGAGCGCGCTCGTCGCCGCTCAGTAAGCCCCTCGTGAGTGCCATCTCGGTGTTTCGACCGACACAACTTTGTGAGTGTGTGCCGACTACGTACTTCCCGCCGGCATCGGCCGCCCGGTCGGATTCTCTCACTCCCCGGTCTAACCTGTAACCACAAACAATGCGTGATACAATGAAAGGTGACATGGAAACGCTGGACGACCTCAGTCAGAGCTACCAAGAATCGGTACCCGAAGACCTTCGCGAAACGAAGACGTTCGACTGGTATCTCGAAGAGGTGTACGAGCATCCGAAAATCGCCAGAAATGCCCACCAACGAGTTGCCGACATGTTCGATTACTACGGCACGGAGTACGACGAAGACTCTGGCGTCGTAGAGTACCGACTCGCGTCCGAAGACCCCCTACACGACGGGGAAAACACGTTCTACGGAAGCGAGATTCACCGCGCGATGCACGAGTTCGTAAACAAGGTGAAAAGCGGTGCGCGCGGACTCGGTCCGGAAAAACGAATCAAACTACTGCTCGGCCCGGTCGGGTCGGGCAAGTCCGACTTCGACCGACAGGTTCGCAAATACTTCGAAGATTACACGCTCCGCGACGATGGGCGATTGTACACCTTCCGGTGGACGAACCTCTGCGACGTCATTCCCGACCAAGACCCCGCGGACGACGTGGTTCGGTCGCCGATGAACCAAGACCCGCTGGTCTTGGTGCCATACGAACAGCGCCAGACGGTCATCGACGACATCAACGAGGAGCTAGACGCTCCGTACACCATCAAAAACGAGCAGGCGTTAGACCCGGCCAGCGAGTTCTACATGGACGAACTGCTGGCGTACTACGACGACGACATCAAGCAGGTGCTCAACAACCACGTCGAAATCATCCGTCTCGTCGCCGACGAGAACAAGCGCCAAGCAGTCGAGACGTTCGAGCCGAAAGATAAGAAGAATCAGGACGAAACCGAACTCACGGGTGACGTCAACTACTCGAAAATCGCCATCTACGGCGAGAGCGGGGCGTGTATGATCTGCGACCAGACGTTCAACACC
>CAYNQM010000136.1:0-3945 GCA_964399275.1 uncultured Haladaptatus sp.
GGCGTGTGGAGCGCGAGGTAGTCGTCGTCGCCGAGCGTCACCGTCGCCTCGTCTTCGATTGCGACATCGACGCCGGGGTAGTCGGTGTCGAACCCGAACACCTCCACATCGAAGGCGTCTTTCACGGTTTCGAGGTTGCCGACGTGGTCGGGGTGGGTGTGGGTGAGGACGACGGCGTCGAGTCCATCGACCCATTCTTCAACTTTGCTCACGGCGTCGAAGTTCGCCCCGGTGTCCACGAGAACGCGACGGTCGCCAGTGACGAGGAAGGTGTTGCTCGTGAACGACTGAACGCCCGCGGAGATGTTTCGAATCATGACTCGACGTAGGTGGAGGGTGGATTTCCGATTTTCGTTCGCGGTAGGTAGACAGAATTATCCGTAGTTCGTTCGAACGCCGAGTCGTGAATCGTCGTCGCTTTCTCCGAGTCGGGGCAGTCGGAGCGCTCGCCGCCACCGCCGGATGTACGAAGGCAGTCTTCGGAACCAATCAGGGCCGAGTCGTCTCGAAAGCGGTTCGCGGCGGCGGCGAGGCGCTGATTTCTGCCGGGCCGGACGGCGTCTCGGCGCGCGACGACTATCCCGGAAACACCAGCGTCGGAAACGTTTCCGTCGGCGACGACCTGTACGCGAAACTGCAAAAAGAGTTCGGAAATCTGACCTACCGAGTGACGCTGGAACATTATCAGGTGGCGTGGCCGAACGACGCGAGCAAGGGCGAACGGAAGCGGTACACCACGCATCGCGCGCTGTTCAACCAGTTACAGGTCGGCGACAGCGTGACGTTCCAACCGGATCCCACGGACACCACAAAAATCAGTTCGGTGTCTTGCATCACGAGGAACCGGAAATCGCTCTCCGAGCGGTGTTCGACCGGCGGCGAGGACAGTCCGCCCGTCTAACTACTCCTCGGCGAGTTCTTCGACCAGCGTGTCCAAACTGTAGCTCTGGAGCACGCGGTGGGAGTCCCGGAGCGTGGAGATGACGAACGTCGAATTCGTTCGGTCAACTTCCTCGATGCTCTCGAAGTCGCTGATAAGTCGTTCGACCATCTCCCGCCCGGTGAGGTGGGCGACGACGATGAAGTCCGTCTCGCCCATCGTGAAGTAGGCCTGCGTGACTCCCTCGATGTCGAGAATCTTCTCGCCGAAGTCGGCGTACGACCCGGTGTAGTCGGCGAACACTTCCACGACGACGGTGACGCCGAGACCGAACGCCTCCAAGTCGATGTCGTAGAGGTCGTTCTCGATGACGCCAGCCTCTCGTAGGTTGTTCAGTCGGTAGTGGATGGTCGAAACCGGGATTCCGGTCTCCTCGTGGAGCTTTTCGGGACTCCCGGTTTCCAAGTCCGAAATCGCCTTGAGCAAGGTAACGTCGCGTTCGTCCATTGGTCTAACGTGTACGGTACCGATACTTAATTTCTGGAGTTTGGACGAGAAGCGACAGAACAACGATCAGAAAATATGCTACGAAATCGGGGATTGTGGGGAGTAGAGTCCCACTATCTATTCAAATCCTGCTTGTGATTCAGTATCGAAGGAATATCTTGTAGAAGGATTTAACAACACGGCCCAAATAGAGTTGAACAGAAATACATGATTTCGACTAAAGGCAGAAGATTACTGCCACGAACTGAGGTGATGTTCGTACTGCTAGCCAGTTTCTGGGGAGCGTCGTTCGTTTCCATCGACGTGGGGCTACACCATTTCCCGCCAATCCTGTTCGCCGCGCTTCGGTACGACGTGGCCGGTGTGATCATCCTCGGCTACGCCGTCGCCACGACCGACCGTTGGAAACCGCGAAGTCGGGCGGACGTGCTGGCAATCGTAACCATCGGGGTATTCATCATCGCGGGCCACCACGGATTCCTCTATCTCGGTCAACAGCACGTCTCCGGCGCGCTCGCGGCGGTCATCATCAGCCTCTCGCCCGTGTTGACCGCGGTCTTCGCAAGCGCCATGCTCGCCGACGAACAGCTCACTCCCTTCGGAATTCTCGGCCTCGTGTTCGGCGTCGCGGGCGTCGCCATCGTGGCCGACCCGAACCCGGCGACCCTCCTCTCGGTGGGCGTGGTCGGCATCGGTCTCGTCTTCCTCGGCGGGGCGTGTTTCGCCCTCGGATCGGTGCTCACCCGACCGCTCAACACCGGGATTTCGCTTCCCGCCCTTCAGGGTTGGGCGATGATTCTCGGTTCCGGCCTCCTGCACGTCCTCAGCACTGCGCGCGGTGAGTCCGCGAGTGCAATCAACTGGTCGTTCCCCGCAATCGCTTCGCTTGCGTACCTGACGCTCGTTTCCGGCGCCATCGCGTTCCTGCTCTACTTCCACCTACTGGACGAAATCGGCCCGACCGAACTCAACCTCGTCGGCTACCTCGAACCCGTGGTTGCGACGCTCCTCAGTTGGGCGCTGTTCGGCGAACTCGTGGCGGCCACCACGGTCGTCGGATTCTGCGCTATCTTCGCCGGATTCGCCCTGCTGAAACGGAATGCTCTGTTCGCCGTCGCGCGCTCGCTCTCGCCAACCGCACGGCGGGCCTGAATCCCACAGCGCTTTCCGATTCCCACATCACTTTTCGCCCCGCTCGCCTTACGCCCATCCATGGCAACAGGTGACGCGGGGAACCCCGCCCGCGACGACCGGGCGAACTACGACTACCACGACGACAGCGTGGCACGCCCCGGACTCGTTTCCGACCTCCAGAAGCGAGTCGCGGGCGAGGTTCGATTCGACGAATACTCCCGACAGTTGTACGCGACGGACGCCAGCGCCTACGAAGTCACTCCCATCGGCGTCGTCTTCCCGACTTCGACCGAGGACGTGTCCGCCGTGATGGCTTACTGCGCCGAGCGCGAGATTCCGGTACTCCCGCGCGGCGGCGGCACCAGCCTGGCCGGACAGTCGGTCAACGAGGCGGTCGTGCTGGATTTCACCCGGCACATGGACTCCCTCCTCGACTTCGACCCCGAGGAAGAAACTGCTCGCGCACAGTCCGGCATCATCCTCGGCGACCTGAACCGCGCGCTCGCCGACCACGAGTTGAAGTTCGCACCAGACCCCGCGTGGGGCGACAAGAGCGCGCTCGGCGGAGCAATCGGCAACAACTCGACAGGTGCGCATTCGCTGAAGTACGGAAAAACCGACGCCTACGTCGAAGAGTGCGAGGTCGTGCTGGCGGACGGAACCGTCACGCGATTCGGCGAAGTGACGATGGAGGAACTGCGGGAGAAAGCTGAGTCCGAGTCGCGGGATGACTCGGACTCAGCAGACGAATCCGACGCCGACCTCGAACGTCGAATCTACGCCGAAGTTCTGCGAATCGTCGAGGAGGAAGCCGAGGCAGTCCGGGACGCCTTCCCGGAGTTGAAGCGTAACGTCTCGGGCTACAACCTGAATCGGTTGATTGACGAAGCGACCAGCGGCGACCGTGTCAACCTCGCGCGACTGCTGGCGGGGAGCGAGGGAACCCTGGCAATCGTCACGGAGGCAACCGTCAGCCTCGAACCGATTCCCGAGACGAAGTCGATGGCGCTCCTGACCTACGACAGCCTCGTCAGCGCGATGGAAGATGTGGCTCCGATTCTCGACCACGACCCATCGGCGGTCGAAGTGCTGGACGACGTGCTCATCTCGCTGGCCCGCGACACCGAAGAGTTCCGCGACGTGGTCGAGATGTTGCCAGAAGGAACCGACTCGGTTCTGCTCGTTGAGTTCTACGCCGAGGACGACGAAGACGGGAAGTGGAAGGTCGAAAAACTGCGGGACGACCGCGAGGGCGAACTGGCACTTTCGGCCATGGAAGCCCACGACGAGACCGAACGTGCGCGATTTTGGAAACTTCGAAAGTCCGGTCTGCCAATTTTGCTCTCCCGAACCTCGGACGCGAAACACATCTCGTTCATCGAGGACGCCGCCGTGCCGCCCGAAAACCTCCCGGAGTACGTCAC
>CAYNQM010000136.1:3955-8595 GCA_964399275.1 uncultured Haladaptatus sp.
ATGGAAGCCATCGCGGACGGCGTCACCGACCTCGTCGTGGAGTACGGCGGAAGCGTCTCGGGCGAACACGGCGACGGCCGCGCCAGAACCCAGTGGAACCGAAAGCTGTACGGCGACCACGTCTGGGGCGTCTTCCGCGATTTAAAAACCGCCTTCGACCCCGACTGGCTCCTGAATCCGGGGCAGGTCTGTGGCGATGTGGACATGACCGAACACCTCCGATTCGACCCCGACTACGAGTTCGACGCCGGATTCGACCCCGCGCTTGACTGGGACAACGAAAACGGGTTCGAGGGGATGGTCGAACTCTGTCACGGCTGTGGCGGCTGTCGCGGCGGGCAGGAGACGACGGGCGGCGTGATGTGTCCGACCTACCGCGCGGCCGACGAAGAAATCACGAGCACGCGAGGCCGGGCGAACATGCTCCGGCAAGCGATGAGCGGTTCACTTCCTGAGGACGAGCAGTTCGACGTGGAGTTCATGCACGAGGTAATGGATCTCTGTATCGGCTGTAAGGGCTGTGCCCGCGACTGCCCAAGCGAAGTCGATATGGCGAAGCTCAAAGCCGAAATCGAGCACGAACACCACCAGCGCCACGGCGCGAGCCTTCGCGACCGAATCTTTGCGAACATCGACCGCCTCTCAGCACTCGGAAGCGCGCTCGCTCCGCTCTCGAACTGGGCGACGAAACTCCCCGGTTCGCACTTCATCGCGGAGAAGACGGTCGGCATCGCCAGCGAGCGAACGCTCCCGACGTTCCACAGCGAGAGTCTGAACGATTGGTTCGCAGAGCGCGGTTCCCGCGTTCCTGAACAGGACGCGACTCGACGCATCCTGCTCTTTCCGGACACCCACACGAACTACAACCATCCCGAGGCCGGGAAAGCCGCAATCAGGGTGCTCGAATCCGCGGGCGTTCACGTCCGAATTCCCGACGACGTGACCGCGAGCGGGCGACCACCCCAATCGAAGGGCTTTCTCGACAAAGCGCGCGACCAAGCCGAGACGAACGTCTCGACGCTCGCGCCCTTCGTCCGGGACGGGTGGGATGTGGTCGTGGTCGAACCCTCCGACGCCGTGATGCTCCAGTCGGATTACCTCGACCTGCTCTCCGCGACTTCGGAGGCGAACCCGTCCAGCGGAAAGTACACGGAACCGCGCTCCGCCGACCCGGAGGCTGGCGGCCTCCGAACCGAGGCCGAGCGCCTCGCCGCAAACACGTACGGAATCTGTGAATATCTGGATAGCTTCGACCTCGACCTCTCGTTCGGCGGGAGCGGGTCGCTGACCTACCACGGCCACTGTCACCAGAAGGCGACGAAGAAGGACGGCCACGCGGTTCGCGTCCTGCGCGAGGCGGGCTACGAGGTGGACGCCCTCGACTCCGGCTGTTGTGGCATGGCGGGGAGTTTCGGCTACGAGGCCGAACATTACTCGATGAGCCGAGCAATCGGCTCGATTCTGTTCGACCAAATCGCTGAGAGCGACGGGGATGAGGTCGTCGCGCCCGGCGCGTCCTGCCGCACGCAGGTCGGTGACTGGCGCGGCGAGGAGCCGCCACATCCCATCGAGAAAATCGCCGATGCCGTTCGGTAGCTAGAAATCGGCGACCTTGTCGCGTCGGTAGATGTCGAGTTCGCTGACGGTCGAGTTCTCCATCCCACGGCGAAGGCGATTACGTCGGCGATTTTCTCGGATTCCGTTACTTCGCCCTCGTCGAATCGCACCTCGAACGATTCGCCGTAGACCGACCCGAACTCGGTTCGAACTTCGGTCGGATTGACGACTGTCACTGCCACGCCGTCCTCGTCGCGCACGTCCGCCGGAGCGACGAGGGTTTCGACGCCGTACTCGGATTCGACCGTCTCCGCGACATCGGTCAGTTTCTCCTCGCACCGCGCTGAAAGCGCAACGTTCGCCCCGTCGCGTGCGAGGGCGTGAGCAGTCGCTTGTCCGATGCCCGAACTCGCACCCGTAATCAGCGCGCTCTTCCCGGCAGGTGGTGACTCTGCCATGCGTCTCGTTTGTTCTCTCAAGGGTTCGTTCTTTCCCCGGATTTCGTCGCCCCCTGCCGCGACCCCGACAGTTTTCTCGGTAGCGTGTTTCACGTCAACTATGCTCGTAGTTCGCGGTGCAGACGTGGTAGACGCGACGGGAATCAGGGAGGCTGACGTAGCTATCGAAGACGGCGAAATAGTTTCTGTGGGGGACGTGCCCGACGCGGACGAGGAAATCGACGCCAGCGGAAAGTTCGTCGCGCCGGGACTCATCGACTCGCACGTCCACTTGATGATGGACGGACGACCGGATCCCGCTTCTGCTGTCGGTGAGAGCGAGACGATGCTCGCCTACCGCGCGACGGCGAACCTCGCGTCGGCGCTCGACTCCGGGGTGACGACCGTCCGCGACCTCGGCGCGCCCGCCTCGCTCGCGCTCGACGCGGGAAGAGCAGTCGAGGAAGGCGTCATTGACGGCCCGCGCGTGTTGGCCTGCGGGGAAAACGTGGTGATGACCGGCGGGCACGGTCACTGGTTCGGGCGCGAAGCGGACGGACGCGCCGAAGTGAAGAAGGCGGCCAGAGAGCAACTCAAACGCGGTGCGGACGTGATAAAGTGCATGGCGACCGGTGGCGTCCTCACGGAGGGCGCGATTACCGGCGCACCCGAGTTGGAGGAGGACGAACTGACGGCGTTGGTCGAGGCCGCCAGCGCGAAACGCGTGCCTACGGCGGCTCATGCCCACGGCGCGACCGGCATCAAAAACGCGGTTCGGGCCGGTATTTCGAGCGTCGAGCACGGAACGTTCATGGACAGGGAATCAGCGGAGCTGATGGCCGAACGAGGAACCTACTGGGTGCCGACCGCGAAAGCACTCCACGGAATCGTCTCGGAGGGCGTCGAAGCGGGGATCCCGGAATACGCCGTCGAGAAGGCCGAAGAGGCCGAAGCGGCGTTCCGAGACGCGTTCGAGTACGCCATCGACGCGGGCGTGCAGGTCGCCATGGGAACCGACGCCGGGACGCCGTTCAACTTCCACGAGGACATCCCCGAGGAACTCGAACTGATGGTCGAGTACGGACTGACGCCCGAGGACGCACTGGAAGCCGCGACGGTCAACGCCGCGGATTTGCTTGGACTTTCGAACGTCGGATTGGTTGAGGAGGGCTACCGGGCCGACCTCGTCGTCCTCGATTCCAACCCTCGCGACGACGTGTCTGCATGGCAGATGTCAACATGTGTCGTGTCCCGTGGAAACATAGTTCGGTGACGCGCGCACGTCACAAGGTCTTTTATATCCGGGCATGGACGAGTAATGTACATGAGACGGCTCCTGGCTGTCGGCCTCGTCACGGTGCTGCTCATCGGGTCGCTTCCCGCGCTCGGGACGACTCAGAGCGACGCACCGACAACTCCGCAGACTATCACTACTTCCCAGGAGTTCGACGATGTCGAGTTTCACATTCTCGTCTACGACAACGGTTCTGCACGCTGGACGTTTCGGTACGAACGTACCCTGAATAACGAACAGGAACGACAGCAGTTCCAGCAGTTCGCAAAGGAGTTCAGAACCTCTAAGACGGAACTATATACGGACTTTCAGCGGAACGCGATGGAACTAACCTCGACGGGTGGCAACGCGACTGGTCGGGTAATGAAAGCCGAGAACTTCTCGAAGAGCGCGAAAATCGGGGGAGGGGGGTTGAACAAGAACCGCGGCGTGGTCGAGATGTCGTTCAAATGGAGTTCGTTCGCCGCACAGGACTCCGGGGCAATCGTCATCGGCGACGTTTTCAAAGGCGGTCTCTATCTCGGAAAGAACCAAACCCTCGTGATAGAGCCGGAAGACGGAATGAAGTTCAACTCCGCCCAGCCGAAGAAGGGGATGAGCATGACCGACAAGACGCTCGCGGATAGCGACACCATCTCGTGGAACGGTGCGCGCGAGTTCAACGACCAGCGACCGATGGTCGGGTTTACGTCCCCGGATGGAACACCGACCCCCGGTACGGAGACGACGGCCGGCGGTGGCGGCCCCGGAGATGGTGACGAGCGACCGAGTGCGGACTCCCCGATGATGTTATTCATCGCCGCAGTCGTCTTGCTCATCGGCTTGGCGGCGGTGTTCGCGTGGCGACAGGGCGGTCTCGGGTCGCTGGCGACCGACCAAAGCACACCCACCGACGGCGGTGGCGTAGCAGCCACGACCGAATCCAGCGGCGGGAACTCCGAACCAGCAGTGAGCGACGAGGAACTGCTGACCGACGAAGCGCGGGTGAAGAAACTACTCCGCGAAAACGGCGGGCGAATGAAGCAGGTGAACATCGTCGAGGCGACCGGCTGGTCGAAATCCAAGGTCAGCATGCTCCTCTCGGAGATGGAAGAAGAGGGCGAAATCAGCAAACTCCGCGTCGGACGCGAGAATATCATCAGTTTGGACGGTCACGAACCGGACGCCGCCGGGTCATCGCTCGACCGATAACGATTCCCGGGTTTTCGCAACGCACATCTCCGTCGGCATATGTCATTCCGCGCCACGGCGTCGGGAAAACACAACTGTTAAACAGTCCGTGCGATTACTCAGGAATGCGCTCCGTTGGTGTAGTCCGGCCAATCATCTTGCCCTCTCACGGCAAGGACCAG
>CAYNQM010000137.1:0-8521 GCA_964399275.1 uncultured Haladaptatus sp.
CTCCGTCTCTCACGAGAGTGCGCTGGCGAAACTCGACGCCAGCGAGTCGGCACGAGAGGTTTCGGAGGACGCAGTGCAAGTGCTCGGCGGCTACGGCTACACCGAGGACTTCGCCCCACAGCGATTCCTTCGTGACGCGAAGCTGATGGAAATCGGCGAAGGGACGAGCGAGATTCAGCATCTCGTCATCGGGCGAGAGCTCGGACTGTAAATCGCCATTCGAACCGCTCGTGGAAGAGCGTTTTTCGCGTGCGTCGTGAAAAAAGGATTTTCGTGTTCGGTTACGCTGGCTCTAACTGGTAAGTACCCGTCGACCAGAGTCGTTGATAGTGGTCGTAGCCGTTATCGAACCGCGCTTTGACTTCTAGTTCGCAGATATCTGTCTCTCCCATCGACGGTTCCCAGTTGTCCATCGAGACCATGCTCGACGGCTGGAAGCCGATGAAGCTCGTACGCGTGTCGTCGTCCCAGTCGCTGTTCAGCTTCAGCTGCCACTGGTTGTAGTTGTTGTACGCCGAGGATTCGTCCACGACTTCGACGTTCGGTTGGGTGTACGACCACGAGACTCCGGCCGTCGCGTAGCCCGAACCGTATCCGATACTCACGCTCACCGAATATCCCTCCGTCGTGGAGCCGCTTTTCGTTCCGTACGGCTGCCACTGGCCGTAATCGACGTTCGTATTCGGCATCTCACATTCGTCCCACCGGTGGAATACGCGTCCCCAATCGTTCTTGTAGTCGGAGCCGAACGCTTGCACGCCCGGTTCGTATCCGGCGGGCGTGTGGAACGCGTGGGCCTCTTTTTCGTCCTGCACAGTGCTCGTGAACCAGTAGTTCGTCATTCCGACGACGCCGTACGGGTCGCTGGCGTATTCGAGCCGGTACGTAGCGAGCTGGTCCATGTTTTCCGTGTCAGTGACCGTCCCACCAGCCATCGGGGAGACTTGTTCCGAGGTTGCAATGTTCGAAGCGAGTTCGGAAACGCGCTGGTCGAACCGGTCGTGGATGAGTGCCTCCGCGCGTCCGGACTGTATTTGCGGATTCGCGGTGTCCTCGTTGGCGAGACCGATGTACGAGTGGGCGACCCCGTTCGCATCGAAACCGTACGCGTACGCCACTACTTCTCCCGGAGTGTCTCGCTGTTTGCTCGCCGGAACGGCGTCCACGGAACGACCGTTCTTCTGTTCGTATTCGCGGACGGCCCGCAGACGGACTTCACGGCGTTGCTTCTCGGATACCAACGTCCCGTTCGATGCCTTGGCGGTATGAACACTACTTCCGCGGGGTGCTTTGCCGTTCGATTCGATGCCTGCACTTGCGAACCCGGTGCCTGCGACGAGACTCGTCAGCCCGGTTGCTCCTGCTTTGAGGAGCGTTCGTCGATTGGCGCGTTCGGTAGCGTGTTTCTTGTCTGGATCTTTGCTCATTGCTACAGCTTTAACTCATGTTCGAGTTATAAATATTTAATTGATCCTATCTAGATATAAAATTAAATAAATGTTGTAGGTGTTCATAGGGGTGAAGGTCGGTTCGAACCGCACGAAACTAATCGCACTGCGAGAAAACACCCAACTCCGAGAGTACCGTTTTCGGGCAATTTAGCGCATATATAGAGAAGAAAGCGTGTCGAATATGCCGTGGCCGGATTATGAGAAATTCGTCCGAAAGAGCCACTGATTTTCCATCAATTTCAGTTCCACTTCGTTACAGATAGCAACGAACAATACTCCGTACTGGTGACAATCGGACGTACCTCACCGGATTTCCCGGTCAGTACGTCGGACTTTCTTCGCGTTCACCATCGCGCTTGTTCACCACGCGACCGAAAACGAACAGCGCGTCCGACAGCCGATTCAGATAGGTCACGGCGTCGTCGTTGATTTCCGCTTCGCTCGCCAATGCGACCGCTCGGCGTTCTGCACGCCGACAGACGGTGCGGGCGTGGTGTAGATTCGCACCCGATTCGCTGCCACCCGGAAGGATGAAGGAGGTGAGTGGTTCGAGTTCGTCGTCGTAGCTATCCATCCACGATTCGAGTAGGTCGGCGTGCTCTTCGCCGACCTGTGGGTCGTCTTCGTCGGGTTCCGGGTTGGCGAAGTCGGCCTGCACGACATGGAGATGGTTCTGGATTTCGCGGAGGTGGTCGTCCACGTCGTCGTGACCCGTCGGTCGGCATCGTCCGACGAGGGCATTCAGTTCATCCACCGTGCCGTAGGCTTCGATTCGCGGACTCGCTTTCGAAACGCGGGACATGTCTTGCAGGTCGGTCTGGCCCGCGTCGCCGCGCCCGGTGTAGATTTTCATGCGAGCGACTGCTCCACGTACTCCACGATTTTGTCGCTCTCGGCCATCGTGACGCCGGAGTTTTCGTTGACGAGGACGGGGACGCCGCGCTGACCGCTCACGCGCTTCACCTCGTTTCGCTTCGAGTGGAGGGCTTCGACCCACTCGGTTTCGTACTCGATTCCAGCGTCGTCGAGCGCATCGTGAACTTTCTCGCAGTACGGACAGCCGTCGAGCGAGTACAGCGTTATCGCCGTCATGGTCGAACAAAAGAACGCGAACGTAAAGTAAGCTATCGTCCCGACGCAGAGTACACTTTTCGAGATCCGCGTCGTACCTCGTTCGGGGGAAAGTTCGTGGACGAAAAAACCGACGACGAAATCAGTGCCGAGGAACCGCGTCGAAGTCGGCCAGTGACCGAAAAGAGCTACGGAATACCCGACGACGAGGACGGTCTGCTCTCGTGGGAGTTCGTGCGCGAGAAGATGGCGGGCGACGAAACCTACTGGGTGACGACCGCACTGCCGAACGGTCGCCCGCACGCACGACCGGTGTGGGGCATCTGGCTGGACGACACCTTCTACTGCGGCGGTGGCGAGCAGACGCGCTGGGTACAGAACCTGGCGATGAACGCCGAAATGGTGGTTCACCTAGAGAGCGGGACGGAAGTCGTCATAATCGAAGGCGTCGCCGAACAAGTCGCGGAAGGAGAATCCGAACTCGTGGAACGACTCGACACGGCGTACGAGGGAAAGTACGGAATCAAGCACGGAACGCCCTTCTTCGCGGTTCGACCCGAGACGGTGTTGGCGTGGAGCGACTATCCGGAAGATGCGACTCGCTGGCAGTTCGGTTGAGTCAAATTCCATATAGCAGAATGAGATTTATTTCCCGGTGCAGTGTTGCGATTCCCAGCCACGGGTTGATAGCGTCGTAGGTCGAACAGGTAGCATGGCCCGCGCTCAGGAATTGGCGGAGTATCTCGCGGGAGTCGAGTCGCTCGGCATCATCTGCCACGACAATCCAGACCCCGATTGCATCGCCAGCGCGCTCGCCTTGTCGGTCATCGCGGAGAAAAACGAGGTGGAGGACACGGAGATTTTCTACGGGGGGGCGATTTCTCACCAGCAGAACCGGGCGTTCATCAATCTGCTTCACGTGAATTTGGAACACGCCGACGCGTTCGACCCGGATCGGTTCGACCGAACCGCGTTCGTTGACCACGCGAAACCCGCAGGTCACACGGAACTCGAATCGGTCGTCCCCGACATCGTCATCGACCACCATTCCACCGACCGTCCGAACGGCGACTTCGTTGACCTGCGGGAGGACTACGGTTCGACGGCGGCCATTCTCGTGGAGTACTTACAAGACCTCGACATCGAGATGAACGTCCAACTCGGGTCTGCGCTGTTATTCGCGCTCCACCGCGAACGAATCGACTTCATTCGAGATCCCACGACCCACGAGTACGAGGCCGCACTGTACGTGTACGGACACGCCGACCTCGAACTCCTGGAACGACTGTACGGAGCCGCGTTCTCCCCGGCGACGGTGGACGCTATCAGCGAAGCCATCCGAAACCGCGTCCAGCGCGGGGCGACCCTCGCCACCTCCGCCGGACAGACGAGCGAGCGCGATGCGCTCGCGCAGGCCGCCGATTACCTCCTGAACGTCGAAGGCGTCGATACCGTGCTCGTCTTCGGAATCGTCGATGGAACCGTCGAGATGAGTTCGCGGTCTATCGACCCTCGCGTGCACGCGGGAAACGTTCTCAAACAAGCGTTCGACGACGTGGGAAGTGCGGGCGGCCACGCCGACATGGCCGGTGCACAGATTCCGCTGGGTCTGTTCGCGGATTCGGACGCGGACGACGACGAACTCGTCGATTTCGCCTCGCGGCGCGTGTTGAATCGGTTTTTCGACGCGCTCCATCTCGAACGCGGCGAGGAGTAGCCCGAAACCAGTATCTTCAACTTTGCCAATCCCCGAGTGGCAACTATGAGCCTCGAAATTCAGCACGAATGTCCCGAATGCGAGGGCGAGCAGACGTTCTGGCGTAGCGCGAGCACGAACCTCCACCTCGGCGAAAAAACGAAATGGCGCTGTTCGGAGTGTGAATTCGGATTCGTTCGCATCAACGGCGACATCGACTCCGCGGCGTAACGGCGAGGTTCTGTTTTTTTGGGTTTTCGACCGTCAGTGACGACGTTAGAGTGCACTTTTCGATCCAATAAATCGTATTTCGGTATATCAAATTGCAAAAATTCTCGGCATCTTCAGGTTGTGACGAATTTCGATTGGTGAGTCCGTGCGTTCACGGCAGTCGCTGATATTCCAAATTAGCGCACCTCAGACCTCGAACGTTCAAGACCCCGTGGTCACGACAGAGTGATATCGTGCCAACACTCCTCCACTACTCCGACGTCGAGAACGCCTTCGACCGTCCCGAGCGAGTCGCAAAGCTCGCAGCCGCGCTCCAGACGCCCGCTGATGCCGTCGTCGTCGGATCCGGCGATGTTCTCGCTCCTAGCGCACTCGCAAACGAACACGAGGGGCGCCACACGCTCCCGTTTTTCGAAGCCGTCGAACCAACCGCAGAGACGTTCGGCAACCACGACTTCGACTTCGGCACCGAAGCCCTCGAAGCCGTCGTCGAGGAATCGCCCCAACCGTGGGTGTCGGCGAACGTCACGCTCTCCGACGTTGACGTCCCGCGGTCGGTCGTCGTCGAACGCGGCGACGAGCGTATCGGCATCACCGGCGTCACCTCGCCGGATGCTATTGGAGACTGGCTGGACGGCGTCGAGTCCGCCGACCCCGTGGAGGCGGCACGAGGGGTGACCGACAGCCTCCAACGGGACTGCGACTACGTGATTCTCCTCGCGCATGTCGGCGACGAGACGGCGACCATCCTCGCCCGAGAGACCGCGGCCGGCGTGGTGTGCACCGGGCACGTCCATTCCGAGCGCATCGACCACACCAACGGCACCTGCATCGCCCGGCCGGGAGCCAACGGCCAAATCGTCACCGCCATCGACCTCGACACGTTGGAAGCGACTCCCCGCCACGTCCCTGACTGGACGCCCGACGCGGCGGTCGGCGACCGGGTTCGCAACCTCCGAGAGGGTACTGGCCTCGACGACGTCGTCACTCGCGTCGAAACACCGGTCCCACGGGATGCACAGAGCCGCTACGACGGCACCTCGCAGGTCGCCGAATTCGTTGCCGCAGCGACCCGGTGGGCGGTCGATGCCGACGTCGGCGTCGTAGACTCCGGCGGGGTTCGCGACGGCCCACCACTGGCTGGCGACGTCACCGTCGGCGAAATACGCGGCCTTTTCCCCTTCGAAGCACCAGTCATCATCCTCGAACTCGACGGCGCTCAACTCCGGGAACTGGTAGATTCTGCCATTCGCCCCGACGAATACCCCGACAACCCCGTCTGGGCTTACTTCGACGGCTTGACTGTCGAGTGGGCCACGGACGGTCTCCACGAAGTCACAACACGGGACGGCGCGCTCGTAGCCGACGAGCAGTACACCGTCGCCACTTCGGCCTACGTCGCGGGTAGCGGGACATTCGATGGTGTCGCCGATGCTTCGACCGACGACGGCCCTCTTCATCCGGATGCCCTCATCGCGTACGCCCGTGAGGAGGGCATCGAGTGACGTTTCCACCGGTACGGCCGAGCAGATAGCTCCGCCGCCCGGTCAGCAGTGGAGTACAGTGGACTCGGGAACGTAATTCACCGCTGGTTGTCCCGCCTTTGGACGAGGTGACACCAGAATCAGCGAATGTTGACTCGTGCGTCCGAACAGATAGACCAGACGACCAGTAGCTAACCGAGTTCGTCTCTCAGGTGCGCGACGCCGCCGTCAATCCAGTCCCGAAAACGACTTGGTTTTGAGACTAACGACACATTGTTATTGGTTCTTCCGCTAGTAGATCGTAATGGGAATTCAACACTCCGAACCACTCGACGTCGAGCGCATCCGGAGCGATTTTCCGATTCTGGAGCAGTCGGTGGACAGTGGCGAGCAACTGATCTACCTCGATAACGCCGGAACGAGTCAGACGCCGACGCAGGTGACGGAGGCCATCAGCGACTACTACGATGGGTACAACGCGAACGTCCACCGGGGGCTACACCAGTTGAGTCAAGAGGCGTCCATCGCCTACGAGGAGGCTCACGACCGCCTCGCCGAGTTCGTCGGCGCAAGTGGCGGACGCGAGGAGATGGTGTTTACGAAGAACGTCACCGAGGCGCTCAATCTCGTGGCGTACTCGTGGGGGGTAAACGAACTGGAGGCAGGGGACGAAATCGTGCTGACCGAGATGGAGCACCACTCTTCGCTGGTCACGTGGCAGCAAATCGCCAAAAAGACCGGTGCAGACGTTCGGTTCATTCGAGTCGGTGAGAACGGCCAACTCGACATGGAGCACGCCGTCGAACTCATCGGCCCGGACACCAAGATGGTGAGTGCGATACACGTCTCGAACGTGCTCGGAACGATTAACCCGGTCGCGGAGTTGGCCGACCTCGCGCACGAGAACGACGCGTTGATTTTCGTGGACGGCGCACAGGCGGTGCCGCACCAGTCGGTAGACGTGGAGGAGTTAAACGCCGATTTCTACGGGTTTTCGGGACACAAGATGTGCGGACCGACGGGCATCGGTGGTCTGTACGGCAGGAAAGCGTTGTTAGAAGAGATGGAGCCGTTCCTGTACGGCGGAATGATGATTAAGAAGGTACGTTTCGAGGACTCGACGTGGCACGACTTACCGTGGAAGTTCGAGGCTGGCACGCCGCCAATTGCCGAGGGTATCGGACTCGCGGAAGCCGCGGATTATCTGGACGACATCGGGCTCGACCGCATCGAACAACACGAGCAAAGGCTGGCTCATTACGCCATGGAGCGACTCAGCAAACACGACGACGTGACCATCTTCGGGCCGCCGATGGGCGAAGAACGGGCGGGCGTCGTCTCGTTCAACCTCGACGGCGTTCACGCCCACGACCTGTCGAGCATTCTGAACGACCACGGCGTCGCGGTTCGCGCCGGAGACCACTGTGCACAGCCACTGCACGACCGACTCGACGCGACGGCGTCGGCACGTGCGTCGTTCTACCTCTACAACGAACAGGACGAGGTGGACGCACTCGTCGAAGCAATCGACGACGCACGGCAGTTGTTCGCGTAACTGGTCGTGTCTGAGGATGATTCGCTCTCGTTTTCGGTCGTTTCGTCGGCGGTCACAGCGACGGCTGTGGACTCAGCTATCGATTCCGCTACGGCTAGCAGATACAGTCGTGTTCTTCGGGTTTTGTCGCCGATCATCAGCACCGAACTGCCCACGTACGGCATCAGATTGCCGACGACGCCGTTGACGGAGTGCTGATTGTCGCACACCAGTTCGGTGTCGAGTTCGAATTCGGCCACCATCGGTTCCGGATGGCAGAGACTTCACCGAAGAGGCTCTTGACGCGGTTTTCCAAACTCGCGTGGGCGTCGAGTCGCCACTGCTCCACGGTGACGGATTCCCAGATAGAGTGCAGTTGCGAGCAAAGCCCCGACCGAATGGTAGTGTCGGTCGTTCGACTCCTCAGTCGTCCAACGCCTGCCACGAGAGGCGCAGATTTCTCGCGGCGCTCGCTTGGTCGATTCGCTTCGCCGTCGTCGTCTCGGGTGCCGATTCCAGCGTTGCGTCGTCTTCGCCCGCGACTGCGTTGAACGCCTCCGCGAGTTGGTCGAGCGTCTCGCGGTTCTCGATTTCTGTCGGTTCGGTCATCAGCGCCTCGGAGACGATTTCCGGCCACTTCGTCGTCGGCGGGTGGACGCCGTAATCGAGCATTCGCTTGGCCACGTCCGCGGCGTCTTGGTCGCCCGCGCTGGCCACGAACTCGTGGTGGAAGGGGCCGAACGGAACCTCGTACTCGATTTGCGAGGCGAGATAGTTCGCGTTGAGGACGGCTTTCGCGCTGGCGTCGCTCAGACCCTCGTCGCCGAGTCGGGCGATGTAGGCGTAGGCTTTGACAAGCACGAGCCAGTTGCCCGCGAAGCCGTGAACCTTGCCGATGGTCTGCTCGGGGTCGAATCGCTCGTAGCGACCGTTTATCTTTTTGACTCGGGGCGCGGGCAGGAACTCGGCTAACTTCTCGCCGACGCCGATTGGACCAGCACCGGGACCGCCGCCGCCGTGGGGCGTGGCGAACGTCTTGTGGACGTTGTAGTGC
>CAYNQM010000138.1:0-8483 GCA_964399275.1 uncultured Haladaptatus sp.
AGTTCGGCGAGGTGGTCTTTCGCGTTCTCCGCGCCCTTGCCGGTCATCGCGGTCGCGGCGATTTTCTGAAGGTACTCGGTGTCCTCGGCGTCGACGTCGATTGCGGCGTCTTCGAGGACTTCCTTGGCCTTCTCGGCGGCCTGTCGGTATCCCTGCGCGAGCGTGGTCGCGTGGATGTCCTGTTCGAGGAGGTCTTCCGCCTTCTGGAGGAGTTCACCCGCGACGACGACCGCGCTGGTCGTTCCGTCGCCGACTTCGTCTTCCTGCGTTTCGGCGACCTCGACGACCATGTTGGCCGCCGGGTGCTCGATTTCCATCTCTTTCAGAATAGTGACACCGTCGTTCGTGACGACGACGTCGCCCATCGAATCGACGAGCATTTTGTCCATCCCTTTCGGGCCGAGTGTGGTACGTACGGACTCTGCAACCGCCTTACCGGCGGTGATGTTCATGGACTGCGCGTCGCGTCCGGAAGTTCGCTGACTGTCCTCTGAAAGAACGATGAGTGGCTGATTGCCCATTGGCTGTGACATAGTCATCACATCGGTTGATTGCGATTCTATATAAACCTTTTCTTAGCTGTATGCGAACGTGCCACAAATGCCTCTCGAAGGCGTGTGTCAGGAAGTAACAGCGAGGTGTTTATATATGAAAACGGAGTCGTGGAGTTAGCCCGTGAACTGGTGGTACTCGATTCCGTTCTGTTTCATCTCGTTGCGTTTGCGTTCGAGGAACGAGTAGACCGCACCGTGTGGTGCGCCATCGAGAATCATTTCGGCGGCGCTTCGAACCGTCTCCACCTGCTGTGGTTGGCCGATGATGCCCAGCGTCGTCCCATAGATGACCACGTCTGCGCCCGTCAGTTCCTCCATCAGTTCGCGAGTTCGACCGTTCTCGCCGATAAGTCGGCCTTTCTGTCGCTGGAGGTCGTTCTTGTTGCGGGCCGCGGCGTCGATGTCCACGATTTCGAACAGCATCAGGTCGTCTTCGAGCAGAGCGAGCGCGTCTTCGGGGGCGAATCCGCGACCAATCGCTCTGACGATTTCCGGCGCTTTCAGTCCACGGACGGGGTCGCCAGTCTTCTCGACTCGAACCAAACCATCGTCCGAGTCGATGTCGAGGCGCACGTCCGCACGACTCTCGATTTCTCGCATCGTCTCACCGCCTTCGCCGATGAGAACTCCAATTCGGTCCTGCGGTATCGTCACGTGCTTCATAAACCCCCATACCACCTGACACGGTTTAAGCCCTTCCCCACGACCTTTTGCGGCGGACGAGAGACGAGCGCAATTCGCGTTCGCCCCGTCAGATCGCCCTGCAAAAGGTCGGAAAAAAGCACCGGAAGACGTTCCTGCTCACTCCGGGAGAGGAACGCTCTCCCGTGCTCTCGCTCGCTTCGCTCACGAGAACTCCGTTGCGCGGACGTGCGACTTCCGAGCCATTCGTTCGCTTCGCTCACGAAGCCACTCCTCGCTCCCGGTGGTCGCTCGTCGGTTCGAAAATTTCCGATTTTCCGGCAGAATTGCTGGCCGCTGGTGGTTGTGTCGTCTGCCGATTTCTGGTGGTTGTGTCGTCTGCCGATTTCTGGTGGTTGTGTCGTCTGCCGATTCAGGCCGAAACCCGGAAATCGAACTATGGGAAATATTGATAAGTGGTTGAAAGTAACACTCAGTATGGCATCGTCGAACAGCGGTTCGTGGTCGAACTACGACAAACTGGCAGGGCTGTTGGCGGTCGGGGTGTTCGCGGGATACTTCGTCCAACCAATAGAGACCGTCATCGTGACAGCCGTCTCCCCCCTCCTCTCGCCACTTGCCGTGTGGCTTCCCTTCTCGCTGTTCATCTTCTTCCTCGCCGGGTCAACCGGACTCTACAGCGCGATTTTGCAGACGAAGCTTCGTGACACGGAGCAGATGGAGCGACTACAGGAGAAAATGAAGTCCCTCCAAGAGCGTCATCAGACCGCCCGCGAGAAAGGTGACGACGACAAACTCGAACAACTTCGTTCCGAACAGCAAGAACTGGTGAAGAGCCAAGCGAAGGTGATGAAAGGGGGCGTTCGTCCGATGGTCTGGAGTCTCTTGGTGACGGCCCCGGTGTTCATCTGGCTCCGCTGGGTGTTCACGTCGCCCGCCGCCGCAGTCACGCCCGTGGCGTTCTTCGTCCCCGTCATCGGCCAGATTGCGTGGACGGCAACGGTCGTTGGACCGCTGAAGGTGTGGCTGGCGTGGTACATCGGCGCATCAATCTCGTCGGGGTACGTCAGCAGGAAAATCGCACGACAAGTGCTGTAATCGGCGCTAATTGTCGGGGTCTGCGTTCTCCCGAATCCATGCTTCGAGTTCGTCACCCCGAACGTCCAACCCCTCGCGTTGGAAGAACGACGCGACATTCGCGCAGTCGCGGGTCAGAAAGTCGTCGCTGTTGGGATGGTGGTAGGTGACGGCCTGCCCTACGTCGATGATACAGAGTTCGCCGTTGCTGACGAGGATATTGTACTCCGAGAGGTCGCCGTGGACGAGGCCCGAGTCGAACAGGCGGCGCATGTACTCCCGGACGACCTCGTATGCGGTTTCGGGATTTTCGAGTCGCGCGTCCGAGAGCGTGGGCGCGCGACGACCGTCGTTCCCCATGAACTCCATGACGAGAACGTTTCGCTCGACTGCGATGGGTTCCGGCACTCGCACGCCCGCTTTGCGGGCGCGTTTCAGGTTGGCGAACTCCTTTCGAACCCACGCGAGGACGACTCGTTTTTTGTTCCCACCGAGTTCCTCGAATCGCGGGTCGCCGACGAGATACTCCCGCATGTCCCGGAAGTTGCTGGCGTTGATGCGGTAGATTTTGACCGCGACTTCCTCGCGTTCTTCGTCACCCAGTGCGCTGTAGACGGTCGCTTCCTTGCCGGAAGAAATCGGCCCGCCGAACGCGCGAACGTAACCGTCCTGCACGAGTTTGTACAGCGCCGCGAACGTCGCGTCGTCGAAGACAGACTGCTCGACTTTGAACTGCTCCGTGTCTTTGATCCGTTCCCGAAACTGACTGAACTCTCGGTCGCGCTGTCGGGCAACTCGGTCGGCTTCGGTGTCGGAAACGTCGATTTCCTCCCACTCGTCGCCGGGGGACTCGGTGTTCTCGGGGTCGAGCAGTCCGTACTCCTCACTCATCTGTTCCCGACTATGCGGAGGAGCGGTAAAAGGGTGGCCCGTCGTCAGTACGATTCGCGGTGTAGAATTTCCTCGACATCTCGCCGGGGCAGACGGTCGGGTTCCTCGCCACCGCTCGCCCCGACCGCGAGGAGCATCACGGGTATCTCGTCGTCAGGCAGGTCGAGGAACTCGGCGATTCCTTCTTGGTCGAAGCCGATCATCGGCGTGGCGGTCAGCCCCCTCGCGTGCGCGGAGAGCATGAGATTCTCGGCGGCGAGGCTCGCGTTCCGAATCGCGTAATCCCGCCCAGTTTGCTCGTCGTCGTACATTCCGACCGTCTGGGCTTTCGTCTCTGCGGCGGTCTCGTCGTCCATGTGACCCGCTTCGACCCACTCTTCGAAGACGCGGTCTGCCGTCTTCGCGTTGGTGTGTCCGACGACCAGAATCGCGGTGCCTGCGTCGCGGATGTGCTCTTGCCCGTAGGCGAGTTCGATGATTTCGTCCAATCGCTCCTCGTCCTGTACCGCGACGAACTCCCACGGTTGGAGGTTGTACGACGACGGCGCGATTGCGGCGTCTCGAATCAGTTCTTCCAGCGTTTCGTCGGAAAGCTCCGCGTCGGGGTCGAAGTTGTGCCCCGACCGCCGGGTTCGAAGCGCCTCGATTACCTCCGGAAACTCCGCGTCGTGCGGAACGTCGTACTGCTCGGTAGATTGTGACATCGTACTTCGAAGTAGGAATGCGGGATATAACCCGGATACGGAAACGGTCGGGATTTCCGATTGAGGTATGGTAACTAACAAATCGCGGAAAATAGCGAGCAGGGTGAAACCGAGCGAAGCGAATTTCGACATGCTCGTGAGAATCGGCCAGCGACACAGCCGTTGGAAATCAGCGATCGACGCAGTCACCGAGGGCTAGCAGTTCACCGCGGGCGAGGAATGAAATGACGAGCGAGCGGGCCAGGGTTCGGCCATCGGGAGGATCGCTGTGCTTTTGGTGCAGATTTTACCAGTGGGCGCCGCAAACGTGCGAACCCAGTAAAAGGTGCTATTGAATATGTCCTTCCTGTCGCAACTGGTCGGCCTGCTGTTTGTCGTAACGCCACGTGATGTCGGCTTTTTCGTCCTGCCAGTCCCACGGTTCGACGAGGACGATGTCGTCCTCTCGAATCCAGATGCGCTTTTGCATCTTGCCCGGGATTCGGGCAGTTCGTTCCTTGCCGTCGGCACATCGTACTTTCACGCGGTTCGCACCGAGCATGTTGGTGACGGTAGCGAATACCTCGTCGTCGTCCGGCATACGCAGGTTTTTGCGTCCGCTGTTGTCACTCATACCTCACAATTGGTGGGGGATACCTTTAAATCCGCCGTCCTGCGGGGCGGTTCCACCACTCAACGACCTTGACGAGCAGGAATCTTTTGTTACCATACTTCGAAGTCAAGATGTATGATAGAACTGCCCTCCATGGCGATGCAGTGGTTCGGCGTCGGCGCGCTCTTCGTCGTGCTCGGCTACCTCATCAAGTTCCGCGGGTGGACATTCCTACTCGCGGGCTACGACAGCACCTCGCCTATCCCGGACGATGTCATCGCGGACATCGCTGGCAACACCGTCCTGCGAATCGGAATAGCGGCACTCATTCTCGGAGCAGTGATTACGCTCGCCGACACACCGAGCTACCTCCCCACCATCTTCGAGGCTGCAGTGCTCCTCGCCGTCGCCCGACTGCTCTACCGCCTCCATACCTACACGCCCGACGACGTGGCGTAGTACACGACCGACGGCTGAAACAGATTTTTCGAGGCAAGCGGAACGAAGCATGCAACTGCCACTTTTAAGACATTCCCGGACACATTCCGCGCTATGCTCGGAAAACTCGGTGCGAAAGGTATCGTCGGTCTGCTCGTTCTCGTCGCCGGAATCGGCGTCATTGCGATGAAGAGCCTCGTCATCGCGGCAGGCATGGGTCTCGTCGTCCTCGGCTTCGTTCTGACCGCGTGGGGTCTCGTCTCGGGTCTGCTGGAGAGCTTTGGAATGGGCGCGATGATGGGCGGCGGTGGCGGATTCGAGTAATCGGCAGAGTACCGCGTTTTTCAGGATTTCCAGCGACCTGCGACCATTCTACTGAAGACAGTACCGCGCGCTGAGAGAGTACGTTGATTACAGCTGTCAGCTCCGTTTTTGGCTGTCCTTCTCGAACGATGCACCCCTGTTCAGTCTGGCGAGTGACGACCAATCGTCTCGTGTTTGATACTTCATACATATAACCATTATTCAAATATGAGTAAAATTAATTAGTGTATGATTCCATTATATTGGAGAGATGGAAGAAGACAGTGAGAATCGCGGTGAAGGACAGTCACGGCGGACGTTCATGAAAGCGACCGGTGCTGCAACTGCCGCGACGACGGTTGGTCTGAGTGCAAAGGGAGTCGCGGCAGAAGAGCACTCGATAGAGGCGATGATACGGGACATGTCCGTCGCGGAGAAGGCGGGGCAGATGACCCAACCCGTCGTCAACAGCCTCGACCTCGAGGCGGACTCGACCTTCGAAGATGTTTCCCAAATCGGAGACCTCATCTCCGACGTGGCCGCCGGGTCGCTGCTCTCCGGTGGGTCGCTCCCACCGACGACGAATCCACAGGAACTCGTCGAGAAGGTCAATGCGCTCCAGCGGTACATGGTCGAAAACTCCCCGCACGGGATTCCGTTCTTCTACGGCGTCGATGCCGTCCACGGGGCCTGCTATCTCGACGGTGCGACGGTGTTTCCACAGCGGCACAACATGGGTGCGACGCGCGACCCCGAAACCATCGAACGGGCCGAGGAACACACCGCCGCAGTCCTCGAAGCGACCAGTTGTCACGAGACGTTCGCCCCGACCCTCGAACTCCAGCGCGACCCGCGCTGGGGGCGGTTTTTCGAGGGAATCAGCGAGGATTCGAAGGTGCTGTCCGACATCTCGACCGCCCGAACGCGGGCGCTCGAACGCAACGACCGAGTCACGTCCACGGTCAAACACTTCGCTGGCTATGAAGTCCCGCACAACGGCAACGACCGGGCGGCCGCCAACGTATCGATGCGCGACCTTCGGGAGACACTGCTCCCGCCGTTCGAGGTCGCCATCGAGGAAGGCCCCGGAATGATAATGGTCAACAGCGGCTCCGTGAACGGCATTCCGGCGCACGCCTCGCGGTGGCTGTTGACCGACGTTCTCCGGGAGGAGTACGGCTTCGAGGGTGTGGCCATCTCCGACTGGAACGACCTCTTCCGTATGATCGACCGTCACCAGTACCTCCCGAACACCGAGGACGGTCGGCGAGGGGCGGTCAAAGCCGCCGTCGAAGCGGGGTTAGACATGGTCATGCTCGGCGGCGGCGGTCTCACACCTCCCGAGTTCGTCTCCCACGTTCAGGCCCTCGTTTCCACCGGTGAACTCTCGGAGGAGCGCATCGACCAGTCGGTTAGACGGATTCTCGAACTCAAACGAGACCTCGGGCTGTTCGAGAACCCCTACGCCGATTCGTCCGACCTCCCCTCCCTCGTCGGCAACGACGAGTCGATGCAGATAGCGACCGACCTCGCCCGCGAATCGATGGTCTTGCTGAAAAACGCCCCGGTGACGGAGGGCGGCAGTTCGGCGTTACCGCTCTCGGGCGACGAGAACGTGCTGGTGACGGGACCGGGAATCCATCCCGAAACCGGCATCGAGAACCGCATTTTGATGCAGTACGGCGGCTGGACGCTCGGATGGCAGGGAATCGAAGGTGGCTCGCTCACGGAAGACGGCCCCCGTCCGGCCGGGACGACGATGGTAGAAGAACTCGAAACGGCCCTCGGGAGCGGTCAACTCACGCACGTTCCGACGAACTTCGATCGCTCGCAGTGGTGGTCGATACCCGAGGACACGACGCACGAGAACGGGGAGTACGGTTTCACAGACCAGCAACGGAGCGCCGTCGAGAGTACGGCACCGAACGCGGACGTGGTCCTCGTGGTTCTCGGCGAAGGGCCACACAACGAAGGGTTCGGCGACCGAGACACCCTCCAACTCCCGGAAACGCAGCGTGAGATTCTCCAGACCGTCGTCGAAAACACGAGCGACGACACGACCATCGTCGGCGTGGAGTACGCGGGGAGTCCGCGCGGCAACGACGAGAGCTTCCAGCATCTCGACGCACTGCTGTTCGCCGGTGAACCCGGCAGCGGCGGCGGAAAGGCCATCGTCGAGACGCTGTTCGGCGAGAACAACCCCTCCGGAAAACTCGGGTTCACGTGGCCAGAGCAGGTCGGTCACGTTCCGAACTACCACAACGCGTGGCCGTCGAGCAGACACGAACCGCTGTACCCCTACGGCCACGGACTGAGCTACACGAACTTCGAGTACTCCAACTTCTCCGTGACGCCATCGAACGTCGGGAGCCCGCGGCGGTGTCGAACGGCGACGGCTCGCGTAGATGTCGAAAACACCGGAGACGTAGCGGGCGACCACATCGTCGAGGTGTTCAACACCGAGTTCTACGGCTCGGTCATCACCCGCGACAATCGGGTCGTCGGCTACGAGCGCGTCCACCTCGATGCCGGTGAGAAAAAGACCGTCGCGGTCGAAATCGACCTGCAAGCGCTCGAAGTGGTTCCGGGCGACGTTCCGGCGCTGCAACCGAAAGTCGTCGAGGAAGGCGAGTACGAACTAACCGTCGGCCAAGGTGGCGACGTATCGGCCACGCTCACCGTTCGAAACACCCAAAGCGTGGGAAGCGCGCGTCACGTCCCCGGTCGGTTCGACGCCGACGGCGACGGCGAAGTCACCGTCTCGGACGTGCTGGAGATATACCGGCTTTCGAAGGGCAAGTAACGACTCCTTGCTCGACGGAGACAGAGAGCAAAAAAGACGAACGGTCTACTCGGCCTGCCGAATCTTCTTTCGTCCCGGTTCGATGAGTTCGTCCAAGTAGGTCGCCAGCGCGCTCTTGGCATCGGCGGGATGCAACTCGCCGCTCTCCAAGTCGTCTTCGAGCGAGTGGTAGTCGTCGTACTCTAAGTTACCGCCGTACTTGTCGGGGCGCTCGACAACGACGTGTTCGAAGCGCGGGAAGACGTGGTACTCGAAGATTTGCAGGACGGGGTTTTCGAGGTCGCCCTCGGGGTCGCGCGTCGGTGGGCAGAACGCCGAGTTGACCTTCTCCTCGATGTCCTCGGTCGAATCCTCCATCGAGATGGTGACGCCCTTGCTCGACGACATCTTGCCGTCGCCGGAGCCGAGGTCGGCGATGAGCGGCGTGTGGATGCAGGTCGGCGAGTCGTAGCCGATACTCGGGAGTGTGTCGCGGGCGA
>CAYNQM010000139.1:0-8455 GCA_964399275.1 uncultured Haladaptatus sp.
GTCGTCAACGCACTCGACTACGACCACGAGGCGGGCGTCGCGCACGTCCACCGGGAACTGGAAGGCGGCGTCGAGGAGCTGACCGACATCGACGTGCCCGCCGTGCTCACCATCCAGACTGGTATCAACGAGCCTCGGTACGCCAGCCTCCGGGGCATCCGACAGGCCCAGAGCAAGGAAATCGCGCCCAAGAGCCTCGACGACCTCGGTCTCGACGCCGAAGCTGTCGAGAGCGATCTCGACCTGACCGCCATGTACGAACCCGAGAGCGAGAGTGACGTGGAGATATTCGAAGGTGACGCTGGCGAGACGGCCGGGCGACTGGCTGAAATCCTCCGCGAGAAGGGGGTGGCAGAATGAGCGACGTTCTCGCCATCACGGAACACCGCCGTGGTGAACTCCGCGACGAGAGTTTCGAAGTCATTTCCGCCGGACGCGAACTCGCCGACGACGCGGGTGGCGACCTTCACCTCGCGGTCATCAGCGGGGACGTAGACGGGTTCGCGGACAGCCTGAACCGCGTGGGCGTGGACGTTATCCACACCGTCGAAAACGGCGAAGAGTTCAACCACGACGTGTACGTGCAGGCCATCGAGGCGCTGTACGACGATCTTGCGACGACGTTCGTCCTCATGCCCAACAGCGTGAACGGACTGGACTACGCGCCAGCGGTCGCAAGTCGACTCGACCTGCCGCTCGTCACCGACGCCGTCGGCTTCGACTACGACGGGACGCTCACCGTGACCCGCGAGATGTACGGTTCGAAAGTCGAGACGACCGTGGACGTCAAGGGCGACCAGTTTGCCGTCACGACCCGTGGTGCCGAATGGCCTCAGGCGGAAGGCGTCGGCGACGCCGAAATTTCGGCATTCGACTTCGAACCCGACGAATCCGAGGTTCGCTCGACCGTCACCGGTTTCGAGGAAGTCGGCAGTGGCGACGTGGACATCAGCGAAGCTGATTTCCTCGTCAGCATCGGTCGCGGTATCGAGGAAGAAGAGAACCTCCCGCTCATCGAAGATCTCGTGGAAGCGACGGACGCCACGCTGTCCTCGTCGCGGCCCATCGTGGACAACGGCTGGCTTCCGAAGAACCGACAGGTCGGGCAGTCGGGCAAGCAGGTGACGCCGAAAGTCTACCTCGCAATCGGTATCTCCGGCGCGGTTCAGCACGTCGCTGGCATGAAAGGTGCTGAAACTATCATCGCCATCAACACCGACCCGAACGCGCCGATCTTCGACATCGCCGACTACGGTATCGTCGGCGACCTGTTTGAGGTCGTGCCGGAACTCATCGAGCAGCTCGAATAGCGACCTTTTTCAGCTTTCTTGCGGACTGAGGAGTATGACTGACGACCCCGAGCGACTGCTGGCGCTCTCCGCCTACGAGAAACTGGCCGACGGCTATGCCGAGCGCGCGCCGACGAAACCGTTCAACGCCGACCTCGAACGCCCGACGACGCAGGGGTTGCTTCCGGACATTTCGGGAATGGACGTACTGGATGCTGGCTGTGGCCCGGGAATCACGACCGAACACCTGCTAAACGAAGGCGCGGAAGTTACTGGTATCGATGCAAGCCCATCGATGCTCCGTCACGCGTGTGGTCGAGCACCGGACGCGAACTTTTTGCGATGTGATCTTGGCTACGAACTCCCCTTCGAATCGGGGCGATTCGACCTCGTCTACAGCTCGTTGGCATTCGATTACGTGGAAGACTGGTCGTCGCTGTTTTCGGAACTGGCTCGCGTGCTTCGCGCTGGCAGAATGTTGGTCTTCTCGTCCGGCCATCCAGTCGCGGACTACCATTACTTCGACCCCGACGACTACTTTGCGACCGAGCAAGTGAGCGCGGTTTGGTCGGGCTTCGGCGACCCGGTCGAAGTACCGACGTATCGACGACCGTTTTCGTCGATTCTGAATCTACTCCTCGATACGGGCTTTCGACTCGACCGTCTCGAAGAAGCACAACCGACTGAGTCGTTTCGGGAGAAAGACCCCGAAACCTTCGAGCGCGTTTCGCGGGAGCCAACGTTTCTGTCGATTCGCGCCGTGCTGACAACGAACTGAACCCGTCACGTATTTGCGTCCCCCGTCCTGAAGCACAGATGAATGGAGTACCTGATGGCCCGCAGGACGCTCGTCGAAGACCGATTGAAGGAGGTCGTCGAGCGGGCCGAGCCGCGCGAACTGTCTGAACGACTGTCACATACGGCGCTCTCGGGCGGGAAGCGGGTTCGCCCGACGGTGGCCGTATTGGTTTGCGAGGCGGCGGGCGGCGATGCCGAGGATGCCGTGGATTTCGGCGTCGGCATCGAACTCGTCCACAACGCGTCGCTCGTGGTGGACGACATCATCGACCGCTCGGACGTGCGCCGAGGAACGCCGAGTGCGTGGGCGGAGTACGGTTACGGATCGGCGATAATCTCCAGCGACGGGATGCTTGGGGAAGCCTTCGAACTGTTTTCCTCTCAGCCGCGGGCGATGGAGGTCGTCGCCGAGTCGATGATAGAACTCGGGATGGGCGAAGCCTCGGAACTCGTCGATTTGCCGTCGAACCAGTCGGAGTACATGGAACTCGCGCGCCGGAAGACGGGGGCCTTGTTCCGCGCCGCCGCCGAACTCGGGGCGCTGGCGGCGGACGCCGACCCGGAGACGGTCGATGCTTTCGGCGAGTACGCCGAACGAGTCGGGGTCGCGTTCCAAATTCGGGACGACGTGCTCGATGCGACTGCCGACCCAGACGACCTCGGCAAGCCGACGGGGCAGGACGAGGAAATCGGTCGGCCGTCCATCGTCCAAGTGACCGACCTCAGTGCGGACGAAGCGAATGAACTGGCACACGAGCAGTCTGAGGCGGCGCTGGCCGCACTCGACCGCGTTGACGCCCCGGATTCAGAGGCGTCGGAGTACCTGCGCGACTTCGCCGAGTTCGTCGTCACGCGCGAACACTGATTTTTGCCCATTACCTGCGATTCGATTACAACTTTGTGGACACCGCGAGACTGAGGAAGACGAGAATTTTAGCCGATACAGCGGCGATGGCGAACCAAATTCCACAGACCGGATGATACGCGAGGAGAGCGGTATACAGGCCATAAACTCCGATGAGAATCGTGATTCGGTATGTGAATGTCTGCCCCAATCGCCGGAACTGATCTCGCGTGTATTGGAGGTAGGATGGCCCACCACCCAGTAAGACGCCGAGAAGAAGTGCTGAGACAAGTATCAATCCGTTTGGTGTCTCCGGAATGCCAAATTCTGTAATTCCGGCTGAGATGCTAAGCGCGAGTAGGAGGACGAACAGGACTGATTGAAGCACTATTTGGGCTAACCCTCCGAAAAATCCCTTCACGGTCGAAGGATCTTCCCAGTCGTCGGAAAACCGGCTAAACCATCGCTCGGATAGACTTGCCATTGTTTCGATTAGTTCAACAAACTACTTAGTACCGAAGTTTCGGATTCCACCCTCACTACCGCAAATCTTCACATCCCACGGGACGCGGTGAGCGGGCCTGAGCCATCGCGGCGAAGGCCCACGAACGCCCGGGGAGGAGAGGGGCCGCCGAGGGCGGGTGCGCCAGCGGTCGGCGCACCCGTCCGCACGCGGTGGCGGTATTAGAACCAGCAATTGGAGCCTCGGCACCTACCACAAAACTAGCAGTTGTAGTCCTGACTCCTACCAAACCTGTAGTTGCAGTCCTCCCACGACAAAGTAGCGCTAGCAGTTACAGTTTCGACCGGTATCACGAAATCGCGTCGAGTTCAGTCCCGCAAATGCATTTGTCGGTGCTTGCCAAACTAACTGCCATGAAGAAAGTCGCAATCGAGAACTCGGACGCCCCCAGCGAAACCGACAGCGACGAACCCGGATTTCACCGCCGAAAACTGTCCGACCCGCTGGGAACGACCGACCTCGCACTGAACTACTACCGACTTGCCCCCGGTGAAGCACTCCCGGGCGGTCTCCACGCGCACGGCGACCAAGAGGAGGTGTTCGTCGTCCTCGAAGGCGAGGCGACCTTCGAGACGTACACGCCTCCTGAAGTCGCTGAAGTGACGGTAGCTGAGGGCGAAGCCATTCGGTTCGCGCCCGGCGAATTTCAGTCGGGGAGGAACGACGCCGAGCGCGAACTCGTGATACTCGCGATGGGGGCCCCCCGCGACAGCGAGGACGTTCGATTTCCCCTACAGTGCCCCGACTGCGGCCACGGCGAGATGCGCCTGAGAACGGCGGAGGGCGAGCCGACGCTCGTCTGCTCGGACTGCGGAACCGAGCGCGTTCCCCGAGATTGCCCCGACTGTGGCCACGAATTGCGGGCGGCGCTCGGCGAGACCGAACCGATCGTCGTCTGCTCGAACTGCGGTGCCGAGTTCGAGAATCCGCCGTTCGATGCGTAGCCCCACCCGCTGGTTTTCTCCCGGCGACGACACGCTTATCCGGCAGAACCGAATACGAATCGACAAGCGTGGCTATCACGGACAAAATCTACGTCAAAAACCATCGCCAAATCTCCTCGCAGTTGGAGACCAACATCCCGAAGGGGGCGTTCAAAGGTGCGACGCTGGACATCCTCTTTCAGGGCGACGGCCTCCAGAAACTCGACGGCGCGACGCGAGACCGCGTTCTGGACTTCGCCGAGGACTTCCTCGATTGCGACTGCCAGAGCAACCCCTACTGCGGCTGTCCGGAACGAAAGTTCATGCGCTACCTGCTCGAATTGAGAGAGGGCGGTCTCCGCCCGGACGCCATCGTGGACGTGATGACCGACGACTACATGGTGTACGCCTACTCGGGCGACATCCTCTCGTTTTTGGACGACTCAGTGCGAACGCTGGAGGCCGTCGAGGAACTCGCCAACGTGGAAGGCGACCGCGAGGCTGAGGAACAGGCACGGCAGAAAAAGCGCTCGCTGTCGGGATAGGCTGTTCCAAAGTGGTGATCTTTTCGAACGTCGGATTTCGTTCGCAAGGATAAACGAATAGTTATTGTTACTCTCGCTGAATTTTTCACCATGGGTTCGAATTCAAGAAACGTCTTTCTTGCGCCGTGCGATCCCGAAAACTTCGATCGAACAGTTCGCTCGCCGGTCGATTTAACTGGAATGACGGTCTCCCCGGACGCTCTCACCGGGATGGACGAAGCCAGATTTTGGGGCGCGCGTCGGCACGAACAATCAGACGTACTTCGAGAAGATGGACGCCGACAGCCTCGTCCTGTTCTATCAGGTCGGTGACTACATCGGAACTGGATGGGTTGGAGAGACGTTCAAAGACGACGAAAAGTGGGCTAACCTCGTGTGAGCGACGAGCGAGTCGAAAAACGACCTGCATCTATCAAACTGGCGTTGGAGAGATACAGCAACGAATAGCACGTAGTCTTCCGACTCTCTCCAGATTCGTTATCCTAGTTGGAACGGTTCGTCGTTCTCCATTTCGTCGTCCAACTCCTCCAACTGGATGACTTCTTCCTCGTCGTCGTCGTCCACTTTCGTCTGCAGGTGACGGACGTACTCTTTGTGCTCCTGGAGTTGGTCGCGGAGGTGTTCGGCCTCCAGTTCGAGGCGCTCGTGTTCGCGGACGAAACTCTTCGGCACTTCGACTTTCGGCGGGAACGAGGTTTCGTCGGTTTCGCTGACTTGGTTTTCGGGAATCACCTGCACCTTCCCGTCGTGGGCCACCAGCATGTCCACGTAGTCGCGGAACACCGCCGACAGCGAGATGTCGCGCTTTTCCGCAATCTCCCGCAGGGTCTCGAACGCGTCCTCGTTGACCCTGAAGGAGATGGTCTTGTTTTTGTTGCCCATGGTCGTGTACAATAGCGATCTGACGGCACTTAAGCGTTCGTCAGACGGGGGCCACAACCCTGAGGTGCGCGTCGTTCATCGGCAACCGACGTGCCGGACGCCCTCCAGATTCGGTCGCTGTTCGAGGAACTGTTTGCCAATCTCGAACTGCTGGACAAGATTCCGGAGTATCTCTGGGGACTCGCGGTGTTCGCGCTCTCGCTCGCCGTCGTCTACGCTCTCGGTCGGATTTTGCTGGAACCAGTCGTCGGGCGCGCGCTGGGAATTCGGAACGTCAATCTCACCATCCGGAGTGCGATTTTGCGCGTCGTTCGCGCAGGCATTTGGCTCGCGGCGATACTCGTCGCACTCGACCTCGCCGGAGTCGATGTCTTCGGTGCCTCGGCGACCCTCGCGGCGGCACTGACCATCGCCGTCGCGTTCGCAACCCGCGACATCGCTTCGAACTTCGTCGGCGGCGTCTTCATCGTTACCGACCCGCGATTCAACATCGGCGACTGGATAGAGTGGCAGGGCAACGAGGGCGTAATCGAGGACATCACGTTCCGGGTGACTCGCGTGCGAACCTTCGACAACGAACTCATCACGGTACCCAACTCCGTGCTTGCGGCCAACGCCGTGACGAATCCGGTTGCCAGCGATACGCTCCGCATCACCCACGAGTTCCCCGTCGCGTACGGCGCGAATCTCGACGCGGTGAAGGAGATTCTGTTGGCCGAGGCCGAACGTCACGAGGCCATTTTGGACGACCCCGAACCGTCGGTTCGAATCGTGGATATGACGGACTCCCGCATCACCGTCGAGGCACGGTTCTGGTTGGACGACCCCGACCACGCGGAGTTCGTGGCGATTCGCTCGGAGTTCTTCCACAGGGTCAATCGCCGATTCGACGAGGAACGAATCTCGCTGGCCGGTCAGTAGAATTCGACGATTCCATCGACCAGTTTGTTCTCCGCGCGACGAAGGTGCTCCTCCAGCGTCCGGCGTCCGATACCCATCTCGTCGGCGATTTCGGCGGTCGTCGTCCCTCGCGGAATCCGGTAGTATCCCAGTTCGTAGGCCGTCACCAGCGCCTCCTGCTGGCGGGGCGAGAGGTCGGCGACAGCGGTTTCGGGCGTGAGCAGAGGACGGTTGCCCGGCACGGCGGAAATCTCGCGCTTCGATTCGACCGTGACGGGGAACTCGCCCACCAAATCGCGGTAGAGCGCGGTCAGATTTTTCGAATCGAGCGCCAGCAGTCGGCACCATTTTTCGCCGTTCGCGTACCGCAGGGGTGGCACGAGCAGGCAACTGTGGCGGGCTAGAAACGACTCGATGGTGTCGGTCTCGCGGTCTTTGAGGCACGTTTCGGTCATCGCCAATCGTTCGTCGCCTTCGACCAGCAACTCCTGCACTCCGACGAGTCGTTCGAGATGCGAGAGCGCCTCGTCCCCCGCCGAACCGCTGACGTGGAGGAGGTCGCAGTGGTCGTTACACCAGAGTTCGATGGTCGTTTCGGTTCCGTCGGTCGCCTCGGCGCACGCGCTGGCCCCGTCGATTCGCAGTACGACCTCGTGCATCGTCCGCAATTATTGCGCCGAATATTTAAATGACCCTCCAAGTGCAGGGCCGGAGATATTTGGAGTTCGCGCGCGTATGACATACAATGAGCAAACAAACCGAAACGAACGAACGAGACGAAACACACGGGGTGGGGGAACCGAGCGCCCAGTGGCGCGAGTATCAGGGTGCGCCGACCGGAACCGACATCGAATGTAAAGGCTGGCGACAGGAGGCGGCCCTTCGCATGCTGAACAACAACCTCGACCCGGAAGTCGGGGAAAAACCGGAAGCACTCGTCGTCTACGGCGGAACCGGTCGCGCGGCCCGCAGTTGGGACGCTTACGACGCGATTCTGGCCGAACTGCGCGAACTGGCGGACGACGAAACCCTCCTCGTCCAGTCGGGCAAACCGGTTGGGCGCTTCCGAACCCACGAGCGCGCGCCTCGCGTCCTCATCGCCAACTCGAACCTCGTCGGGAAATGGGACGACTGGGAGCACTTCCACGAACTCGAAGCGAAAGGCCTCATCATGTACGGTCAGATGACCGCCGGGTCGTGGGCGTACATCGGAACCCAGGGAATCATCCAGGGTACGTTCGAGACGTTGGCCGAAGCAGCACGTCAACACTTCCCGGACCGCGACGGGCTCGACGCACACGTAGTGCGCCTACACGTCGGCACCGCCCTCAACACGCAGGTGTCGACGAACGTCTTCGTTCAGTACAACAGCGTGCGCGACGTGTTCTCGGCCAACGTGCGCTTCCGCTATAACTTCCGCGAGGGCAATGATCTCTGGGTCGTCTACAACGAGGGCTTGAACGCCGACCTCCCTTTCCCTCTAACTTGGCGAGCGTGGCGATGAGATCGGCTGCCTTGGCGCGCGCGTGTCCTACCGGGGCGCGGCCGCCGGTCGAGGAGATCCGATGACGCAGGTCGAGCCGGACCTGCTGATGTGGGCGACGCTCCTGATCACGGGCGCGGCCATCGTCGCGTATGCGACCGAGCGCCTGCCGATCGAGCTCACTGCGCTCGGCATCCTCGCGGCGCTGCTGCTCGTGTTCCACCTCCCGCCGCTGTTCGAGGGGGGCGACCCGGTGCTCGGGCCGGGT
>CAYNQM010000140.1:0-1021 GCA_964399275.1 uncultured Haladaptatus sp.
AGAGCAGGAACGAAGACTTCGAGGTGAGCGACATTGACCCCAAGGAGGTGCCGATAATCAAGACCGTCCTCGCGAACAACGACTGGGACGACGTGCGCAGGGTGTACGAGGACTTCAACCCGAACCAGTGGAAGAACCCGCCGACGAACACCGAGACCGCCGAGGTGAAGACGGAGACGATTCAAAATCTCCAAGAACTGTTCGGCTACTCGGAGGCGTCCGCCGAACTGACCAGCCAGCACGTCATGAATCAGGTGAGTTACAAATGGGATTGAGAGACGACCTCGAACGATATCGTGAAGTCGGCGAGGAACGCCGTGAAGACCTCGCGGAGTTCATCCAGTACGGCGACCTCGGACAGAGTCTCCCCGACGAGATTCACATCCCCATCAAAATCGTGGACTTGCCGGAGTTCCAGTACGACCGCCGAGACAGAGGCGGCGTCGGACAGGGCGATCCCGACGTGGGCGACCCGGTCGGCCAGCCCCAGCCACAACCCGGCGACGACGGCGAGGAGGGCGACCCCGGCGACGAGTCGGAGGAACACGACTACTACGAGATGGATCCCGAGGAGTTCGCCCAAGAGTTGGACGACGAACTCGGTCTCGACCTCGAACCGAAGGGGAAGGAAGTCATCGAGGAAGTCGAGGGCGACTTCACCGACATGACGAAGACCGGCCCCGACAGCACGCTCGACTTCGAGCGCATGTTCAAGGAGGGGTTGAAGCGCAAACTGGCGATGGACTTCGACCCGGACTACATCCGTGAGGCGATGGGCGTCGAAGGGTGGGGCCCCGACGAGGTGTTCCGATGGGCGCGCGAGAAGAATCTCAGCGTGTCGAAACACTGGGTCGAGGAGAACTACGACGCGCTGTCGGTGGATGACCGCACCAAGTGGGAGAGCATCGACGAGATGGAATCCCGGGTGACGCCGACGAGCACGGCCCAGAAGATTCGGGAAGAAGGCATCCGTGACATCCCGTTCCGCCGGGAGGACGAACGCTACCGCTACCCCGAGATC
>CAYNQM010000140.1:1031-8365 GCA_964399275.1 uncultured Haladaptatus sp.
ACGTCGTCGTCGTCAACATCCGCGTCGTGTCCGGATCCATGCGCGAGAAGAAACGCGAGTTGGTCGAGCGCACATTCACGCCGCTGGACTGGTATCTCACGGGCAAATACGACACCGCCGAGTTCGTCTACATTGCCCACGACGCCGAGGCGTGGCGCGTCGAGCGCAACGACTTCTTCGGCATTCGGTCGGGCGGCGGGACGAAAATCTCGTCGGCCTACGAACTCGCCGCTGCCATCCTCGAAGAGGAGTTCCCGTGGGCCGATTGGAATCGCTACGTGTTCGCCGCCGGTGACAGCGAGAACAGTCGCAACGACACCGAAGAGAACGTCGTCCCCTTGATGGAGCAGATTCCGGCGAACCTGCACGCCTACGTGGAGACCCAACCGGAAGGGAAGGCCATCAACGCCACCCACGCCGAAGAGGTCGAACGCCACTTCGCGGAGGCCGAAAACGTCGCGGTCAGCTACGTCAACGGCCCGGAAGACGTGACGAAAGCCATCTACGAAATCCTCAGCACGGAGGCAGAATGAACGAACGAATCGATGCCAAGCGCGAGGCCGAACGAGTGCGCGAACCGGTCGTGGAAGCGCGAAAGCTCGCTAAAAAGCTCGGTCTCGACCCGTATCCAGTGAAGTATTGGATAATCGACTACGACGAGATGAACGAACTCATCGCCTACGATGGGTTCCAAGAGCGGTATCCACACTGGCGATGGGGGATGAAGTACGACCGCCAGCAAAAGCAGGGCCAGTACGCTGGCGGCAAGGCGTTCGAAATCGTCATCAACGACGACCCGGCACACGCCTTCCTCCAGCAGTCGAACAGCATCGCCGACCAGAAGGCCGTCATCACGCACGTCGAAGCCCACTCAGACTTCTTCGCCAACAACCGCTGGTACCGGATGTTCGCGGACGAACTCGACGCGGCGGCGTTGCTCTCTCGTCACGCGGATCGAGTGCGGTCTATCATGGCTGACCCCGAAATCGACCAAGAAGTAGTCGAGAAGTGGATTGACAACGTGCTCTGTCTCCAGGACAACATCGACCAGCATCAGGCGTTCAAAAACCAGCACAGGGTTCGGGAGGACGACGAGCAGGAGACGGACGAAATCGGCGACCAACTCTCCGAGATGAACCTCAGTGACGAAGTTCGAGAGGAAGTGTTCGACGAGGAGTGGTTGGAATCGCAACGCGAGAAGCGCGCTGGCAAACTGGAAGAACCGGAGAAAGACCTGCTCGCATACCTCCGCGACCACGGACGTGCCTACGACCCGGACGAGGGCAAAGCCGTCGAGATGGAAGAGTGGCAGACAGAAATCTTGGAGATGCTCCGCACCGAGTCGTACTACTTCGCGGCCCAGAAGACGACGAAGGTGATGAACGAAGGCTGGGCCGCCTACTGGGAGTCGATGATGATGGGCGAGGAGTCCTTTGCAGGGACGGACGAGTTCATCGAGTACGCAGACCACCAAGCGCGCGTCCTCGGGTCGCCCGGCCTGAACCCCTACAAACTCGGCAAGCAGTTGTGGGAGTACATCGAGAACACCGAAAATCGACGGGAAGTCGTGCGGAAACTCCTCCGCGTGAAAGGCATCACGTGGCGCAACTTCCACGACGTGGTGGACTTCGACGAGGTGATGGAACTACTCGAAACCCATCCGGCACTCGCTTCGATTAGTTCGGAGACGCTCTCCAACCTCGACTCGCTCGACCCCGAGAAGATAGACGAGGGCGGACTGGAGCGAGCGAAAGCGGGCGACATCGACGTGGACGCCCATCCGTGGAAAGTGCTCTCCTACGAAGGGCTGGCGGAACGGCACTTCTCGCTCAACAAACTCCAGAACCGCGGCTTCCTCGAATCCATCGGACAGGGGGACTTGGAGCAGTACGCCCGATACTTGATGGACGACGAGCGCTACGAGAACGTCGCGGAAGCCCTCGAGGACGTCGATTACGCCGTCGGCTGGAACCGGATGTACGAAGTTCGAGCCAGTCACAACGACGTGACGTTCCTCGACGGCTTCCTGACGAAGGAGTTCGTTGCCGACAACGACTACTTCACTTACGAGTTCAGCCAAACGACGGGCGACTACCGCGTGACGAGCACGGAGTACGAGGACGTAAAAAAGAAGCTAATGCTCCAGTTCACCAACTTCGGCAAGCCGACCATCGCGGTGTACGACGGCAACTACGACAACCGCGGTGAACTCCTGGTCGGCCACCACTACAACGGCGTCATGCTCGACGTCGCGCAGGCGACACGAACCTTGGAGCGAATCTACGACCTCTGGGGTCGCCCGGTGAATCTGAAGACCATCGTGAAGGAAGTGGACGACCGAGACGCCGAAATCGCACGACGGCGTGACCGCGAACCGGAACCCGAAGAGCAGGGCAAACTCCTGCGCTACGACGGCGACGAGTTCGAGATAGAGGACATCCCGTGGAGCGAAGTCGAGGACATCGCGGCCACGGAAGTCGATTACAACACGAAACCCGACGACTGGCTGGCCTAATCGCCCGACTCGTACAGTCGAATCTCGCCGCCGTCCACGACCACTTCGTATCCACCGTACTGGAACGTTGCGTAGACTGACGTTCCTTCTCGCTCGGCGAGTCGCTGAAGCGCATCGACATCGACCACGTCGTAGAGGACTGTCTGAAGCGACGTCGCGTCAACGTCGAATACCGTGCCGAGTGCTCGCGCTAGCGTCACGACGACCGAATCCGGTGCGGTGCCGTACACCGTCCAGTAGGCCTCGTCGGAGTCGTCTTTCGGCGTCGTCGTCACCGGGAACTTCTCCTCGTTCGGGAGCGGTGGCTTCGTCTCGAACGTTTCGTCGTCGCCACTCGTGAGCCGAACGTACTGCTCCAGTTCGGCCGTTCCAACCGTCGCGGTGACGCTCTCTCTATTGCGTTCTACGACTCTCGCCTCGACCAGTTTCGGAAGGTGAACGTGATGGAGCGTGATGTGGACTCGCTCCAACGAATCCTCGCTCGGCGTTCCCGGTGACTCCCACCTCGCTATCTGCTCGGCGATTGCCGACACGTCAGTGCGGTCGGGGGCTTCCGCCAGCGACCGGCAGACTAATCGCCGACGTCGGGAGTCGAACAAGGCCAAGAGAACGTCCGGCGAGAGCGTCGAACCGGTATCGGGTGGTTCATCAACGACGGCGTCGAAGAGCGATTGAAACATCGTTATCGTCTCCTCGTCGTGCGCGTCGGTCTCCATGTGAAAGTGCGCGACGACGTCTACTACCCGCAAGGTTTCGACGAGCGTGTGGAGAAACCGGAACGCGGTCGCTCGATTGATGTTGCGAAGGAGCGCCGTCACCGAATCGAAACAGAGAATCGTCGGATGGTCGTTCGCAGACCACTGGTCGAGGTAGAGCAAAATCGTCGTCTGTAGTCGGCCCAGACAGTCGGGCCGTACGACTGAGACGACGTTTTGGTCGGGTTCGGAGTCGGCGGACTCTCCCGGTTCTGCTCCGACGGTGATGACGCCGAACTCCGCAGGGTCGTCGCCGACCCGAGAGCGCCACCGTTCGAACAGTTCGTCCGGCGGTCGCTCGTAGGAGAGAAACAGTACGTTCGTTTCTTCTGGCGTTCCCTTCGAAAGTCGGGCCACACATTCGGCGTCGTTCCGGTCGCCGATAGCGCCAGTAAAGAGTAGTTCGGTCTTAGGTGGGGACGAATCGACTGCAGTCGTCATGAATTCATCCGCTGTAGGTTTTATTGTTGTATTTGAGCGTGGTAGCCATCGTCAGACGATACCAAATAGAAGTGTTCCAGTACAATAAAGATATTCACTAGCTGAATTGAACTGTCGAAAACGCGACTTTAGTGTGTGGCCTTGTCAGCCCAGATTTCAAACTCTTCTGTGGTTGACGATTTCTATCAGTTTGGTTACATTTTCTTACAAACATTACTTCGCGGGCTTCAATACGATGTCGCCGTTGCGCTCTACGAATACGACTTTGTCCCCCTCTTCGAACTCGACGCCCTGCTCGGCGAACGCATCTCGAACGTCTTTGATGAGGCTGATTCGCCATCGCTGGGCGATTGTCGTTGTCCCTAGTATTTCTTCGTTTTCACTCATTGGGAAAGGGTTCGAAATAGACGTTGTTATGGATTTGTAGCTATTTGGACAATCATGACGAATATGACTATTTAGTCGAAGCCATCGCGGGATGACTGCTGGCGTTCGCAACACCGAACAGTTCGTCGGCATCCTGATTATCGGCCGCAATTGCAGGGTATCCCCAGTCAGTTCGTTCGCCGACCGCAGACCACTCGATTTGCTCGCTCGCGTTCGGTTGGGAATCGAGTTCGAAGTGGCTCAGATTCGCTTCGGCGTACTGTCCCTGTTTGTTGGTATCCTCCCCCGAAACAGTGCCCGAAAGAATTATTCCCGCGACCGCGAGCGCGAGGAGGAGTTTGCGGAGATGGTGCATAGGTACAGGGAGCGACATGGATTCTCTTTAACCACCGCGACCGTTCGTGTCGTTCAGGCCGAGAGTAACCGCCAAAACCCGAACGAAACGAAGGATGAACCAGCAGTTGCTCGCCGATTTGTTCGTCGTAGAAGTGCTCGGTAGGGGATTTGAACCCCTGTCCTCGGCTCGAAAGGCCAAGATGATTGGCCGGACTACACCAACCGAGCGTATCGCGCCTTCTGCGCACTCATTGCTTTCTTCGGGACTAGTTTAAACCTTGCGTTATCGACCGACAGCGGCCGAATATCGAGTCAATAGGTGTCACCCCTGATGGGGTGTTCGACCGCTTACTTTCCTTCGAATTCGGGGTCGCGTTTGCCCATGAAGGCGGTGATGCCTTCCATCAGGTCGTCGGTCGCCATCAACTGGCCGAACGCTTGGGCCTCGATTTCCAGTCCTGCTTCGGTGCTCTCCCAGCCCTTGAGCATGGCGCGCTTGGTGTACTCCTGTGCGATTGGCGGGCCGCCCGCGAGACTGCTGGCGAGTTCGAACGAGCGGTCTTCGAACTCGTCGTTCGGGACGACTTCGTTCACGAAGCCGTAATCCGCCATCGTCTCCGGCTCGAACCGTTCCGCGGTGAAGATGATTTCCTTCGCGCGACCCTCGCCGACGATGTGCTGGAGGCGTTGCGTGCCACCCCAGCCGGGGAGCAGGCCGAGGTTGTGTTCGGGTTGGCCGAGTTCCGACCGCTCGCTAGCGATTCGGAGGTCGGCGCAGGTCGCCAGCTCCATCCCGCCGCCGAGACAGTAGCCGTCGATTCCGGCGACCACTGGCATCGGGCAGGATTCGAGTTTGCCGAACGTCTCTTGGCCCTTGCGCGAGAGTTTGATGGCCTCGATTGGGTCGGCACCGCCCGCGGCCATGCTCTGCACGTCCGCACCCGCCGAAAACGCCTTGTCACCCTCGCCGGTGAGGAGGATGGCGCGAACCTCGTCGTCCTCGACGAGTTCGTCGATTGCGACCGAAAGTTCGTCCAGCAGTTGCGAACTGATGGTGTTCATCCGGTGTGGGCGGTCGATGACGATGTTGCCCACCATCTCGCCGGGCTTTTCGATGCGGACGGTTTCGAACTCGACTTCGCCCTCCTCGCTCTGTTCGTAGAATCCCGCGTCGGCGTTCTCCTTGAGGAATTCGGCCGGTTCGTAGCGCTCCGCACCCGTCTCGTCGTAGAGGTCTTCGAGTGTTTCGAGCAGCACGTCGAGTCCGGCGTCGTCGGCCATCCGCGCCGGTCCTTCGGGGAAGCCAGCGCCAAGCATGACCGCCTCGTCGATTTCGTCGGCGGGCGCAACCTCGTTGCCGACGATTTTCGCCACTTCGTTCGCCATCACGGCTTGGAGTCGGTTGACGACCGCCTCGCTTCCGGCGTCGGTCGGCACGTCCGCGCCGCCGTTCTCGTAGTCGTAGAATCCTTTGCCGGATTTCTTGCCGAGGTTGCCCTCCTCGACTTTCTCCGCGAGGAGCGGGCACGGTTCGTAGGCGTCACCGAGCACTTCGTGCATGTACTCCAAGACGTGGTAGCCAACGTCGATTCCGACTTGGTCTGCAAGTTCGAAGCTTCCCATCGGCAGGCCGATGTCGAACTTCGTGGCGCTATCGACTTCCTCGACGGTCGCGTCGCCGGACTCGACCATCCACGCCGCTTCGTTCATCAGGGGAACGAGCACGCGGTTGACGATGAATCCGGGGCTATCCTTGCGGACGCGAACCGGCGTCTTGCCCATCTCTTCGGCCAACTCCTCGGTCAGGTCGAGGACGTTCTCGTTCGTGTACGCACCCGTGATGACTTCGACCAACTGCATCCGAACAGGGGGGTTGAAAAAGTGCATCCCGCAGAACTGCTCGGGGCGGTTCGTCACCTCGGAGAGTTCGGTAATCGAGAGGCTGGACGTGTTGGTGGCGAAGACGGCGTGGTCGGGCGCGTACTCTTCGAGTTCGCCGTACACGTCCTTCTTGATGTCCATCTTCTCGGGAACCGCTTCGATGACGAAGTCGGCGTCCGTGACGGCTTCCTCGAAGTTTACGAGGGCCGTCACGCGGTCGAGCGCGGCGTCCGCCTCTGCCTCGCTGAGTTGGTCTTTCTCGGCGAGTTTGCCTAGACTCCACTCGATTTGGTCGTAGCCGTTTTGAACGAACTCCTCTTTGATGTCGCGCAGGTTCACGTCGTACCCCGCGAGCGCGGCGACTTCGGCGATTCCGTGGCCCATGTTCCCGGCACCGAGAACCGCAATGGTGTTGATATCTTCGAGCTCCATGCATAATACCTCAACACGGGGGCGTTTCAACGTTTCTCTCTCCGAACTAATAAACTCGCAATGAGTTTATATCCGGTTACAAAACGATTTATCCATGGCCCCGTAAGTCGTTAGCATGGACTTCGAACTGACAAAAGAACAGCAGGCAATTCGTGACGAAGTGCGCAAGTTCGCGGAAAACGAAATCGCACCGATTGCGAAAGAGTACGACCAAGAAGAGAAGTACCCGTGGGAAATCATCGACAAAGCCGCCGAGATGGGTCTAACGGGCGCGAACATCCCAATCGAGTACGGGGGCGCGGGCTACTCGCCCCTCGAAGTCGCCATCATCGTTGAGGAACTGTTCGCGGTTGACCCCGGTATCGGTCTCTGCGTCACGAGTACAGCGTTCGGTGGGGACGCCATCCGGGAGTTCGGAACCGAAGAACAGAAAGAGAAGTACCTGACTCCCGTCGCGGAAGGCGAGGCCGTCATGGGTACCGCCATCAGCGAACCCGACACTGGCTCCGACGTTTCCTCCGTCTCAACGAGCGCCGAGAAGGACGGCGACGAGTGGGTCATCAACGGCAACAAGATGTGGATCACCA
>CAYNQM010000141.1:0-8291 GCA_964399275.1 uncultured Haladaptatus sp.
GGGCGATGAACAGGTAGGTCAGGCCGAACTCCTCCTGCAAATCTTCGAGCAGGTTGAGAATCTGGGCCTGTACGGACACGTCCAGCGCGGAGACGGGTTCGTCCAGCACGATGAACTCCGGTTCGAGCGCGAGCGCACGAGCGATGCCGATACGCTGGCGCTGGCCGCCCGAGAACTGGTGGGGGTAGCGGTAGTAGTGCTCCGGTTGCAGACCGACCACGTCCAGCAGTTCGCGGACGTGTTCTCTGCGCTCCCGCGGCGTCTTCCAGTCGTGAACGTCCAACGGTTCGCGAATGATTTCGCCGACCGTCATCCGGTCGTTGAGACTGGATTCGGGGTCTTGGAACACCATCTGACTGTTCCGCCGCCAGTTTTTGAGTTCCTTACCCGATAGTTCCGTGATGTCGGTGCCATCGAAGAGCACCTCGCCGTCGGTCGCCTCTTCGAGTTGAATCAGCGTTCGACCGAGCGTCGATTTCCCACACCCAGACTCGCCGACCAGGCCGAGCGTCTCGCCGCGTTTGATGTTCAGCGATACGCCATCGACGGCTTTGACGGGAGTCGAATCGACGATTCCGCCCTCGCCGTAGTAGGTCTTCAGGTTGTTGACCTGAACGAGCGTCTCGCCTTCTGCGACGCCGACCGACTCGGATTCGGTTTGCTGTACTTTGCTCATAGTTCCTCCTCGCTTTCCGTGTTCGCGTCTCGATGCATGTCGATAGCCTGTTTCTGTGATACGTCTTCGGGATACAGTAGGCACGCCGCGGAGTGGTCGTCCGCGCCCTCGTTCACCGGAAGGGATACCGGATGTACCTTGTCACACTCGTCGAACGCCTCGGGACACCGGGGCGCGAACCGGCAGTACGTTGCCGGTTCGTTCGGCGTCGGTACGTCGCCCTCGATGGTTTCGAGGCGGGTCGCATCCGGGTTGCTACCGGGAATGCTCCGCAGGAGTCCCCGCGTGTAGGGGTGACGGGGGTTCTCGAACAGTTCGACGACTGGTGCGCTCTCGACGATTTCGCCCGCGTACATCACGTTCACGCGGTCGGCGATCTCGGCGATGACGCCCATGTCGTGCGTGATGAACATGATTGCGAGGTCGCGCTCTTCCTGTAACTCCTCCAAGAGTTCGAGGATTTGCGCCTGAATCGTCACGTCCAGCGCCGTCGTCGGTTCGTCACAGATGAGCAGTTCGGGGTCACAGGCCAGCGCCATCGCGATGACGGCGCGCTGGCGCATTCCACCCGAGAACTCGTGTGGATACTCCTTGACTCGCCGGGAGGCGTCCGGAATACCGACTGCTTCGAGCAGGTTGATGGCTTCGTTGGTCGCGTCCGAACCGCGAAGCCCTTGGTGGAGTTTCAGCGCCTCCTTGATCTGGTTGCCCACCGTGTAGACGGGATTCAGACTCGTCAGCGGGTCTTGGAACACCATGGCGATGTCCCCGCCCCGAATCTCTCGATACTGCTTTTCGGACTTCGTCGTCAACTCCTCGCCGTCGAAGTCGATACTGCCGCCGAGAATCCGTCCCGGCGACTTGATGAGACCCATGATGGAGCGCGCAGTGACACTCTTTCCGGAACCGGATTCACCCACGATACCGACCGTCTCGCCGCGCTTGATGTCGAACGAGACGCCGTCGCAGGCGCGGATAACCTCCTTGTCCGTGAAGAACGCGGTCTGAAGGTTCCGCACTTGCAGGATGGCGTCCTCGCGGGTCGCCGATTCGGAGAATTTTCCGGACGACATTATGCACCACTCCCTCCTGCCGCGGCAACTTCAGCACCGCCGTCTTCGCCGGAGTCGCTCTGTGGGTCGATGGCGTCACGAATGCCGTCGCCGAGCGCGTTAAACGCGGTCACGACGAGCACGATGAGCACACCCGGAATGAACGAGATGTGCCACGATTGGGTCGCCACGTAGTCTTGCCCAACGTCCACTGCACGACCCCATTCGGGTGTCGGCGGACTGATTCCTAGTCCGAGGAACGACAGGCCTGCGACGGCGATAATGATTCCGCCGAGCGTCATCGAGGCGTACACGAGCAGATAGCCGAGGATGTACGGAGCCATGTGTTTCTGCATCGTTACACGGGGGGTTTGTCCGAAGCTTTTCGCCGCGTCGATCCACTCCTGTTCTGCCACTTGGAAAGCGGGACCGCGCACGGCGCGCCAAAGGAACGGCCATCCGGTGGCGGCGAACAGTAACGCCAGCAGCAAGCCGCCGTTATAGATGTTTGCGATCCACGTGTTTTGAAGCACGAACGAGAGCAAGATGAGGAACAACAGCCTCGGAAGCGACATGATGGAGTCGCCCACGAGGACGACGGCGAGGTCGGTGAGACCTTTGTAGTACGCCGTTAACAGGGCGAAACCAGCCGCGATGAGCCCGCTCAGTCCGATGGCGACGACACCGATGAACAGCGATACACGTGCGCCATGAACCATGAACGTAAACATGTCCTTCCCGGTTGGCATGGTGCCGAACGGGTGATATCGGTCATACTTGTCGTACGTCATGGGAGCAACGTTTTCACCGGAACCTTCCGAAGTCGACCCTCGGTTCGCATCACCGATGAGGATTTTCTCAACCTCCCCCGTTTCCTGATTCAGGTATGAGGTCTCGTACGAGAACGGGTTGTTGATGGTTCGCTCGACCGTGGTCGTGCCGAGTGCTGGGGCGAAAATCGCCATCACAACGAACATGAAGACGACGACTAGTCCGAACAGTCCCCAAGTATGACCGCGGAACCGGTTGACCATGTCGTCACGCGGTGTCCAGTTGGCATAGCGGTAGTGCTCGCGGAACGTCAGGTAGCCACGCCAGATCCAGTAGAGGAATACCAGCGCGTAGGCGTAAACGAGCACAACGCGAAGTGCCCAGACGATTGCCGGGGACAGGCCGAGGAACGTTCCACCCCAGCCGCCACCGGGCTGTCGCCATCCGGAGTTGTCGAAGTTCTCCCTAGTGAGAAGAGTCGGCAGATCCGCCAGCGCGTCACCGACGGCGGCGAGCGGTGCGCCGATGGGATTGAGGAACGACAGTTTGTTCATCAGCAAGTCCCACGGGAGCGCCATCACCGTACTCGCCAGTGCACCGAACTCGACTGCAATGAGAAAGGCGAAACCGGCGAACCAGAGCATGGCCGGACGTGGATTGTCTGCGATGCGTTCTCGAAGGGGTTGTTCGTTTTCGATGTCAGGAACACGACTCATTTCAGGCACCTCCATCGTAGCCGACACGGGGGTCGATGACCGTGTACAGGAAGTCCTGTAGGATGTTGATTATCACGACGAGCAGGATGAAGACGAACATCAACGAACCGACCAGCGGCAGGTCGCCATTCATGACTGCTTTGAAGAACAAGTAGCCGAGTCCGTTGATGCCGAACACCGTCTCGACGAGCACGGAACCGCCGATCAGCAGATACGCTTCACCGGTGATGATCGGAACGAGCGGGATGAGCGCGTTCCGGAAGATGTGCTTCCAGACGAGCGAACGAGGTGGAACACCCTTCGCACGCGCCGTCTCGATAAAGTTGGAGTTCACAGTCTCCAACACTGCGGTTCGTCCGATACGCATCTCGTTCCCCATCGATGCCGAACCGAGGACGAGTGCGGCCGGTGCGATTTTCTTGATAGCGGCGAGCAGTATATCCGGATTGAACAGATTAGTCAAGTTTGGTCGGCCGATGACGCCCACCGGCACGAGCCAGCTCTGCCAATCGAATCCGAAAAACAGCCCTTGCGACTGTGAGAGAACCCTCGTCAGAATCACGGCCAACCAGAAGTTCGGCATCGCACGCCAGACGATACCGCCGAACGATGCCGTGTAATCGCTCCACGAGTTCGGGTTAAGCCCGGCGTAGAAGCCGAGAGGGATGCCGACGAAGATAGCGATGAGCACCGACCAGAAGCCCAACCAGATGGTGTATGGCGCGTATTCGGTGATGAGCGAATTCGCACTCACGTCGGGGCGAATAACCCACGAATCACCCAGTTGAAGCGTGAGCATGCTGGTCATGTAGTCGATATACTGTTGCCATAACGGCTGGTTAAGGCCGAGTTGGTCTTCGATTCGATTGTACGACTGTGGATCACCCGTTGGACCGAGAATCGCCGCGACGGGGTCGAGCGGCCCCATTCGGATGACGATGAACGTTATCGTCGCTCCGAACAACAAAACGGGAATCGACAGTAACAGACGACGAGTAAAGTAGCGCCAACGACTCATGGCGTTACTCTCACCACCTGTTTTCTCTCAAGCGTGTCATGCGGTAGGTTGCACCCAATGATAACCGCGTTCATGGCTGAATACACATCCGTATTTTGCGCTCCTCTCATTATGTCTTGCGATAACATCACCGTAATTGTGGACAGATACATCGCTATCGGGTTGTAAACAACAAAAATAAACGGTGAGCGGCGATTACTATTTGCGTTCGCTAATCTTGACCTTGTTGTACATCTGGCGACTGTAGCCGGCACCACCGTACTTCGGCACGTCAACCCACTCGTAAGAGAATCGCTCAGAGAGGTTGTGATACGTCGGGAGGAATGTAACGTCTTCCCAGTTGGCCTCTTCCATAGCGACGTAGGCCTGTTCGCGGGCCTTCTTCGCGCTCTCCGTTGGGCCGCGGTTCTTCTGAATTTTATCCCACGAACTGGTCGCTTGCTTTGCGGCTTCGGTGCCGGACCAGTTCGTGTACGCCTGCGGCGAGGACTTCGAGGTGTCCGTCAGCGGCGGGTACAGCAGACCGAGGAAGTTGTCCGGTGCTGGCCAGTCCATGATCCATCCGAGCGAGTACGCTTCGAGGTTACCCTTGCGACCGCGCGAGAGGAGCGTGTTGAACGGCGCCGAGTTGACCTTCATGTTGACGTTGACCGACTTGAGCTGGTCGCGGAGAAGCTTCCCGACTTTCGGCCACGTCGTCGAGGACTGGTAGACGGTGAACTCGAAGGAGAAACTCTTCTTGCCCGGACCGTAGCCGGCCTCGTTCAGAACCTGCTTCGCTTTGTCACGCTTGACCTCATTGAACCCGTACGGGTAGTTGTCTTTCGCGTGAGATTGATACTGCTTCGCACCGCCGGGGTAGATCATCGGTGGTGTGAAGTGATATGCAGGCTCACCACGACTCTTGAACACCTCTTCGACCAGCGTTTCCTGATTCATCAGGTATGCGCAGGCTTGTCGAACGGCCTTCGGAACGGCCTGCGTGTTGAAGCCCATGTAGTAGGAGCTGATAGTCGAAACGCCGAGGTAGTCCATCGTCACGCCAGCATCGGTCGGGCCGTACTTACCAACGATACGACCTTGGTCGTCCGTGCTGGTGTTTTTTACCTTGTCCGGGTTGTATTTGGACGTCGGGAGGCTGGTGGTGTAGATGATGTCAGCATTCTTGTTGACGATACCGTAAGTGTGGCGTGCGTTGGCTTCGGACGAAATCTTCCAGTGGACGCCATCGACTTTCGCCTTTTCACCGTGGTAGTCCTCATATTTCGTGACTTCCGCGGAGTCGTCGCTCGTCCACGACTTGAACTTGAACGGGCCGGCACCGACCGGTTCCTTCGTGGCGAACGTGCTGTGGTCTTTCTCGCCGTCGTACCCTTTGATGTCGCCGACGATTCCCTCCGGAACGACCGCGAAGGACGTGTACGCGAGCATCTCCAGCGTGGAGTGGAACGGCTCCTTCAGGGTCATTTCAAGCTCGTAGTCGCCCGTCGTCTTGAGGGCGAGCGAGTCCGGTTTTGCGACGGTCAGTTCGTGCTTCTCGCCGTCGGTGTCCTTGTACGTCTTCGTCGTGGATTTGTGTTTGACACCAATAGAGTCGAGAATGAAGTACGCACGTCGGGAGTTCGTCGATTCGGCGAGACGTCGCCACGAGTAGACGACGTCTTTTGCCGTAACTTCCTTTCCGTTGTGGAATTTGACGCCCTCCTTGAGTTTGAAGGTGTACGTCTTTTTGTCGTCAGAGACTTCGTGACCCTTGACGAGCAGGTTTTCGACGGTAACTTGGCCGTTCGGGTAGTTCATCAGCGGATCGAAGATTTGCTGAATAACCGTCCCCGACGCCGTACCGGTCGCTTTGACCGGGTCCAGCGTGGTCATCGTGGAGTTGATGAGTTGGAGTTTCTTGCCACTGCTGTCGCCACCATCACCGCTACCGCCACCGCCAGTACAACCAGCGAGTGCGGCAGCCGACGCCGCACCTCCGGTTGCCTTCAAAAACCGCCGACGGGTTAGGTTGTCAGTATCTGTCATCCAATCTGGCCTTGTGTGTCACGGCGGATAAACTTACCGTTTAGGATTGGCACCGTTACGGTCTTAAACCGCGTGTTTATTGCAGAATTGGGTTGATTTGGGTTACTATCGAGGACAAATTATTTCCTTATTTTCTGGTAAACGTACTGATGTTACTGCAGGGGTAAAAACGGAAGTACCAGACCGGAAAGGTGCCACTATTTCGAGAAAGACGCCATTACCATTCGTTCTGTTCGATTTTACGCACGAATCGTGTCAGGAACTAGATTGCGTGTCGGCCTTTCGGTGGTCTTATATTCCTTGGTACGCATTCTCAAAGTATGACGCCGGATACGGCAGCAATGTCGGTGTCGGTCGAAGATGACGCCGAGGTCATGGCCTCGGTGGACGATGACGGGGAAACGGAGCGACTCGTCATCGCAGACATCTCGCGCGAGGAGGCATGGCTTTCCATGTGCGTAACAGACGCAACCTCGCTATCGGACTGGCGATAGTCCCCGAGACATCATTTCGTCCCTCGAACAGCCCTCTCACCGCGATTTTACTTTTATTCACGATGAAGACTAGCCACGCTCTGGCGATAGCGTAGTCGTGAGTAGACGAGAAAGATACCACGTGTTTCATAGTACAAACACAATAGCCAGAATATTATAATAAATCAATTATATTTACATTTGATTTGAATAATTGATTGTAATAGGTACAGATATTACCCGGGTATTTGATTATAATACAATTAGAAGTGAAAAGTAACAAAAAGTCGCCATGGCAGGAGTCGTTGGCACAGTTGGACTTACCGCCAGCACTCCAGCAAGCGCCGCCCAGACGAAAATGGTCGTCGAAGAAGTGACGGGACGCAACGTCGAATACAGCATCAGAATGAACGTGACTGGAATGGAAACAGGCTCGGACGTAGAGGACACGGACAACACGACGCAGTATTCGTTCACGTCGCAGGGGACGAAACGTAAAAGGCGGAGTCTACTACTTCCCCGGAAACGCCGAGATATACTGGGTTCGCGCTGATGGAACCGACAGTTTCGACACGAACGGTCAGGCCAAGAAAATCGTCCTCGCGCCCCGAGAAGGACAGATAACGGTTAACAGGGATATTTAACGAATACAATTTCTGAGAGACGGAGGAAACTCAACTTTTTTGCACCGGCCATACAACCATAGTGACATGGACTATCGGGAGGTATCTGGGGAACGTGAGTTCGTCGCTCGACTCGGACACGGCGCAGATTGGCGCTCGGAAATCGAATCACTGGCCGAGGACGAAGGCGTGGATTCGGCGTGGTTCGTCGCCATGGGCGCGGTACAAGATGCAGACATCTGGTTCTACGACCAAGACGAAACGGAGTACCGAGAGGTGAGTTTCGACGAACCGCTCGAAGTCGCGTCCTGCGTGGGGAATGTCGCGCTCCTCGACGGGGAACCGTTCGCACACACGCACGTAGTACTCTCCCGTCGGTCGGGACAGGCAATCGCAGGACATCTCGATTCCGCGACTGTATTCGCCGGGGAGTTGTACATGCGAACCTTCGAGGAACCGCTGGTTCGAGAACACGACGAACCGACCGACTTAGACCTCTGGCTGTAGCATGCGCGAAGAAGACCGGCAGTATTTCGAGCGACTGGAATCGCAGTTGGACGACGCCTTCGAAGTCGCCGAGACGGCGCGCGCGAACAGCGGCGACCCGAAACCCGAAGTCGAGATTCCGGTCGCCAAAGACATGGCCGACCGCGTCGAGAACATCCTCGGCATCGACGGCGTCGCGGAGCGCGTCCGCGAACTCGAAGGCGAGATGTCCCGCGAAGAGGCCGCTCTCGAACTGGCGAAGGACTTCGCGGACGGAAACGTCGGTGATTACGAAACCCGCGACGGCAAAGTCGAGGGCGCGGTTCGAACCGCAGTCGCCCTGCTGACGGAGGGTGTCGTGGCCGCACCTATCGAAGGAATCGACCGCGTGGAAATCCTCGAAAACGACGACGGAACCGAGTTCGTCAACGTCTACTACGCCGGACCG
>CAYNQM010000142.1:0-8218 GCA_964399275.1 uncultured Haladaptatus sp.
GTTGACGAAAATCAGCGTCGAATCGTGATTCTCAACGATGTCCCGAATCGCCCGGACGTGACTGGCGATGTCCGGATTCGTCATCAGTTCGCGGGCCAACGCCCCGTCTTCCTCCCGAATCTCGGGTTCCCGAACGCGGAAATCGACCTTGCTCCCCACGTCCACCTCGATTATCTCGCATCCCCGATTTCCGGTGAGGAATTTCCCGACTTCCGCCGGGTCGCCGACCGTCGCCGAGAGGCCGATTCGCTGGAACTCGCCCGAAAGCTCTTGCAGGCGCTCCAATCCGATGGTTAACTGCGCGCCGCGTTTCGCGCTGGCGAGTTCGTGCACCTCGTCCACGACGACGTGGCGTACGTCCTCCAGAGCCGTCCGCAGTTTCGATCCCGTCAGCATCGCTTGCAGGGTTTCCGGCGTCGTCACCAGCACGTCCGGCGGATTGTTGGCCTGCTTCTGGCGCTGATAGTCTGTCGTGTCGCCGTGGCGCACGCCGATAGCGATGTCCAGCGTCTGGCCCCACCACTCCAACCGCTGGCGCATGTCGCGGTTCAGCGCCCGGAGCGGCGTGATGTAGAGCGCGGAGATGCCGAATCGCGGGTCGGCGTGCGCGATAGCGTCGAGAACGGGCAACATCGCCGTTTCGGTCTTGCCAGTCCCGGTCGGCGCGATGACGAGGCCGTGGTTTCCATCTGTGAGGGGTGGAATCGCGCGCTTTTGCGGTTCGGTGGGCGTCTTGAACCCGCGCTCCGAGAGCGCCGACCGAACCTCGCTTCCGAGTCGCGCGAAGGCCGCAGAATCCGCAGCTCGTTCGTCCTGCATCGGATTTTCGGATAGGGGTTGGAACGAATTAAGTTCGTTGCCCGGCGTGTTTGGATGTCGATTTTGGAGACGTGTCGCTAGCTATTCCCGACTCCTATCACATCGCTCTCGCAGAAGTGGTTCAGTTGTTTACTCACGTTAACAACTGCCGACTCCTAACACCGCGCCTCGTCCTCCCCAACCTCCTCGTTCGCTTCGGACGAGCGAACCTCGTCCGAGTTCTCGTTCGCTCCCGCTGGTCGCTCACGAGAACACCGCTCACTCGTCCCTCGCGCGCGTTGCTCGCACGCGCCACCGCAACAGCAGGCTGACTAGCCATCGAGCGTCCACACCTGCCGAACACGAAAAGCTCGCTAACTCGTCCTTGCTTCCTCCTGGTGGACTGAAAGGGTGAGTGGGCCACCCGAAGCACGACCCCTCAAGCACCGCAGGCCGGGTGCGGAGCAGCCGGCCGAGGAGCGCAGTGCGGGGCGCGCGAGGGTAGCACACGAGGGCTTTCTGGGATACAGTTACCGCGCCGTCAGAATCACTGCTGACAGAGTAATCCCGAAACAGAATTTCCCAGGACTGTCTCAAATCTCGTCGTAGCGACCCAATCGCGCACCGTCCAACAGATACGCCTCTCCATCGACCAACCCCTCGGGCAAAAACGGCGCGAGGAAGTCCTGTCCCTCGACGTTCACCCACGTCCCGCCGGTCAGGTCGTTGAACGCCGGAAAGACGACCAACTCGCCATCGACTACCACATTTTCACTCAACTGCTCCGCGAACGCGTCCGAATCCAACTCCCCGCGCAACCAGACGCGCTCGACGCGACTTCCGCCAACGGAGTCCTCCAACCGAACGCAGGGGTGTTCGTGCCCGACGCAGACCACATCCGCCGAGAGCACGTCCCGCGAAGGCCACGTATGCCCGTGGACGAATCCGACGTCGCCCAGTCGAACGCCATCTCCGGGCGTCACGTCGCACGCAATCCACGATTCGACGCCGCCGTCGTGGTTGCCTTTTACGAGCGTTACCGGCACGTCGATGGATTCCAGCAGGATTTCTATTTCGCCGCGTTCGGCACCGCCCGGTCCGGCGATGGACTGCATCAGGTCACCGAGAAAGACGACTCTGTCGGGGTCGGTACGGCCGAGCAGTGCTTGCATCGCTTCGCGTCGTTCCCCCGCTCGACTGTCGAGGTTGATACCCTGCTCGTACCGCAGTGCGTCCTCGATTCCGGCGTGGTAGTCCGCCACGACTAAGGCCCGCTCGTCGCCGAGGTCGGCGGTCGCGGCGGGTTCGCCCGGAATCGGTTCGACAAGCGCCATCAGATCGGCTTCAGGGTGTCCTCGCCGGACTCGTAACAGCGCCCGGCCATCAGCGCGTCTTGCAGGGCCTCATCGACCTCTTCGGGCGTCACGTCGTAGGAATCGGCCACCCCGGCCAGCAGGCGATCGCGCTCCACGCCGTCGCCACCGTTCAGTTCCTGCATCGTCTCCATCACCGCGTTTTCGAGGTTTTCGGGAGCCTCCTTCGCGGACGCCGACTCCGTGGAATCGGCGTCCGTTTCTGATTCCGTGTCCTCGATTTCGTCCGGTTCTGCTTCGGGTTCGGTCGCTTCGGTCTGCGCGGGTTGCCCTGTGCCAGCGTCTGGGCCGGTCGTTTCCGCGGGTTCTGCGGCGGTCTCTTCTTCGGGTTCGGATTCGTCTTCGGGTTCGGGCGTTTCGATGTCCGCCTCGCCCGCCGACTCGACTTCCGAACCGGTCGAGAACTCGGTGCCGAACTCCTCCTCGATTCGTTCGCGCTCACCGTCTTCGAACTCGTACATCTCGCCGCTCACGTCTTCGCCCGTCGGCTGGCTGTCGAAGTCGTCGAGTTCGTCGGCCGATTCCGGTTCGTCCGCGCCGAAGTCGCCGAGTTCGTCGCTCGTGTCTTCGGTCGTGACCGAATCGAAATCGTCGAGTTCGTCGTCCGCGCCGCTCTCTCCCGTCTCCTGTTCATCCGGTTCGCCACCCAGTTCTGGTTCGCGGGCTTCCGCCGGAGGCGTTGTCGTTTCGGGGCCGGAATCGGGAGCAGATTCGGCTTCTGGAGCGGGTTCGGCTTCGGAATCCGCTTCGGCAACGGAGTCGGAACCAGTATCTGGTTCGGAAACAGGTTCGGAATCCGACTCAGGGCTGGTTTCCGGTTCCGACGTGACCGCCACGTTCGGTTCCGAATCCGCTGGCTCGGATTCGGCCACCGATTCCGACTCGTCCACTGACTCCGATTCGGACGACGCTGGTTCGGACGCCGACGGCGATTCGTCCGCCGATTCGGGTTCCGAAACGGACGCCGGTTCGCTGTCCGTCTCGGGGGCAACTCCGGCGGTGTCCAGCGACGCGTCGAAGTCGATGGTCGCTTCGCCCGGTTCGTCCGGTGCGGTGTCGAGCGACCCCACTTCGTCCTGCTGGCCCGCGACGACGCGGGCCGCGTCGAGTGCCACATCTTGCAACCCCGCGAGGTACGGCGTCGTCGTGTGGTAGTGGTCGAGCGCCAGCGGAATCCCGGTCGCCAGTCCGGTATCGACGCCGTTCGCTTCGAGCGTTCGCTGGAGGCTCTCGCCGCGCTCGTCCGAGTCGAGCGCCCGCGCGAATGTTCGAACGCGGGCGAGGGTCTGCTCGGCAGTCTGTACCGACCAGCGGTCGCGCGTCTCCGCATCGACCGTGTTGATGCTCTCCGGTCGAATCGAGGTGTAGACCAAGTCCGAATCCTCGGGCTGGAAGGTTCGAGCCTTGCCCGTCACGGCGACGAACGTCGGCGGACTCGCCCGTTCAAGGAACGCGAGCGCGTCCGGTTGGTACTGGCCCGCGTAGACGACGAACCCGCCGGTCGGGTCTACGACGCGAGCGCGAAGCACTTCGTCGCCGACCTGTTCGATTTCGGTCAGCACGCCGACGACGAACAATCGATTGATTCGCGCACCGGTCGGCGTGACGACGTAGTTCGGCGCGCGCTCCTCGTCGCTGTCGGAGTGTTCGAGCGTCGCGTCGTTGTACTCCGCGGCGAAGATTCGCCACGCGACCTCTCGCCGCCCCGCACCGTCTTGCGAACTCATGCATCCACCTCCGAGAGGAGGGCTTTGGCACGGTCGGCCGGGTCGTCCTCGGTTTCGGTGAACTCGCTGGCTTCGAGATTCGCGCCGTAATCGTCCACCGAGAGGTTGCCACGAACCAGGAACTCGCGCCCGACGATTTCTTCTCGAATCGTGTCCGCGACGACCTCTTGATCCATCGCGTCGCGGGCTTGCTGGCGCGCTTTGTCCAGTCCGCCGCCGTACACTTCGGCGGTGAGTTCGTCGTCCAAAATCGCGGTGACGGTGCCGGTACCGTCGTCCACGATTGCTTTCACGCGCAGGTCGTCCTCGCCATCGACTTGGCCGTGGCTTCGGCACTGGCCTTTCTGTACCACGCGACCGCATTTCGGGCAGCGTTGGATGAGTCCGGAGCCATCGCGCACCGCGACGATGTTTCCGACGACTTCCACGTCGAACGCGCCGCCGGTTTCGACCGCTTCGCGAACCGACATTCGAGTCGCGGTGTCGTTTACGTCCACGTCGCGGGCGAGCGGTTCGACCGTCGTGAACTCCGAGAAGTTGATGGACGGAACGCCCCGAAACTCGCGGACGTAGACGTTGCTCGCGCGAATGGCCGCGCCCTCCGCGAGTTCGTCGCGGGCCTCCCAGTCGGTGAAGGGGAGGCGGGCCGTCTCGTCGGCGACGACGCCGCTCTTGATTTCTGTTTCGCCGTCGCGTCCGTCGATGACTTTGTCCTCGACTTCGAGGACGGTCAGTTCGAGCGCGACGCCGCGGTCGCCGGGGCGAACGTCGGCGAGCGACGCGTCGCCGCCGACGTCGTAGGGGACGTTGATGTCGGTCGTCTCACGGGCGACGTTGGTACTTTCGCCGAGGTTGAGTTCGGGATTGCCTTCCCACTCACGCACGCCTGCATTGCCCGCGGTGATGACATCGCCGGGCGAGAGGCTGAAATCGTTCCACGCAGTGTACGATATTTTCCCGCTCTCGTCGGCGAGTTCGCCCTCGAAGATGACCTGTTCGTTGCCCTGATACCGAATCGAACGCTGGCCGACGGTGAGCACTTTCGCGGTGACGGTGACGTTGCCCATGTCGGTCGTCACGTCGGCGATGTCGGCGGAGGAGGGTTCGGAACTCTGACTGCTTCCGCCGCCGTACTTTCGCCGGAGGCTCTGTTTCGCTTCGTTGATGGGAACACTGTACTCGATGAGGTTCTGCAGGTCGGCTTTGACCTCCTCTTTGTCAACGCCGAGGTCGGAGGCGAGCGCCTCGGCATGTTCGTCCACGTTCATCACTCGGAGTTGGGACGGGATGGATTAAAAGTGTTCGTCGTCGTTCGTTTCCCGCGACACCCGGATTGGTATCTTCGTCTCGATTCGCAGGTTCAACCTCCGCAGTTCGAAGCCAATCCAGACGAGCAATGTCAGCACTGCGATGGCCGCCGCGAGGAGTTCGCCGAGACCGGCCCACATCGGAAGGACGAACCAGATACCGCTCACGGTCTTCTGCCCGAAGAGCGCGTGCGCCAGTTGCTCGTAGATGCCGCGGTCTGCGACGCTCGCAGTGGACGAACGAATCTCTATTTTGGTCGCGCTCGGCCCGCGAAAGCTCTCGTCACCGGTTCCCAGTCGTTCGACCTCGTAGGGCGAGTAGAAGGGCAGTTCCCAAATCGCTTGCCCCTGTCGGTTCACTTCCACCACGCGGTTTCCGTTGGTGTCGGCGACTAGCGTGTGGCCGTTCGGTAATCGGTCTGCGTCGCGCGTCCAGACGGTGTCCGAGTCGTTCCACACCCACGTCTGTCGCCACTCGCCGTTCTCGCGCTGGTACTCGACCACGCGGTCGTTCACGGAGTCGGCGACGACCACCGCCGGACCGCCCCGCGATTCAGGGATGTAATCCGGATTGTGCTGTTCGTACAGCACGCTGAAGTTGTTCTCCTCGCCGAGCGTCCACGACTCCTGTAAGCCGCTCTCGTTCAGGAAGACGACTTGGTCTTGATTGCGGAGACTGGCCATGTAGCGACCGTCTGGCAGTCGCTCCACGTCGTTCAGGTGCGCCCAATCGACGGGGTACGGGCCGCCCTCGGTGATGGGGAAGTCGTCCTGTGCGTCCCAACGCCACGTCGTGATGTTCGTCGTCGTGTTGACGACGTACACTTGATCGCCGTGAATATCGCCGACAAGCAGGTGATTCTCGTCGATTCTATCCACGTCGTGCCAGTTCGCCCCCCTGTCTTGTGGGATTATCCGCGAAAAGACGCGGCTCTTCTCCCCCGTCGAGAGGTTCACTCGCTCCACGAACGAGACGGTGCATTTCGCGTCGCACGCGTCCGCCTGCGCACCGGAAAGCGGTTTCTCCGCGACGTACTCCACCGTCATCGACGAGTTCGGCACCGGGTCAACGTCGAAGTAACCGGTGTAAGTGTCGTCGTGATACAGCACGCGACCCTTCGGCCCGAACGCAACGAGGGCGGAGCGTTCGCCCTTCATGCCGTGCCCTGTAACGAGGGTGATTCCGGCGTCGTTCCGCGGGGCGACCTGCTTTCGTTCCTCGATTGGAACCTTCGACTGAGCGTCGTACTCGTCAACCGCATCCCGAACCGGCGATGTGACGTAGGCGTAGCCGACCGTAGCCGAGCAGAGGAGGAGGAGCGCAATGAAGATTGCTCGATAGGCGTTCCGGGAGACCATTGTCCGATTCGTTTGCGGGAACGTTCATAAACTTCCTGATAGCACCGAAAGCGGTTTTCGGCCCGGACGCCAACGTCGGCGCATGCACGTGGTCGTCAACGCCGCGACGAGCGCCGACGGAAAACTCTCCTCGCGTCGCCGCGAGCAGGTCGCCATCAGCGGCCTGGACGACTTCGACCGAGTGGACGACCTCCGAGTCGAGAGCGACGCCATCGTCGTCGGCGTCGGAACCGTACTGGCGGACGACCCCTCGCTCACTGCCGATGGAGGTGCGAACCCCCTCCGCGTCGTCGCGGATTCGCGTGCTCGGACGCCGACCGACGCCCGAGTGCTGGACGACCGAGTAGACACGCTCGTTTTCGTCGCCGAAATCGCGCCGGACGAGCGAGTCGAGGCGCTCAGAGAGACGGGTGCAAACGTCGTCGTGGCGGGCGACGAGCGCGTTTCGATGGGCGACGCCCTCTCGGAACTCGAATCGCGCGGCCTCGAACAGGTGATGGTCGAAGGCGGCGGCGAACTCATCTTCTCGCTGTTCGCCGACGGACTGGTGGACGAACTCCGACTCTACGTCGGGTCGATGGTCGTCGGCGGTCGCGACGCGCCGACGCTCGCCGATGGCGAGGGGTTCGTCACCGAATTTCCGACGCTCGAACTGGAGCGAGTCGAACGAATCGACGACGGCGTCTTGCTCCGCTACTTGGTTTCGGAGTGAAAAAATCGGACGGTACCTGCCACGCGTAGCGGCTCCCGTGGCAGAGTTTGCGAGGGTATTCTACAGTCGTTGCGGTTTCGGTGGTCAGTAGTCGGCTTCGACGGTAGTGTCGTTGCCGCCACTGCGAACGCGGTATGCGATTGCCAGCACCGAAGCGAGGACGAGAACCGTGAGTATTCGTTTCATGGCTGTGTCCGGTAAATACCGGTGCGTAAGTACACTACGTGCAGATATATAAATCCACTAATATTCTGTCACTATCTAGTTGGAGTCGCCACCGCTACCGCGAGCGCGATCCCGTCAGAAAGGGCCAACGAGCGCGGGAAGCGTGCTCGTTTCGTCCATCCCTTCTCCGATATGCACCTTCGACCAAGATGTGTGAAATACGATAAAAACGCGGTTATTTCGGCAACCGTGTCAGACCCACCCTTCGTTGGCGAGCAGCTCTCCGTTCAGTAGGCTCGCTCCGGCGGCACCGCGAATCGTGTTGTGGGCGAGGCAGTTGTACTGGAGACCCGCCGTCGTCTCCTGAAGCCCGCCGACCGCGATCTGCATTCCACCGCCGAGAGTGCGGTCGAGTCGTGGCTGTGGACGGTTCGCGTCCTCGAACACTTCGATGAGTGGGTCGGGGGCGCTGGGAAGGTCGAGCGTCGGCGCGTCTTCGAAGGCGCCGCGGGCATCCACCGGGGAGATGCGGTCTGCGGTTTCCGCCCAGACGTTTTCGAGGTGGCCGTCGAGCGTCGGAACGCGGTTGCAGGACGCCGATACGTCCACATCGTGAAGGTCGATTTCGCTCCCGTCGAACGAGCCGAGGAGCTTTCGAGATTCGGTCTCCATCTTCGATTCCTCGCCCCCGATGTGGGGGATGACGTTGTCGATGATTTCCATCGAGGTGACGCCGTCGTAGCCCGCGCCCGAGACGGCTTGGAGGGTGGCGACGTG
>CAYNQM010000143.1:0-8178 GCA_964399275.1 uncultured Haladaptatus sp.
GCTGTCCGTCCGTCATCAGGAACGAGAAGAAGAACTCGTTGTATACCTGAATGAACGTCAGAACGCCCGCGGTCGCCACGCCCGGTGCAGAGAGCGGGATGATGACCCGAAACAGCGCGCCGATTCGCGTCGCACCTTCGACGCGGGCGGCGTCCTCCAAGCCGTCGGGTATCTGGCCGTAGAACGTCGTCAGGATGAACACCGTAAGCGGCATGTACAATCCGCCAAAGGGCGTTACCAGCGCGCCCGGCGTGTTGAACCAATTCGGACTGGTGACGCCGAAGAGCGAGACGTTGCCGGTGAAGAAGTTGAACAGCGGCAGGATGAACGCCGCCGGAGGGAAGTACGAGATGGCCAGCAAGAGGAGCAGTAATCCGGTTCGGCCCCGGAACTCCAACCGACCGAAGGCGTATCCGGCAAAACTCCCAACGACGAGGACGATGACGGTCGTCGCCAACGCGATGAAGATGCTGTTGAACATGTAGCGGTGGAACGGAATGAGTTGGAACATCTCCACGAACGCGCCGGGGTTGAACCCCTTCGGGACGACGCCCATGTTCGAAATCCTGTCGAGGGGCGTCAGCGCGAGGACGAGAAGCCAGTAGAACGGAAACAGCGTCGTGACGATGAAGAAGACGGCCGCGACGTAGAACATCGACCGATACGCCTTCCGCGGATTTTTGATGGTGCTCTGCACCCACCGCGTGTACGGCCCCTCGTCCGGTTGCTGTGTCTCAGACATGCTATCTCACGTCCGCGAACCAGACGATGTACACCATCGCAACCGACCCCACGATGAGCGCGGTGATGAACGCCACCGCCGCCGAGGTGCCGTAGCGGCCCGAACTGAACGTATCGACCACGAGGCAGGTCAACGTCGGAACGGTGCTACAACTCGTTATCGTCTCGACGGTTCCGAACACGCGCATCGCCTGAATCGTCCGGAACAACATCGCCACCATCAGCGTCGGCAGGACGAGCGGGAATGTTATCATCTTGAACATCTGCCATCTCGACGCTCCCGACACGCGACCGACTTTATACAGCGTTCTGTCCACGCTCTGGAGTCCCGCGAGGATGAGCAAGGCCATGAACGCTGACGCCTTCCAGATGTCCGCGACGATGAGGATTATCATCGAGTCGACGCTGTTGATGAGCGGCGTCGCCGAGAAGATGCCCAAATCCTGCATTAAGCTCGTTCCGAACCCGATTCCCGGTTGGAACAGCAGGTAGAAAATCATCCCCTGAATGGCGATTGGCACCGCCCACGGGATGATGATGGCGACGCGCACCCAGCGCCGACCGCGGAAATCTTGGTCTAAGACGAGCGCCTGCCCGAGGCCGATAACCGTCTCGAACGCCACCGAGACGATGGTGAAGAGAAGCGTCACGACGATGGCGCTCGAAAACGGTTGGCTGAGGGAAAGAAACGGATTTCCGAGGATGCTGTCGCGCTCGCCCGATAACAGTTCGACGTAGTTTTCGAAGCCGACGAACTCGCCGACGTAACCGCTTCCAGCAAACAGACTGTCGGCGTGCAGTGACAACTCGAAGGTTCGAACCAGCGGCCAGAACGCCATCGAACCGACCAACAGGAACGCCGGAAGGATGAGGAGGTACGCGAACTGCTCCTCGTTCAGGCGCTCCGTCCAACTCGCCGAGTACCGCACGACTCCGCGGACGCTGTACTCGCTCAGACTCATCCGGTTAGACGCTCCCCTCGATGTCCTGTAGCGTGCTCTGGAGCGCCGACATCGCCTGCTGTGGCGCTTGCTGTTGGGCCAGCACCGCGTTCGCGCGGTCGGCGATGGCCGTTGATTCGTCGGGCCAGACGACGGTGACGGGTCGCGGAATAGCCGTCTCTCCGGCCAGACGAAGCGTATCGAGGTAGTTGCCCCAGATGTTCACCTGCTGTGCGCGTTGCGTTTGCAGGTACGTATTGTCCGACGGCAGGTAGCCCAGTTGTTTGAACGTGAACTCGCGGAACGACGGCTTTGCGACCGCGTTGAGCACCTGCACGGCGGCCTGCCTGTTCTGGGAGTTCGGGTTGAGCGCGAGGTGCCAGCCACCGAGCGCGGCGGCGGTTCCACCCGTTCCGTCGAACTGGGCCTGATTCGGTCTGACGCCGTAGGGAATCGGCATGACGCCGAGTCGGTCGCCGTACTTCTGGGCGGCCTCGTAGAGACCGGACGGCCACCAGCGCATCGCCACGGCGTTGCCGTTCATGAACGCCGACTGCGACGGACCTTCCGTCCACTGGAGCACCGCCTGCGGCGAGATTTGTTGATAGCCCTGTAGCGAGAACTGGTCGCTTTGTCCGTTGATGAACGTCCGACCCATCCGGAGCGCCTGAATCACGGGTTGTTGGTTCACCGTAATCGGTCGCTCGCCGACCGGCCCGAAGAGGTTGCCCCGACCGCCGAAGTACGCGCCACCCCACGTCGTCATCAGTTCGTTGAACGTACAACACGAGAGGCCTTCGTAGGCGTTCGCCTGCCACGAGTAGCCGTACTGGGTATTCTGCTGTTGTTGCGTCTGGCTGATGACGTTCGAAAATCGCTTCCACGAAATCGGTTCAGTGGCCCAGTTCTGCCCGTCCGGGTTGAATCCTGCGTTCCTCACCCAGTCCTTGCGGTACTGAATTGTCGGCAGGTCGGTGAAGTATGGCACTGCGTACAGGTCGCCGTTCGGTGCCGAGGCGGTGTTGACGCTGGCCGTGAAGTTGTCCTGCTTGATGCGATTGAGCGAGCTTTGCGATAGCTCTTGGTTTAGATTGGATATCTGCCCCCGAGCGATGAACGGAATCGTCCAGCCGCTATCCATCCGGAGGATGTCCGGTTGATTTCGACCGGCTTGCAACCACTGCCGATACTGTTGCTGGACGTCGTCGGAGATGTTCGACGTGACGATGACGCTTATCCGAATGTTGTCGGGCAAGCCCGCGTTGTGGAGTGCCTGATTTATCTTCCCCACGTTCTGCTTGTCCACGGGATTGCCCGCCCACTGGAGCGTCGTCGTTCCTTGTCTCCCGGACGCAGTGAAGGTGGAAAGCCCCGAAACTGCGCCGGCTGTCCCCACCGTCTTCACGAACTGCCGTCGTGTGCGTGTCATTTGTTCCCCATCCACATGCGGGTACAATCGAGAGTCGCAAAGATATTCCCCATCAGTAGACACTGAACATATCATAATAGTATTTCATTTAGCGATTGGATGAACAGAACAGAAAAAGAGGTAGAGAAGTCCATTTCGTGGAAATAAACGTCACGCCACGGATACGGAAAGCAGAGCCTGGAACTATGAGAGACGGGCGGGAGCCACCTTCCGTCAGAACTTCCCAGCGATAACGTCCGAGAGCTTTCCTCGGTCGAACAGGCGTTCCTCAGACGGGATTTCGGGATACGGTTTGCCGGTGACGTAGCCCGGCCACTCGCCGAACTGCTCGGGGTACAACTGCTTGGCCGTCATCTCCAACTGGAACAGGTTCATGATGGGGCCTTGATACCGCATTCCGGACGCGTAAAAACGGTCGTTCTGAATCGCGGAGAGTTTCTTACCCGCGGCGTGGTTCTCGATTTTCGTCTGAATTTTGTCGAGGTAGTAGCCCGGCGAGATTCCCCAGAGATGGAGGATAACGTCCGGGTCAGCTTCGAGCATCGTCTCGAAATCGACCGTTCCCCACAGGTCGCCCCAATCCTCCTCGGCAAAGGCGTCCGTCGCGCCGAGCGGACGAGTATCCGCCAGCCAGTAACCGGGTTTGTTGAGGTGATAGGTGTAGAACGACCCGTCGCTGTAGGTGACGCGAACCGCCGTCGGGCGCTCGTCTTTCGGCGGGAGGTTGTCCTTAACCGTCGCGAGTACGTCGTCGTGAATCGACTTCAGTGCCTGATAGCGCTCCTTTTCTTGGAAGATTTCCGCGATCTTTCCGAACATCTCCCACAGTCCGTAGAACTGATACTGCTCTCGGTATCCATCCGGCGGCGTGTCGTGGGTGCCGCTGTAGAAGTTCCCGAACCACGGGGCGATGTCGTTCTGGATGTCCTCGATGTTGGACTTCGACCAGTTGCTCTGGGTGCTGACGTAGGCCGGGTCGGCGAGGTGAACGTCGCTGTCGAGTTGGTAGAGCAGTTCCTTGCTCAACCCGTTGCTCAGCGGGTCGGGAAGCCCCTTCCAGTCGAATGAGACGCCGTTTAATCGCTCGTAGTAGGTGTTCATCGTCTTGCCGGACATTTCGGGAACGTACACCGAGTTCACCGCATCTCCGTGGCCGAGCGCGACCGCCATATCCGCGTACTGCGGGAATATCGTGAAAACGCTCTCCGGGACGCTCTCGAATTCGACCGACCCCATCGGTGCCATCGTCACCGAGTAGGAGTCGTCGTCCTCGGTCGTTCCGTTGGTTGGCTGTTCGGTGTTTCCCGAGTTCGCGTCGTCGTTCGTACAGCCAGCGAGTAGACCGCCGCCGATGAGGGCGCTACCACCCTTGACGTACTCGCGACGGGTCGGAATCTCCGCAGGTGTTCCAGACATATGTTTTAGGCTTGCCTAAACACAGACTTAGGGTTTTTGATCTGCCTAAAATCAGCCGTTCGACAGTAATCTCGCGATCTACACTACAATTAGCCAATTTTTGCCCGGAAAGAACCGCACGAGACGGCCTGACGTGAAAACAGCAATTTTGTATCGCAGTATGTGATTTATCCCAGCATACGACTGTGACTCAGCGAAACCGAATTGTTCGGTTTGAACCATCGATTTCCACGTCGGCACCAATCGGGAGCGGTAAGACGGGGGCTGAGTGGCCGAAATCGAGGTCGAAGACGCACGGCACGTCGGCGTACTCCTCGACGATATTCGCTATCGCAGTTCGCTGGTCTCGGCGATACCGCTCACGAGCGGCGCGAGTGTCGCCGGGCGTTTCCGGTTTTCCGACGAGAATGCCTTCGAGGTCGTCCAAGACACCGCGCTCTCCGAGCGCCATGAAAAAGCGCTCAACTTCGCTCGCGCCGGGTGTTTCCCCGGAGGTTTCGACCGCCAACACGCAACCCGAAAGCCCGTCAACGTCGAAATAAGACGACCCCGCCAGCAGTTGGGTTCGAAGCATCGAGAGACAACCGCCGACGACCGGGCCGCCGACTCGTCTCTCGGTTCCGTGCCAGCGCCAATCGTCGGCGGGAAACCACGTTCGCGGCGTCCGCGCGTCGAAGTCGTAGTACTCGTCCGTCCAGTGTGACGCGGGGCGGACGGAACCGAACGGAGTCGTCGAGAACGCACGCGAAACGTTTGCACGCGTGTAGGGATGTATCGCCGGGTCTGCCGCGAGGTCGGGAAAGAGCTGACCGCCGTAGAAGGAGACGAGTCCGGCCTGATTCAAGAACAGGTGGAGGTGGGTGTTGTTGCTCGAACCGAAGAATCGCTTCGGGTTCCGACGAGCGACGTCTTCGTCCAGATGGTCGAGAATCTGAAGTTCACGATTGCCGCCCATCGCCGCGACGATGCCGTCCACTTCCTCGTCTCGAAACGCGGCCATCACGTCCCTCGCTCGCGCGGCCGGATTGTCGCGGAGCCAGTCGGTACTCCGCGTCGCCGTTTCGAACACCGTGGTTCGGACGCCGAACGAGCGCAAACGGCGCAAGCCCTGTTCGAAACCGTCCGGCGGGGCGTGCGAGGGAGCGACGACCGCAACCGTGTCGCCAGTCGTAACTGGCGGTGGGTACTCGCAGTCGAGCATCGAGTAAACGAAAACCGGGCGACGGGATACCCATTACGGCCATCGATAAACCAATTATTGCGATATCAAATTAGCACCGCGCCGGAAACGTCGCGGTTTGCCGTCGTATCGGAAGGAGGACGCGGCGAAGGGAAGTAGAACCACTCTGGGAGTAAAATCGAGGAACCAAGGGCTACCTATGGCGAAATCGAACGATAGACGGCGACTGCTCTCCGCGACATCGAGATTTGTCCCAGAAAAAGCGTGTCTACGAAGTCCAACGCGGATACTACGGACGCATGTAGGCGTATCCTTCGTTCTCCAGTCGCGTGACTTCGACGGCGCCTTCCGGGACGGTTTCGATACCCTCGACGAGGTCGGATTCGTCGAGTTCCATCATTTCGAGCGTGTTACTACACGCTTTGAACTCGACACCGGCGTCCAACAGAGACTCCACTTGATCTTGGCGATTTCCCTCTGTCGTGACGGACTTGATACCCTTCGACTGAGCGACGACCGCAACGCCGTCGATAGTGCCGGTCTCATCCTCCAAGAGGTTTTTGACAATTGCGAGTGCTGTTTCTTGTTCAGCCTCGTCTCCCGATATGAGATGAACGACCGATTTCATGCGCCAAGGTAGATGCTCGTTTCGCACTAAGGTCTACTGGCTACGTGAGAAGGCGTCGTCCGAAAGTAAAATCGAGCCTCGTCAGGCGTTCTTGACTTGCTGGAGCACGTCTGGCGCATCGTCCAGCGCGTCGTCTAGCGCGTCGGCGTCGGGACCGCCGCCCTGCGCGAAGTCCGATGGACCGCCACCGCCGCCGCCGACGCGGGAGGCCAGTTCGCCAACGACCTCGCCAGCGTTGAGTGCGACGTCGTCCGGAACCGCAACGACGAACTGCGCGCCGTCGGCACCGCTACCGATGACTGCGATTTTCCCCTCGTCAACGAGGGCGTTCGCGGTCGCGCGGAGTTCGTCCATGTCGGCGTCGATTCGCTGGACGACGGCGGTCGTGCCGCCGACGTCGATTTCCTCGCCGCCGCCGGAACCGCTGGCGCGAGCCTCGGCGAGCTGTTCTTTCAGGTCTTCGATTTGCTTGCCGCGAGCCTTCCACTCCTCGAAGAAGCGTTCCGCCGTGTCGGGTACTTCCGGAGGAGCAACGTCGAGGATGTCCGCGGCAGACCGGAGGGAGTCCTCGGTCTGTTGCGTCGCTTCGATTGCGGCGTCGCCAGCGGCGAAGGTGAGTCGTTCGACCCCGTCCTGCACGCGCTCGGTGTTCAGGAGTTTGATACAGCCGACGTCGCCGGTTCGACGGACGTGGGTGCCACCGCAGGCCTGCACGTCTTCGGCGACGTGGATGAGGCGGATGTTCGTCCCGGCGGGGATACCACCCTGATAGAGGTCGAAGCCGAACTCCTCTTCGGCTTCGTGGCGGTTGGGCCACTCTTGTTGCACCGTCGTGTTCTCCATGACGATTTCGTTCGCCAGCAGTTCGATTTTCTTGGCCGTCTCGCGGTCGATTCGCTCGTAGTGGCGAACGTCGATACGCGAACTGTCGATCCCTTTCTGGGCACCGGCCTGTCGGATGTGGTCGCCGAGCACCTGCCGGGCCGCGTGGACGACGATGTGCGTCGCCGTGTGGTGGCGCATGAGTCGGCGACGACGCTGGGCGTTGATTTTTCCGCGAACGATTTCGCCCTTGTCGATAGGTTCGTCGGTGTGGTGGAGGATGACGCCGTCCTCTATTTGCGTGTCCGTGACCTGCACCGTCTTTTCGTCGGTCGAGAACGAACCGTGGTCGCCCGGTTGGCCACCGCCTTCGGGGTAGAACATCGTCTGGTCGAGAACGACATCGTAACCCTCCTCGCGTTCGAACACGTCCAAGACGACGGCCTCGAAGTCGGTTCGGTACTGGTCTTCGTAGTACAGTCGCTCGGTCTTCGGGAGGTCGGCGAGGCGGTCGTCCGCCGTCTCCTCCTCTTCGAACGCCTGTCCGCCGTCGTGGCGGTCTGCGACGAGACTGTAGAAGTCGTCGGGGATTTCGACCGAGACGCCGAACTCGTCGGCGATTTCCTCGACCATGTCCGGTTGCAGGCCGTGGGAATCGTACAGTTCAACGAGGGTCGAAGTCGGAATCGATTTGCCTTCCTCGGCGTGACTCTTGGCGATTCGGCGCACTCTGCGACCGCCCTGTTCGAGCGTCTCGCGGTACTTTTCGACCTCCGTCCGAACGATATCGCGGATGGTGTCGCGGTTCTGGTAGTCGAGACGTTCGGCCTGCATGTCCACGAGTTCGTCCAGTGGCGCGTCCACGCCGACGTTGTCACAGAGTCGCTTGGTTCGGCGGAGTACCATCCGGGCGAGGTAGCCGGTAGAGACGTTGCTCGGGACGATGCCGTCGCCGAACATGTAGGCCAAAGTCCGACTGTGGTCGGCGATAGCGTAGATGGTCTCCAGCGGTTCCAACAGG
>CAYNQM010000144.1:0-7913 GCA_964399275.1 uncultured Haladaptatus sp.
ACTACTTTTCGAGCTGCGTACGCTGCGTCGAGAGCGGCCTGCACTGTTTCACGATCAGAAATTCACTCGACGTACTTAAATTCAGGTTCGAGGTGCTGTTCGACCATCCATTCCGGTTCTTCGTAAAACTCGCCTCGCTCGGCGACGACCGGTCCGTCCGCCGGTTCCGGAAGTTCACCGAGCGCTTCGGCGACCAGTTCTATGATGGCGGACAGCGTCGGTTGCTCGTAGCTGACTGCGAATCCTATCCCCCGAACGCGCTGAACGCGCGTCGTTCCGACGGTTGCGTTGACGGCGGCGGCTACCATCAGGTATTCGCCGCCCTCTTCGTGGCGGCCACTGATGTCGATGCCGACCACGTCAGCCGTGCCGGACCTTCACTCCGGTTCGTGCCGCGTTTCCGTGCACAATCGAGGGTAAGCCGTGCTAGTTCTTCAATCTCCCGCCGAAATCGAAATCGCCTGCGCCCCGGATTCGCCTACAATTGATCGGATTTAAGAACTATCTTATTAGGACATAATAACGGTGAGATTACCTATCGTTCAGGCGAGACCACAAAATTCTTAACGTGTCGCTGTACTGAATCGGACGATGCAACTCGGGATAGAACCACAACAACTTGGATTGGAGTTCGGGGGCGGTGCCTTCATCGGCGGCATCATCGGTTTTGCCGCGAAGAAGGTGGCCAAACTCATCGCCGTCATCGTCGGTCTCGAACTCGCACTGTTCAAGTTCCTCGAATCGCGCGGAATCATGTCCGTCGATTGGGACAAACTCACGGCAGGAATGGTCAAATCGACTGAAGCCGCACAGGGCGGCGCACCTCCCTCCTGGGTGACGACGCTCCTCTCGACGCTCTCCGTGAGCGCCGGATTTGTCGGCGGTTTCATGCTCGGCTTCAGAAAAGGATAAATTAGCGTTCTTGGTCGTCTCCGCGTCGATACCGTTCTCGCAGTCGATACTCCGTTACGTCTCCTGACTCGTCCAGCGACACCGCGTACTGCCCGAGGATGTCCTGCGTGTCGGGAATCGAACTTCGCTCGACCATCTCCACGACGACCTCCCAGCCGTCGTCTTCGGCTGTTATTTCGATGATGCCGTCGAGCGGATGGCCCACGAGATCGCTGGCAACGTCCTCTATCGTTCCCCGAACTTCCATCACGTCGAACTCGCCGTTTTGCTCCGCGCTGGCGCTCTCATCGTCCGAGTCGGCCTCCTCGGTTGCTTCGCTTTCTTGGCTCACGTCGTCCTCCTTGCGTTCGTCTGCCTCGGCTGTCGTTTCATTGTCTATCGTCTCGTCGCTCGAATCGTGTTGATAACAAAATCCGTTTTCCTGTGCCGGACGGGAGCACCGCTCGCCGCCCTCCGTAAGCGCCCGGCACTGCTCTTCTGCGTCCGACATGGTTACGAGATGCTTACGACGGTGTAACCTCTACTTCTTCGAGTTCCGTATCTTCGGATGCTGTTGCTTGTTCTATCCTCGACATTTCCTTTGCGTAGTGAAGGAACGTATCGACCGACGCGACGACGACGCGCGCTTCCACGGTCAGCACTTCGATGCCGACCACGGAGATGCGCGCCCACACGTCGATGACGACGCCCTTGTCCAGGATGCGGTCGAGGACTTCCGCCAGACTGGAGGTGTCAGGTCCTGCTTGTGCCATTGGTAATCGACGGGAGTCTGCTCCCGATACACTACCATGGATGAGAACGCTATTTCACGGTTGGGGCCGCCGTTGCAAGGTCTTTTTAATGGGGGCGAGAGTCGAGACGCGAAAAGCCGGATGACGGACGTTTGCATCGGTCGAAATCGACCGTTTCTGACCGGCCGCCCGAACTGCACGTCGAGTATGCACGGAAAACGAACCGATAATGGCACACGAATTATCACGCTTCGTCTCGACCGATTCGAGGGGGACAAGGATGAGCGAACGAACCAAGCAGGACGAATCGGAGTTTGGGGACGTCCTCAAACGACTCTCAGATGCAGTTGACGAGGTGGACGATTCGTCGGAACAGTCCGAACCGAGCGGTGAATGGGCCGACTCGAACGGCGAAATTGGCGTTCGGGACGCGAGGGACGCGGGGCGAGCCCTCGCCAAACAGTTGACCGGTTCGCCGCTCGATGGCATCGTGGAGGTCAAACGCATCGACGAAGAGGGGTGGCGCGTCGTCGTGGAAGTCGTCGAACGCAACTCCATCCCGGACACGCAGGATATCCTCGGTCGATACGTCATCAGCCTCGACGGAGACGGCGGGGTTCGGGGGTACGGTCGCGCCGGACGCTATCGGCGGGCGAGCTTCGGTCACCAACGGGAGGCCATCGACGCGGATGAGAACGACGGATACGAATGAGCGAAGACGAAAGCGACGGCCTCGGCACCGTTTCGAGATTCGTTTCCAAACCGTCGGTGTGCGACCTCGAACAGCAGGATTCCCCGTGATCGAGGCGCATGCTTGCTGTTTCCGCCACACGACTTATTAACACACGTCACGTCGCATCACAGTTGAGGGAACCGCCCTGCCTACAACGATGAGTTCGAACCGATACGTCTACGGGGTCGTCGAGAAGAACGATTTCGAATTCGATGCCGATGCCGTGGGAGACGCAGACCGAGTGTACACCGTCGATTACCGTACACTCTCCGCTGTCGTCTCCGACATCGAGACGACTGACCCCGACCGAACCGACGAGGACAGCAAAGCACACGACGAGATACTTCGGCAGGTGTTGGAACGCGACGACGTTGACGGCGTCGTTCCGATGCAGTTCGGCATGGCGTTCAAAGACAACCGAGCGCTCAAAAGCGTTCTCCGCGGTGCGAGACGGGCGTTCACGAAGGCGCTCAACGAAGTCGATGGACACGCCGAACTCGGCGTCAAACTCGTCGCGGACGAGGACGCCGACCTCTCGCGCGAGGAGATTCGAGACGACGTCGGCGATAGACTGTCGGCGCTCGCCGAGAGCGAGACCGACGACGACCTGTTCAGTGACCGACTCGTGCTCAATCGGTCGTATCTCGTGCCGACGGACGACCGCGAGGCGTTCGACGAGGTGGTGGCCGACGTGCGCGAGGAGTACGACGACTTGACGGTGCAGTACACCGGTCCGTGGGCACCGTACAACTTCGTGGATATCCACGTCGGAGCCCAGCGATGATTCTCTTGGACGACCTGCTCGTGCGACCGCTGGTGTCGATTGCGGACGTACTGCATTCGCTGGCGGTCAGCGAAATGTACGACGTGGAAGGGATCCAGGACGAACTCAAGGAGACGCACCTGCTGTACGAACTCGGCGAGTTGTCGCACGAGGAGTACGAGCAGCAGAAAGCCGCCCTCGAAGAGCGACTCGAACTCGCGGAAGAAGCCCACGAACGATTGCGGAGCGGGAAAGTCGAGGTGAAAGGATAATGGGACTCATCAACAGACTGGTTCGATTGGCGAACGCGCTGTCAGAGGCGGAGACGGCCAGAACGCGCACCGGAGAAATCGGCGGTTCCGGCGGGCGAATCGACTACACGATGGCGTTCGACACTGTCGGTTCGGAGCAGACCCGCCAGCAGACGCACCGACCGAAGTACCTGACCAACGTTCGAAAATCGGACGACGGCCTCATCGTCGCCGTAGACCTGCCGGACGTCTCTGAGGACAACCTCTCGGTGACGTACGACACGGCGACGAACACGGTGGTCGTCCGGGACGCGAACCGACCGGTCAAACGTCTCGGATTGGAGTGGGACAACGCCGTAATCAAGGAAGCGACGTACAACAATCACGTGCTGGAACTGCGAATCGGGGGGCGGACGCGAAATGGATAGCGACCGACTCGAATCGTTCACGGAAGACGTTCGTTCCGGCGTCGAGGCACTCGAATCGACGTTCGAATCGTCCGACTCGTTCGAGGACGTGTCTTCGAAAGCGGAGACTCTCTGGACGGTGTTGGACGAAGGCGAGGACGTAATCGACGAGCTCGACCTCACGAACCTCCCTGACGTGGTCGATGCGACGCAGGTACCCAAGGCCGTCGAGTTCGAAGACGTGCCCGAGGCGATTTCGGAGGGCGACCCGAAGGAGGCAATCGACACGTTTGGGTTGGTCAAGGCGGTCGAACTCCGCGAATTGTGGGATTCGACGGACATGCGCGAACTCTGGCGAGAATCGCGCGAGTTCGACGATGCCTTCGACGAATTTGCTGGAGATTCCGGCGACGAGGACGGGGACGGCATGCTATCGGGCGCTGACGCCGACATGGACGTCTCCGGAATCGACCCCGACATGCAGTCGGAGGTGTACCAGTCGAAGATTCAGTCCGAACTGCACGACAGCGTCGAGTCGTTCCGCGAGAAACTGCTCGAAACCCGCGACCGACTCGCCGAAATCAAGCAGGAAAACGAATCGAAAGGTGGGGCGGGTCAACCGAACTCGCGCAATCCGACTGCCTACTCCACGATGCCGAGTTCGCGCACGGACGTCGGGAACTCGACGCAGTTCTCGACCGTGCCGAAAGAGGCGTGGCACTCATCGGCGCCGAACTCGAAACGAATCTACGGCAACCGATTCGAGGAGGAAGACAATGCGTGAAACCGGGCCGACGCGCAGTCAGTCCGACCTCGCGGAGATGCTCGAACTGCTGCTCGACAAGGGCGTCGTCATCAACGCCGACATCGTGGTCACGGTCGGCGAGACGGAACTGCTCGGCGTAAAACTCCGGGCCGCCATCGCGTCGTTCGAGACGGCGGCGCAGTACGGACTCGAATTTCCGGAAGGAACGGACATGAAGCGCGTCGAAGAAGCCGCAGGCGTCGAGGAACTCGCCGAGGAAGAGACCGTCCCGGTCGAATCGGCGGGCGAAAGTTCGGAGGAGAGCGAGGGCGAGGAGTCGGTAGGCGAGGAAGCGACCGCGGACGAAGAAGAGGACGACGAAGCGGAGGAAAAACAGACCGCGGAGGCGGAGCATGACGGCGATTGAGATAGACGAGGACGACGCTGGAAAGGGTCTCATCTCCCTCGTCGTCACGGTGGTCGAACTGCTGGTCGATGCTTTGGAGCGCGAGGCGGTTCGCCGGATGGAACACGACGACCTCTCGCCGGAGGAAATAGAGCGTCTCGGCTCGCAGTTGGCAGCACTGGAGGAAGAACTCGACCGGTTGAAGGAGTCCGAGGACATCGAGCGAGAGGTCGAACACCTTCGCGGCGACTTGGACGACCTGTTGACCGACGCGCTGGTCGATGTGGCCGAGCGCGAACCCGGAGTGGAGGGATTCGGTGGCTGAGGAGTTCGAGGAGGGTCGCTACCTCTACTGCGTCGTCTCCCCGGACGACGCGGGGGACTTTTCGCCGGAGGGAATCGACGGCGAACCCGTATCGCTCGTCGCCGAAGATGGCGTCGGCGCAGTGGTTCAACCGTGCGACTCACCTTATGACACGGACGACCTCAGTACGGTGCGCGACTGGTTGCTCACCCATCAGGAAATCGTCGATACCGCCGGACAGACGTTCGGAACGCCGCTTCCGTTCCGGTTCGACACGATTCTCAAGGGCGACGACGATCGCGTTCGGCGGTGGCTGACCGACCAGTACGAGACGCTGGAGAGCCATCTCACCGAGTTCGCGGGCCACTGGGAGTATCGCGTCGGCGTGACGTGGGACGACGAGCAAATCCGCGAGGAACTGGAGACGGAGGACGAGGAGTTGGCCGACCTGCGCGAGCAAATCGAGGACGCGGGGGAGGGAACAGCGTTCCTGCTCGAAAAGCAGTACGACACCCGAATCCGCGACCTTCGACAGGGACGAAAGGAGGAACTGACGAACCACCTCCGTGACGACCTCGAACCTCTCGTCCGGGAGTTCGAAGTGCTGGATTCGGGCTCCGGCGTACTGGACGAGGATACTCCCGACGAAGTGGTACAGGTCGGCTTCCTTGCGCACGAAGACCGCGAAGACGACATCGGAAACGTGCTGGACGACGTTGCGGAAACACCGGGCGTCGAAGTGCGATTTACCGGCCCGTGGCCACCCTACTCGTTCGCACCGGAGTTGGAGGCATGAAACCGACGAAAGACGACAACGCCGTGGTAGACCTGCTCGACGTGCTCCTGCGAGACGGAGCCATCATCCAAGCAGACGTGGTCATCACGGTTGCGGACATTCCGCTGGTCGGTCTCAGCCTCCGCGCCGCAATCGCCGGAATGTCCACGATGACCGACTACGGCTACTTCGAGGAATGGGACAGAGTACAGCGTCAACTCGCCGAGGCACCCGACGACCATCCGCTCCTTCCCGGTAAGGACTAAACGTCCGTCGAAGACGGATAACCGACCTGCATTGGCAACCACGAGGCCTACCGACGAACGTCCCAAACGAAGAGTGCAATGGCAACGCAAATCACCGACGACGACGAGGGGAAGAAAGTCGTAGACGAGAACGGCGACCAAGTCGGCATCGTCTCGGACGTCGAACACGGGACGGCCCACATCGACCCTAACCCGGGTCTCACCGACAAGGTTAAATCGAAACTCGGGTGGGGCGACACGGACGAGGAAACCTACCCACTGCAAGAGGAACTCGTCAGTTCCGTCACGGACGACGAAGTTCGACTGAACCACTAATTCCGATTGCGATCGCTTTTTGCCGACGAGACCGCGATGCTAAAATCCGCGTGACGACCGCAACGACGAACGGTTATTTGCGTCGCGAGCCGACAGTTTCGTTGGTTCGGCCAAAAGAGAAGTCCCAATAGCCGAGCTATCGCGTCTGCAAGTCGTCTTCGTCCTTGATGATTCGCGTCTCGGCCTCGCCGCTCGTGTGCTCGTTGACGAGGTCGTAGAACTCGTTTTGCATCCCTGCCGGGAAGGTCATGACGCCGACCCACGAGCCGTCGTTTTGCCACTCTTCGCGCTCCAAGTCGCCGAACTGCCGAATCCGAGCCTGCGCGCTTCCGGCGTAGTTCGCCGGTATCTGCACCGCAATCGTCACCTCGTCGAATCGAATCGGGATGACCGGGCGGAGCGCGTCGAGCGCGTCGTCCACCTGCTGGCCGACTGGCTCCATCGGGTCAACCGTGAATCCAGCCTCTTCGAGCGCGTTTTCGATGCGCTCGGGCGGGTGGGGAGCGTTGTCCATCTGCGGATTGACGGCGTTGCGCGTGATGCGATTGACCAACTTCTTGTGTTTCTGTTCCTGCATCTCTTTGCGCTGTTCCGCCGTAATCTGAATCTCCCCGCGCTCGATGACCTCGGGTATGATTTCCAGCGGGTCGGTCGTCTCGAAGACGGTTTCCAAATCTTCCTCGGCGGGGCGGTCGCCACGACTCGCGTTCTCGAACACGTCCTCGGCGGCGATGACGTCCTCGATGTCGCCGTCGAATTCGCCGCGCTTGATGGCGAGCGCCGCGTCCGGATCTACCAACACTTCGAATCGCGCGCCGTGTGATTCGAGACGCGCCGTCACCGCCTCTTCGAGTGATATCATACCCGGAGGTAAACGCGCGTACCTAAAAGATGTTTCCCGCAGAAAACGTCGGAATTACTCTTCCGGTTCGTCTTCATCCTCGCCTTCGAGGATGCCGAGTTCGTCGAGGTAGCCTTCGACTTCCTCGTCGTCGAGCATGCGGAATCGCTCGGTTTCGACGTCGACAGTGGCGAGACCGACGCCCGTCGGCGACAGTTCGTCATCGTTGACCGTGCCCAGCGCGCCGAGCGCGAGGTCGATGCCGCCGTCGAGATCCATTCCCTCGCTGTAGTTCGTTTCGAGGTAGTCCTGAATCTCGCCGCGGTCTGCGCCGACCGCGAGCGCCTTCCATTCGTACGGGGTACCCGAGGGGTCGGTTTCGTAGAGACGCGGTTCGCCGTTCTCGATGCCGCCGATGATGAGCGCGACGCCGAACGGGCGTGCGCCGCCGACCTGCGTATACT